>JAHFUA010000041.1:23704-25507 GCA_023265315.1 Acidobacteriota bacterium | reverse complement strand
GGCGTGAGCTGAATGGCGGTGTTCAGGATGCGCAGGCCGCTGGAGCCGGTATCGACCAGCACATCGGGGATGGTCTGGCAACTGAGGGAGCCCGGAAAGCAGACGGTCACGCTGGTGAACAGGCCGTTGGCATACTGGCCAGTCGGGCCGGCATTGACGGAGATGGCCTGCGAGTTCTGCGAGCTGCTGCCCCCAGTACTAAAGCCGGTTGAACCGGTACCGCCGCACCCCGCCAGGCACAGCAGAGCTAGCGTCGCAACCAGAGCGAGTCTCGGCACAGATCCCTCCTTAGCAAATTGCATTGGCTATTGAATGGCCTCGGGGCGCACGCCTTCGGGCAGCATCTGAGGCAGGTACGCTTTTCCGGAAAACGCCCGCATGCGCCCGGCAGACACGATCACCAGTTGCGGCAGTTGGATCACCAGCGGACCGTGGCCGTGGCGCTGCGCCGGGTCGGCGGCTTGCATGTATTCGTTGAAGTGTGTGCCCAGGAGCTGGCGCATGTCCGGCTTCGACGGCCCCTGCCAGGCGACACCGAAAACCGTGCCGGAGGGCGAGACGTATTCGCGGACGACGTGGCCGGCGGGCGTCTGCAGCTCGTGGACGGCATAGGCGGCCGCGCGGGTGACGCGCACGGAGGCGCGCATCTGCGCCTGGTCGGCCTGGATGGAGCTCTCATCCCCACCCAGCGCAGCAAAGGCAATCGCCGGCAGAGTCAGGATCAGGAGCATGACTATCCACCGGGAACTGCGGAGAATGTTTTCTTTGGGAACGACCATAGTCTCTTCTCTCTTCACCCGTGAAGCCGCCAGCAAACCTCGACCAAAAAGGGAATGACTGGTGGGGTTAGATGTTACCGTGCCGGGAAAACGTTGCTCCCGGCCAGGAGTGCACGAACCTTGGTCACGAACAACTCAACCCACCTCCACCAGCCCGTACCGCCGCTGCCAGTGGGCCTGCAGGTGGGTCATGCCGCGCGAGACTTCTTCCGGCGTGATGTCCGGGTGCGGGCCGCTGACCAGGGCGGCGGCTTCGCGCTTGGCGGCCTCCAGCAGTTGCCGGTCGCGGATGGGATTGGCGACGCGGAAGCTGGGCGCGCCCGCCTGGCGGGTGCCGGCAATCTCTCCCCAGCCGCGCAGCTCGAGGTCGAGCTCGGCGATGGCGAAGCCGTCGTTGCTGCGCACCATGGCGTCGAGCCGGCGCTCGGCTTCCGGAGTAACCTTGCCGCCGGTCATGAGAATGCAGTACGACTTGGCGGCGCCGCGCCCGATGCGTCCGCGGAGCTGGTGAAGCTGCGCCAGGCCGAAGCGCTCGGCGTGCTCCACGACCATCACGCTGGCGTTGGGCACGTCCACGCCCACCTCGATGACGGTGGTCGAGACCAGCACGTCGATCTCGCCGCGCTGGAAGCGGCGCATGGTCGCGTCCTTCTCGTCGGCCGAGAGGCGGCCGTGGATGAGCCCAACGCGCAGCTCGGGAAAGACGCGCTTGCGCAGCTCGCCGTACATCTTGATCGCCGCCTTCAGGCCGGTGCGCCCGACCTCGGCGAGCGGCAGCTTGCTTTCTTCTTCCGGCTTTTCTTCGATGACGGGATAAACGACGAACGCCTGCTGTCCCTTGGCGACCTGTTTGCGCAGGAAGTCCCAGACTTCGGACGCGCGCTCGTCGGAGATGCGGCGGGTGACTACAGGGGTGCGTCCGGGGGGAAGTTCGTCAAGAATGCTAACGTCGAGGTCGCCATAGAGAGTGAGGGCGAGGGTGCGCGGGATGGGCGTGGCGGTCATGACCAGCACGTCGGGCTCG
>JAHFUA010000041.1:0-23604 GCA_023265315.1 Acidobacteriota bacterium | reverse complement strand
GGCCGGGCCGTCAGCGCCGGTGCTCTTCTTCATCAGCTTGAAGCGCTGCAGGACGCCGAAGCGGTGCTGCTCGTCCACGATGACCAGCCCGGGACGCGCGAACTCGACTTTATCTTCGATGAGCGCGTGGGTCCCGATCACCAGTTGCACGTCGTCGTGGGCAATGTGGCGGCGGGTATTGCGCTTCTGTTCGTCGTCGAGCGAGCCGGTGAGCAGGGCGACGCGGTAGCCGGCGGGCTCAAGCAGGCGTCGCGCCGAGAGGTAGTGCTGGGTGGCCAGGATCTCGGTGGGGGCCATGAGCGCGGTCTGGTAGCCGTTCTCGATGGCAATGATGGCCGCTTCCAGCGCCACGATGGTCTTGCCCGAGCCGACGTCGCCTTGCAGCAAGCGGCGCATGGGCGAAGGACGCTGCATGTCCTCGGCAATCTCCTTCAGCACCCGCTTCTGCGCCGCGGTAGGATGGAAGGGCAGCACCCGCTTGAGGGCATCGCGCACGCGGTCGGTGATGGTGAAGGAGATGCCAGGTTGGGCGCGCACATTGCGCCGCTTCACCTCCAGTCCGACCTCGAGAAAAAACAATTCCTCGAAGATGAGGCGGCGGTGCGCCGGCGTGCGCGCGCTCTGCAGGTCCTCGAACCGCGTTCCGGGCTCGGGAAAATGCGCCAGGCGAAAAGCTTCGCGCCGGGGGATCAGGTCCAGGCGCTGCCGGATGGCGCGTGGAATGCCGTCGGGCAGCTCCGGCGTGAGGTCGGCGAGCGCGCGATGGACGACGCGGCGGAACCAGCGCGGGCTCAGCCGGCCATAGGCGGCGGATTCGTAGATGGGCACGATGCGCCCGATCTCAAGCGACTCAGCCGCCAAGTCCTCAGGAGACTTCTCCTGCGCTTCCGCGATCGGCTCGGTCAGGATCTCGAACTGCGGCTGCACCAGCTGGATGCGATGGCGCCCGCTGCGTGGTTCCTCCACCCGGCCATAGAGAGCGACCGTCTGTCCGGCCTTGAACTTATCTCTCAGGTAGGCGGCATTGAACCATATGCAGGTGATGGACTCGCGGCCTTGGCCGGCGGTCATCTGGTAGATTTCGATGCCGCGCCGGGGGGTGCGGAACAGGCCGGCGCCGCGGACTTCCGCGATGATGGTGGCCATCTCGCCGGGACGCAGCTCGGCGATGCGGCGAGGATTGATGCGGTCCTCGTAACGGAAGGGCAGATAGTAGAGCAGGTCCTCGACCGTGCTGATGCCCTTGCCGGCCAGGATCTCCGCCAGCCGCGGGCCGATTCCCTTGACGTACTGCACCGGGGTGTGGAGCTCGAGCATCGCACCCAGTTTCAGGTTTCAGGTTGCAAGTTTCAAGTGCATCGTATATCGCGGGTTGGGGCTTGGATTACTCGTGACGAAAGGTCGGGAGGGCACGGCGTCAGCCGTGCCGCAAATCCGCGACTCTAATCCTGGGCTTCAGCCCCTGAGGTTCGTCCGCCAGCGCTACGACACAGCATCGGACCACCAGCGGCTAAAGCCGGGCCATTTGGGGGGCTGCGTTCGGCACGACTGAAGTCGTGCCCTCCCAAAACCCAAAACTAGATATCGATGGATAATCCAGCTTGGGGGGTAGAACCGAGTGCGCGGATGGATGAGGGCGCTCGTGGCGGTGCTGCTGGGGAATCTGGCGTATTTCGCGGTAATGCCTAAGCTGCCCGCCTCGGCACAGCATGTACCCTTCCGCCTGGATCTGGGGCTGCTGCTGGACTGCGGCCTGTGTACCGTCGTGTTTGTGTTGGTGAGCCTGGCGTGGCGCCGCCGGGACCGGTGACCGGATTGGTAACCTTTCCTCTTGAATTCCCGCCCCGAGTCTTGTGTCGCTGGCGATAAAATGCGATTGTGTTAGCAGTCTTTGGTTCCCGAGGCGGGTAGCGAGCGCATGCAGAGACTCGCCATCCTGTACGACGCCAGCCAGGCAGTGCTCTCGACCTTCGACCTGGATGAGGTCCTCAGCCGCATTCTGGCGATCGTGCGTGACGTGTTCCACCTGGACAAGGCCGCCATCCTGCTGCTGGATGCCAGGACGCAGGAACTCCACATCAAGACGGAGTTCGGGTGGGACCCGGGCAGCGAGACCATCCGCGTGCCGCTGGACCGGGGCCTCACCGGAACCGCTGCCCAGACGAAAAAGCCGGTGTACGCCCCCGACGTGAGCCAGGACCCGCGCTACATCTGCTCCATCGCCGCCACCCGCTCGGAAGTGGCCATCCCGCTGATGGTGCGCGAAGAAGTGGTGGGGGTGCTCGATTGCCAGAGCGACACCCTGGACTTCTTCGACCCGGAGACGCTGGAGCTGCTGCGGCTGTTTTCCACGCAGGCTTCCATCGCGCTGGCGAACGCGCGTCTCTATTCTCTGGAACAGCGCCGCCGGGCGCAGTTGGAGGCCATCAACGCCATCGCCCGGCAGACCACGGCGGTGCTGGAGATCGGGGAACTGCTGAAGCAGGTGTGCGCCCTGATCCTGGAGTCGTTCGGCGGCGACCATGCCAGCGTGCTCTTGTTCGAAGACGACCGGCTGGTGCTGCGCGCGCACCAGGGCAAGCTGACGCCGCTGTTCAAGATCGGCGACGAGCTGCCGGCCAGCGAGGGACTGCTCGGCTGTGCCATCGATTCCCGCAAGGCGGTGGTAGAGAAGGACGTGAGCCAGGTGTGCGGCCACGCGCGCGGATTCCGCGAGACGGTGTCGGCGGTCTGCCTGCCCCTGGTCTCGTTCGGGCAGGTGCTGGGGGTACTGGTGCTGGAGAGCGCGTCGTCGGATGCCTTCGCCCCGGCGGACGTGAATGCGCTGGAATCGGTTAGCGACATCTGCGCCACCGCCATCCAGAACGCGCGCCACTTCGACCGGGTGCGCCAACTGGCCTACCTGGACGGGGTGACCGGCATCTTCAACCGCCGTTATTTCGAGCTGCGCATCGCCGAGGAGATCGCGCGCAGCGGCCGCCACAGCCTGACCTTCTCAATGATCCTGGTGGACATCGACCACTTCAAACGCCTGAACGACGAATTCGGGCACCTGCTGGGCGACGAAGTGCTGCGCCAGGTCTCCGCCATCCTGGCGCAGCAACTGCGCAAGAGCGACGTGCTCAGCCGCTATGGGGGAGAGGAGTTCGCCATCATCACCCCGGAGACCGATCTGGAGAGCGCCCTGGCCGTGGCCGACAAGCTGCGGCGGGTGGTGGAGAGCTGGCATTTCCCCGGCGTGGCGCGGCCGGTGACCATCAGCGCCGGCGTGGCCGAGTTCCCCATCCAGGGGAACACGCGGGACGAGTTGGTCAAGTCCGCCGACGAAGCCCTCTACGCCGCAAAACAGAGCGGCCGCAACCGCGTGATCACAGCGCAGATGCTGCGCCGCACCTTCTGACCGCGAGCGTGGTCCCCACCCCGAAGTGCTACGCCGGTTTCCCGCCGGGATCGTCCAAAGGGTTACCAAAGAGAGTTGCACCCCGGGCGGGCGCAACGCACAATAAAACCGGCAGTACTACTTATCATGGCAAACGTCGCTTCACCTCGGATCGCCTCGTCTCCCGTACCCTTCACCCCCAAGAGGATCATTGCCCGCGTCCTGCTCGCGGGACTCGATGAACCCACCAGCGCCGTGCTGCGCGATTGCTTCAAACAGTTCGGCATCCAGACCGTGACCAGCAATGGCGATACGGAGAGGCGGTTGCAGAAGGAAAAGTTCGAAGCCTGCGTGGTGCAGTTGGGCCGCGCCGACGCGGAGAGCGTGCTGAGCGCAGCCCGTAATTCCGCCTCCAACTCGCGCATCGTCATCTACGGCATCTCGCGGGGCACCCAGGAAGCCATGCGCTTCTCCAAGTTCGGCATCAATGCCGTGATCGATCATCCCGTGGACCGGCAGTCGGCGTTGAAGCTGGTGCGCTCCACTCACCTGCTGGTGGTGCATGAGCTGCGGCGCTACGTGCGCCTGCCGGTGGTGACCGGGGTAAAAGTGGGGTACGCACAGGGCAGCTTCCGCGCCACCAGCGTGGAGATCAGCGCCGGCGGCATGTCGATGAGATCCGACGTTCGCCTGGCCAAAGAGCAGCCGGTCGAGGTCACCTTCAGCCTGCCGCCCAACGGCAAGGTGGTCGTGGCGCGCGCCACCGTGTGCTGGAAACGCGACGCCGCCGACATGATTGGCATCCGCTTCGATCCCACCGACGAACGCCGCCTGGAAGTGAAGCGCTGGATCGACAGCTACCTGGATATCGGGTAGCACGAGTTGCCTGGTTCTCACGCACACACTGAAGCCCGGCGCTTCCACCCGCACCACTAATTGCCCAGCAGGTCTGTCAACTCCTTTTCCCCGATCACCTTGACCGCCAACTCACGCGCCTTGTCGAGCTTGGAACCGGAATCGGCGCCGGCCACCACGTAGCCGGTCTTCTTGCTGACGGAGCCGGAGACGCGCCCGCCGGCCTCCTCGATCAGCTTCTTGGCCTGCTCGCGCGAGTAGTTGGCCAAGGTCCCGGTCAGGACGAAGGTCTGCCCGGCGAGCTTGGTCCCGCGCTCTTTCTTCCTACCCTTGAAAGTGAGGCCGGCCTTACGCAAGTCTTCTACCAGCTTGCGGTTGCGCGGCTCCTCGAAGAATTCGCGGATGCTCTGGGCGATGCGCGGCCCAACCTCCTCGACTTCTTCCAGCTTGGCGATGCTGGCGGCCTCGTCCTTTAGCGTGGCCGCCTCGATAAGGTCGTCCATGGAGCCGAAGTGTTCGGCCAGGAACTGCGCCGTGCGCTCGCCCACGAAGCGGATGCCGAGCCCGTAAATCACGCGCTCGAGCGGCAGCGCCTTCGAGGCCTCGATTTCGTCGAGCACGTTCTGCGCCGATTTATCGCCCATGCGCTCCAGGTCCATGAGCTGCGGCTTGGTCAGGCGATAGATGTCGGCGACGTTTTTGACCAGCCCACGGTTGCAGAGCTGGTTGACGAGCGCGTCCCCAAGGCCCTCGATGTTCATCACCGAGCGCGAGGCGAAGTGCAGGATGGACTCGCGCAGCTTGGCCGGGCAGTTGGCGTTCACGCAGCGGTGGTCGGCCTCGCCTTCCACGCGCACCACGTGGCCGCCGCATTCCGGGCAGCGCTCCGGCATGTGGAAGCGCTTCGTTCCGCGAGGGTGGTCTTTATCCTCGACTACCGACACGACCTTGGGAATGACGTCGCCGCCGCGCTCCACCGTAACCCAGTCGCCGATGCGCGCCCCCAGGCGCTCGATCTCGTCCAGGTTGTGGAGGGTGGCGCGGCTGACCGTGGTGCCGCCGATGGGGACGGGCCTCAGGTGCGCTACCGGCGTGAGCTTGCCGGTGCGTCCGACCTGCACCTGGATGTCTTCGATCTGGGTGAGGCCTGAGCGCGCCGCGTACTTGTAGGCGATGGCCCAGCGCGGAGCCTTGCCGGTAAAGCCCAGCTCGCGCCACAGCCGGGTGTCGTTCACCTTGATGACCACGCCGTCGATCTCATAGCCCAGGCTGTCGCGCTTCTGCTCCCAGGAACTGATGAAGCGCCAGACCTCCTCGATGTTCTTCGCGAGGCGCCAGTTGGGATTCACTTTGAACCCGGTCGTGCTCAGGGCTTCGAGCGCCGCGGCCTGGCGGTCGAGGAAGGTGCGGCCCTCCACCAGCAGGAAGTAGGAGTAGAAATCGAGACGGCGCTCAGCGGTGATGTTGGAGTCGAGCACGCGTATTGCGCCCGCTCCGGCATTGCGCGGGTTGGCAAACTTCGCCAGTCCCTGGCGCTCGCGTTCTTCGTTCATGCGCTCGAAGGCCTTGAGGGGCATGACGACTTCGCCGCGCACCTCGAATTCCTGCGGCAGGCCGGCCTTCTTCAGCGTGGCCGCCGCGATGGAGAGAGGAACCGAACGGATGGTCTTCACGTTCGGGGTCACGTCTTCACCCACCGAGCCGTCGCCACGGGTGATGCCGAGGACGATCTTCGATTTACCATGCTCGTCGCGAGCGTAGCGCAGGGCCATGGAGAGGCCGTCGAGCTTGAGTTCGCAGACGTATTCGATGTCGCTGTGTCCGGCAAGCTCACGCACCCGGCGCTCCCAGTCGCGCAGCTCCTGCTCGTTGTACGCGTTATCGAGCGAGAGCATAGGGCTGGAGTGCGGCACCTTGACGAAGCCCTCGCGCGGCTTGCCGCCGACCCGCTGCGAGGGCGAGTCCGGGGTGACCAGATCAGGGTGCTCGGCTTCGAGCTGCTTGAGCTGCCGCATCAGCCGGTCGAACTCGGCGTCGGAGATCGCCGGCCGATCGAGGACGTAATAGAGGCGTTCGTGATGGCGGATCTTCTCGCGCAGCGACTCCATCTTGCGCTGCACGTCCTGGGCGGCGGAAGGCATCGGCAGAATTATAGACGGCGGGCCCTCATACACTTGGTGGCGCCGGGGCTTGACGCCGCATGCCAATCGTCTATAGTTCTCACGCTTCCCTTCGATCCGGCCCCCTAAGTTCAAGAAAGAAGTTTCACGGAGGCGAGATGAGAAAAGCGGTGATGTGCCTGGGATTACTGATGTGTGTGGCGACCGCGGCGCAGGACAAGCCCAAGGGCTCCGGCGCGGCCAAGCCGATGGCCAAAAAGACCGGCGGCGAGGGCGGGCAGATGGCCATGCCCATGGCCAAGCCCTCGCCGGAGATGGAGAAGCTTGGCAAGATGCTGGTCGGCACCTGGAGCACGAGTGAGAAGCACGAGCCAAGCCCGTGGGCGCCAAAAGGAGCTACGGGCAAAGGAATGGCCGTGATCAAGAAGGGTCCAGGCGGCCTGTCGCTGGTTGAGGATTACAAGTCTTCCAGCGGCATGGGGGCCTTTGCCGGTCACGGCGTGGTCTGGTGGGATGCCAAAGCCGGCGGCTACAAGTCGGTGTGGTGCGACTCCATGACTCCCGTGGGCTGCGAGCCCGCCAAAGGCGTCGCCAAATGGGAGGGCAACAGCCTGGTGGGAACCGATGAGAGCGAGATGATGGGCCAGAAAATGGCGATGAAGGAAACCTGGAGCGACATCACCCCTGATTCCTTCACCTTCGCCATGGATGGCGGCCCGCCGGGCGGCGCAATGAAGCGCATGATGACTATCAAGTACACCCGCGCTGGGGCGCCCAAGACGGAAGCCAAGAAGCCCTAGCATCTGCCTTTGATAGCGGACTGTGGAGACGCAGCATGCTGCGTCTCTGCAGTCTGTTCCACGTTCCGCGATTCCTACCTGCGCCGTACTCGACAATCCGTTATGTTTAACTCTGCATGCGCAAGGTCGTCCTGCTCTACAACCCCATAGCCGGGAAGAACCGGGAGCGGCGCCGCGCCGACGTGGAAGCGGCGGCGCAGGTGCTGCGCGCCTCCGGCGTCGAGGCCCAGCCGGTGGCGACGCGCGCGGCTGGCTCGGCCGGCGAGCAGGCGCGAGAGGCGATCGCCGAGGGTTGCGACACGGTGCTGGCCTGCGGCGGCGACGGCACCATCCACGAGGTGGTCCAGGGGCTGGCCGGCAGCGACACCCCGCTGGGCGTCATCCCGCTGGGCACGGGCAATTCGCTGAGCAACGAACTCCGGCTCCCGCGCCATCCCGTGCGCGCCGCCCGGACGCTCCTGGCGAGCGAACCCCGACGGATCGCGCTCGGCAAGCTCGAATACCCCGAGCGCGGGACCGGCCGTGCGAGCGCGCGCTACTTCATCGTGATCGCGGGCGCGGGCGTGGATGCCCGCATGCTCTATCAGATGAACGTTGCCGCCAAGCAGCGGCACGGCATGGCCGCCTACTACGGCGAAGCCCTTCGCCTCTTCCTGACCCACCGCTTCCAGCGCTTCGAAGTGGAGTGGAGCAATCGCCAGGGCGAACTCCACCGGGTGGGCGTTACCCAGGTCATGGCCGTGCGCCTGCGCCAGTTCGGAGGGATCCTGCGCTGGCTGGCGCCCGACGCCGCTCTGGAAAGCGACGATCTCCAGCTCGTTCTCTTCCGGACGGCGAATCGTGTGTCCTATTCCCTGTATCTGTTGCGCGCCCTGCTGCAACAGCGCTGGAAGACCCCGGGCGTGGATCTGGTGTGCGCGCGCGAAGCTGTCTGCCGTCCGATCGCAGGAGAGCCCGCGAGCAATATCTACGCCGAGGCGGATGGAGAGCTCCTCGGCGGCTTGCCCGTGCGCTTCAGCACCGTACCAAGGGCGCTGACGCTGCTGGTGCCGAAGAGGCAAGAGGATCGGGACATCGGGTAGTTGGAAAAACCTTTAAGTCCCTGTGATTGCCAGAGCCCTTCAGCACCGTGCCGAGGGCGCTGATGCTGCCGCTACCGCGCATCAAATGACCCGATGACCGATCACCCGATGTCCCGATCCTCTCCGTGCCTCCATGGTGGATGTGTTACGCTGAAACCTAGTTGCGATTCACCTCACGATTTGGAGCCGATCACACATCTGCTGACTGGCGCCTGCATGAGCCGCGCCGGGTTGAACCGCAAGACGGGCCTGGCCACGGCCACGCTGGTGCTGGCCGCCGAAGCGTCTGACATTGACGTCTTCTACGCTTTCCGCGGTCCGGTCGCTGTGTTGCAGCACCACCGCGGATGGACGCATTCTTTCGTTGGCGTTCCTGTCATGGCGGCGCTCGCGCTGTTGGTGGTGTGGGCCTGGAACCGGCTCTTCCGGAAACGACGCCTTGATCCCAACTTGGCCGCAGTGCCGGGGCGCCTGCCGGTGCGCTGGGGCGTGCTCTACGCCATCGCCCTGCTGGGGCCGCTCAGCCACATCCTGCTCGACTACAGCACGGCGTACGGCATCCGCATGTTCGAGCCGTTCTCCTACAAGTGGTACGAGTGGGACACGGTCTCGATCGTGGAGCCGTTCATGTTGGGGGTGCTGATCCTGGGGCTGACGCTGCCTTCGCTGTTCGGGTTGATCCACGAAGAGATTGGCGCGCGCCAGCCGCAGTTCCGTGGACGCGTGGGTGCGATCATAGCCCTGGCTGCCGTCGTGCTGATGTGGGGGGTGCGGGATTTCTATCATCGCCGCGCCGTCGCCGCACTGGAAGCGCGCATCTACCAGGGCGAGGATCCGGTGCGCGTTTCCGCTTATCCCTACCCCGGGAATCCGTTTGTGTGGCATGGGGTGGTGGAGACCACGGATCTCTACCAGACCCTGCTGGTGGATTCCCGGCGCGGCGAGGTGGACCCCCAGGACCGCGCGCGCACCTACTACAAGCCGGAGGAGACCGCGGTGCTGGAGGCGGCGAAGAAGTCGTATCTCGGGCGCGTGTACCTGGACTGGGCGAAGTATCCGCTCACCACCACCGAGCCCATGGAGGAGCGCGACGTCGCCTACCGGGTGCGGTTCATTGACCTGCGCTACAGCTATCCCGGACGCCGGACGCCGCTGGGCGGGTCGGTGGACTTGGATAGCAACCTGAGAGTGGTGGCGCAGCGATTCGGGCGCCGGCTGCAGAAGTAAGCCCTGGAACTTCCTAGCCCCCCGTGCATCCAACCGGGTATGCCAAATCTTGAAACCGCAGTCTTGGGCGGAGGATGTTTCTGGTGCCTGGAGGCGGTGTTCCAGCGCCTGCCAGGCGTCAAGTCAGTGGAATCCGGCTACATGGGGGGCCGCGTCGAGAGCCCCACGTACAAGCAGGTCTGCACCGGGACCACCGGCCATGCTGAGGTCCTGCGCGTGACCTTCGACCCCAGCCAAATCAGCTATCACGACCTGCTCCAGGTGTTCTTCGCCATCCACGATCCCACCACCCTCGACCGGCAGGGGAACGACGTGGGCACGCAGTATCGCTCCGTGATCTTCTACAACTCGGAGGAGCAGCGCCGGGAAGCCGAGCAGGTGATCGCCGGGCTGACGGCGGCGCGCGAGTTCTCCGCGCCCATCGTCACCGCGGTCGAGCCGGCGGCGACGTTCTTCGTCGCCGAGGACTATCACCAGAATTATTTCAACGAGAACTCCGAGCAGCCGTACTGCCGGTTCATCATCGCACCCAAGCTGGACAAGTTCCGCAAGGCTTTTTCGGAGAAGCTGAAGGCCTGAGCGTCTAGGGCCCGGGCTTTCTCGTAGCCGCTCACTTCGGCGTGGGTGTAGCCAGCGGCTTGTCCCTCTCGATGATGTACGTCGACAGGACCTTCAGGGGCTTGTCGCTGCTGACATTGCGAATGTCATGCGGCACCGTGTTGGCGATCTGGAAAGAGTCTCCGGCCTTGACGCGTCTTTCGGGCTGGCCCTCGACGTGGAGATCGCCCTCGCCCTCCAAGATGTAAGCCGTCTCAATGCCCGGATGGGTATGGCGGGCGGCAGTCACACCGGGCTCGACCTCCGCTACGGCTGTGATGGTCGTGTAATGATCGGGGAATTCTATCTTCTGCAGCACGGTTCGCTTGATCCCTTGGGCGAAGGCGGCGGAGCCGATCAGAGCAAGCGCCAGGACAGCGCAGCAAAACGCCAGTCTTTTGGACATCTCATTTCCTCCAAGTTGTTTCTGCCGAAACGGGCCGAAAGCAACATCCAGGAATGGCGGAGAGGGAGGGATTCGAACCCTCGATACAGGTTTTGGCCCGTATAACGGTTTAGCAAACCGCCGCCTTCAGCCACTCGGCCACCTCTCCGGCGTGCGGATACCAATGTGGGCACCGCCATTATACCGAAACCCGCAAAGCTTCGAGACGCAGAACGAGCACCTGTGTTGCTCGGCGTTCACGGGCGCGTGAGCACCGTCTGATGCGGGTCGATCACCAGCCCGCGGGCGCCGGCGGGCGCGGGCAGATGGAACTCGGTCTCGGGGCCGTCGGCGAAAACGCGTCCCAGGTACACCGGCTTGCCGCTTTGGGTCTTGGCATAGAGCGGGACGGAAGTTACCAGGGTATCGGGCGCGTCTTTCTGCAACAGGGTTCCGCTGACCACCGGCCTGCCGTTCTTGTGGGTGAACTTGACGCCCGCCAGTTGGAAGCGCGGCAGCGCCGTGCCGTTCACCCATTCGTCGAAAAACCAGGCCAGCGACTTCCTCCCCTCATAGCGCAGCGAGCCGGGCAGCGCGTCTTCCAGGGCTTTTTGAAAATCCTGGGTGGACAAGGCGCGGCCGTCGAAACGCTCGCGCACGCCGCGCAACACCCCGAAGAAGCGCGCGTCGGGGTTGGCGCTGGCGCGATCGGCGTCGCGGAACATCGCGCGCAGCATGTGGAGGAGCCAGGTGCCGCGGCCATAGACCACCACCTCATAAGCCTCGGGGAGCCGTGAAGAGGTAAGCCGGTGCCCGATCGTGACCGGCCCGGCATCCTTCATCGCCGGGCCCTCGTGCCGTTTCCGCGCCAAGTCCTGGCGGTAGTGTTCGAGGGCGGCACGGAAGACCTCCGGCTTCTCCTGCTCCAGCGCCAGCAGGGCGCAATAGTTGGCCAGGGCTTCCGAGAGCCACACGTCGCGGTAACCTTTCCACAGCACGGCATCGCCCCACCACTGGTGTGCGGTTTCATGCGCCTGCACCAGTTCGCCGTACAGCAGCTTCTCGTAGCTCGAGAGGTGGAGGCGCTCCCGTTCCTCGGCATTGAGAAAGGCGTAGCTGGAAAGGAAGACCAGCCCTGGCCATCCTTGGCTGAGCGGGCCGGGCATCTGGGTGACCGCCAGCGAGCTGAAGGGGAAGGGGCCGAGATTGCGCGAGAAGAACTCCAGGGCGCGGGTGGAGCGGTGGGCGACCGCCTGCGCTTGCAGGTCAGGAGCGGGCGGTGGCGGTGGCGGTGGGGCGATCATGTTTTCTCCCCGCCGCCTGGGAAGCGGGCGCGGATCCATCAGACTCGCTCCCGGAAATGACTTCTCAACCCCGCGCGCGGCGAAGATCTCCACCGCAGTCTCCCCCGCCTTGGCGCGCACGGCCGAGTATTTGCCGAGGTTGAAGCCCGCCAGCGGGATGGGCCGCTCCGAGACCCAACGCGACACCTGCTCTCCCGCCACCGTCTCCGCTGAAACCTGTTTGCCGGTGGCCACCAGGGTCCAGCCTGCGGGATAGCGGAACTCCAGGTCGAAGTCCGACATGGCGGGGCCGACATTGGGATACCAGATGCCGCGCGCGCCCACGTACATCAGCCCGCTGCCCGCCTCCGACAGCACCGAGCCGCTATAGTGGAAACGCAGTTCGAGTTTTTCGCGGGCGCGCAGCGCTTGCGGCAGAATGACCGCCACTAGGTCGTTGCCGCGGCGCGCCAGATCGCCTCCCTCCAGCGATTCGTTCTGGATGAACTCGAGCGGCGTATCCCCGGCCTCGACCGAGCTGACCTTGAGGTAGCGCGATAGCTCAAACACCAGGGTGCGCGCGCCGTTCCGGGTCGCTTGCAGCGTGAGCAGAGCCTCCGCCTCCAGCTCGCGCGAGGGCAGGATGTGGGCGCGGATTTTGGAGGCCATGATGCGGAAGCTGCCCCGCCCCAGTTCGGTGATGTTGTCACGTTCGCCGGAGGCAAGAGCGCCGGCGTTCCGGCTGGCGAACGAAGCCCAGACGTCGAAGATCTGCGCTCCGTTCACGTAGTTGCTCTGCCCGACGGTAACCGGCTCGGCGCTTTCGCTGTCGAACAAGATATCGAACGGCCCCAGGTGCAGGCCGGCAAGGCGGGCGTGCCAGAACGTCCCCGGGGCCGTGGGGTCCCCGACGAAGCCGGTTTTACTTTGCTGGGGTGGCGGAGCCGCGCCGGAGGGCTCCTGCCAGGTCAGGAAACGCAGCAGCTCGAAGGCATCGCCGACGCAGAGCTCGCGGAAGATCGATCCCCAGCGGGCGAGGAAGTCGGGCGCTTCCTCCATAGGACGGAGCGAGGGCCTGAGCCGCTCGAAGGTGTCGTCGTTGAAGCGGAAGAAGGCGGTCGAGAACCTTTCCTCAAGGATGGGCGTGCCGATGAACAATGCCATCGTCGTGCGCTCCACCTGGTTGGGCGGGACTAGCAGGATCTCGCCGTCCCCATCGAAAAACGCCCCGGTGATGCGTCCTTCGACGCTCTGGCTGAAGGCGATGGTGCCGCTGTTCAGGGTGATGTGGACCTCGCCGCGGTCCAGCCCGGCGTCGCGGATGCGATACACCCGCGCGGGATCCAGCCCCAGGTTGCGCAATTGACGGTACAGCGTGACCGCCGGCCCAGGTGTTGCAGCCCCGGGATTCTCGACCGGAGCCCCGGCGGTCGCCGCTGCCGTCGCGACGGCGCCCAGCAGCAGAACCGATTTGAAAAACGCGCGCCCCATCTGCCCCTAGCATGCGCCCGGTGTGGAGCTTTTGTCACCCTTCCCGAAAAAGACTCTCCCAGGGCGTGCGCACATTTTTCACCGGGGGCAGCCGGCGGAAATTGTGGTACTCTCGGTTTCCCTCGGCACCCATGCCATGAAACTGCCGTTCCAGAACCCAGCACCCCAGCGTACTCTTCGTCGTCCCCAACCCGCAGCGGTTCCCCAGTTGGGGAACTCGTCGATCTCCGCTCTGTACCGCGCGGCCCGGGTGGGCGGCGATTTCTATGATTTCCTGGTGACCGATTCGCGGCGCCTCGTCTTCCTGCTGCTGGACGTGGCCGGAAAACGCGAGGAAGCGCTGGACATCGCCGCCGCCGTGCAAGAGCGCATGCACCCCCTGGCGGCAGAGCTGTTTCGCGATGACGACGTCAATGAGGCTGACGCGCTGCCCACGCTGCTGATCGAATTGAACCGGGTGATCCTCCAGGCGGCCGGAGGCGTGCGCTGTGCGCCCGCCTTCCTGGGCTGCTATCACGAGGAATTCGGAACGCTGGCCTACATTAACGCCGGACACACCCCCGCCCTGCTGAAGGACCACGGAGGCGTCACCCACCTGGAGGCCAACGGCTTCCCCCTGGGCCTGTTCTCGCACGCCACCCACGACGCGCGCATCACCGCCATTCAGCCCGGCGCCGCCCTGCTGCTGGTCTCCCGCGGCCTGGTGGAATCCAAAGCGGGTTCCAAGGAATACGGCCTCGAGCGCTTGACGGAATGTGTTTCCCGGATCTCTTTCCGCAACGCCGAGGACCTGTGCAGCCAGGTGCTGAGCGCGGTGAAGACCTTCACCGAGAGTTCGTGGCGGCGCAAAGAAACGGACAACGACGTCACCACGCTGGCGCTGGTGCGCGCGGAGCGTGCCGCCGCGGCGGCCGGCGGCGGTTGATGCGTGCTGCGCTCCGGCTGTCGTTGCGCCCTTTCCCAGCGCGGTGCTAGCATGCTTACGCCTCTTCCTCAGGCGAGCCTGACCTCTCAACCCGGCACCATTCGGGTCTGGGGGCTCCCAGGAGGTCCGTTGTGCCGAAGAATCGCCTGCTGCTTCCTGTGCTCATCGTTCTGGGCGTGCTGGTGGTCATCATCGTCGCCATCCCCTTTCTGGTGAATGCGAACGCATTTCGTCCCGCCATCCAGTCGCAGTTGCAGGCGTCGCTGGGGCGGCAAGTCACCATCGGCGGGCTGCGCCTGTCGCTGCTGGCCGGCGCCGTTACCGCCGATAACATCGCCATCAGCGACGATCCCGCGTTCAGCAAGGGCCCGTTCCTCACCGCGAAAAAGTTGGAAGTCGGTGTCAAGCTGCTGCCCCTGATCTTCTCGCGTTCCGTGCAGGTCACTGGTATCACCCTCGACCGCCCGGAACTGAGCTTGATCCATGCGCCTTCCGGACAGTGGAACTTTTCCAGCCTGGGGAGCGGCAAAAAATCTTCTTCGTCTTCGTCCAGCGGCGGCGGCAACTTCTCGGTGGGCAAGCTGAAGATCACCAACGGCCTGATAACGGTCGAGAAGTCGGGAGGAAAGCCTTCGATCTACGAGGACGTGAACCTGGTGGCCAGCAACATTTCTTATGATTCGCCCATCCCCTTCACCCTGGAGGCGAGGACGCCCGGCGGCGGCAAGCTGAAGGTCGAGGGCACCGCCGGCCCTATCGACCGTGCCGACGCCGCGCTCACGCCGCTCCAGGCGCAGCTCTCGATCGACAACATGGACCTGGCCTCCACCGGCTTCATCGATCCTACTTCCGGGATCGCGGGCCTGCTCGATTACAAGGGAACCATCAAGTCCGACGGCCGTACGGCGCGTTCCGAAGGACAGGCCACGATGGAGAAGCTGCGCCTGGTACGCGGCGGAGTGCCGGCCAAGCAGCCGGTCAGCTTGAACTACGCGTCCGATTACGACCTCAAGCGCGAAGCCGGCGTGCTTACCCGCGGCGACCTCCACACCGGCAGCAGCACGGTGCGGCTTTCCGGTGACTACGACATGCGCGGGACCTCCACCGTGGTGCACATGAAGCTTAACGGCTCGCAGTTGCCGGCGAAGGACGTGGAAGGACTGCTGCCCGCCTTGGGCGTGCTCCTGCCCGCGGGAGCATCGCTCCAGAGCGGCACCATCAACACCAACCTGGCGCTCGACGGCGCGGTGGACCGCCTGGTGACCACCGGCACGTTGCAGATCTCGAACGCGCGCCTGGCGGGTTACGACCTGGCCTCCAAAATGAAGGTGCTGTCGCTGCTCTCGGGACTGCAAAGTTCGTCTGCCGACACCGTGATCGAGACCCTGAGCTCCAACCTGCGGATCGCGCCCGAAGGCATCCGCGCCGACAATCTCAAGATCGTGATCCCGCTGCTGGGGTCCCTGACCGGCAACGGCACCATCGGCAGCAACAATGCGCTCAACTTCCACATGGTGGCCCACCTGGCGCCGTCGAGCGGCATCCTGGGCCAGATGACCAAGGACATTCCCCTGCTGGGCGGCCGCGGCGGTTCGATTCCCTTCATGATCCAAGGAACCACGTCGCAGCCGGTGTTTCTGCCCGACGTCGCCGGAGCGGCGAGCGGAGCGATCTCCAATCCGCTGCAGCAGCAACCGCAGCAGAATCCGCTCGGCAATGTGCTGCAAGACATTCTCGGAGGGAAGAAAAAATAGGCAACCCGCGCCGCCCGTGCCGCAACACACTTAGGGAGGACACACAAATGCGTTTTCGATCTCTCCAAATCTTCACGGTGGCGGTCCTCACTGCCCTGACCCTCGCGGCCCAGCAACGTCCGGCATCGGAGCGCGCGGTCGAGCGCATCCAAAAAGAGGTGCGCCACGAGCTGCTGATGCTGCCCTACCTGAATGTGTTCGACAATCTTGCGTACAAGGTGGAAGGCTACAAGGTGACGTTGCTGGGGCAGGTGACGCGCCCAGTGGTTAAGTCAGACGCGGAAAGGGCGGTGAAGGGCATCGAAGGCGTCGAACAGGTGGACAACCAGATTGAGGTGCTGCCGGTCTCGCCCAACGACGACCGCCTGCGTCTGCGGCTGTTCCGCGCCATCTACGGCTTTGGGCCGCTGGAGAAGTACGCTTTGGGAGTCCACCGTTCCATCCGCATCATCGTAAAAGGCGGACACGCCACGTTGGAGGGCGTGGTGGACAGCCAGGCCGACAAGGACGCAGCCGGCATCCGCGCCAACGGCGTCTCCGGGGTCTTTTCCGTGACCAACAACCTCAGAGTGGTGAAGAGCTGAGGAACTAGCGCTCGGTCGCCAGCAGGGCCTCGACCTTCACGATCATGGGCAGGAGCACATCACTACTCTCCTGGCACAGTGGGCAGACCACAAGCTGGGGTTGGGGAGGGCTGTGGTCGAGGACTTTGACCCACCATTCGTGCCCTTCAGTGCAGGTGACCAGAACGCGGCGTTCGGGTGAGTGCATGGTAAGAGATATATCCCGACGCTCGCCCGGCGCCAATTCTCCAAAGTCCAGCCGGGATATGGCCGGATGGCAAGGCGGGGCCGGAATCCGAACAGTGGACGCCAGGGCGAGGGCGCCAGGTTTGGACTAGCCGGGCAGGACCGCCGGAGAGTGCCCAGCAAGGACCGGATTCGGGCGTTGCTATTGCCATTCAGCCCGCAGCTCAGGTACAAGATTCAGGCAGAGTTGTGGTGGGGCAGAAGCACAAATTCCTGCACGATTCATAACTTTCTGACGAGGCGCCTATGGTCGTGTTGCTGATCTCGGGCATCCTGGGACTGCTGCCGCTGCTCGGAATTGCCTACATTGTGATGACCAGCAACGGGATCACCGTGGACGCCCTGTTCATGACCCTGATCCTGCTCACCATCTCCGGGATCTTCTTCCTGAACATCCTGCTGGAGCTGCTGGCGCGCCGCAAGGCAGCTCTGGGGGGGCAGCCGGGCAGGGCGACGGCAGCCGGCGGCGGCTCGCGCCTGGTGAACACCGCGCCCGGCACCCACATCGAGAGTGGCGTGGTGGAAGCGGTGGCCTTCTACGAAACCGAAGTGGGGCGGCCGGACAAATCCCTGGTGACCTTCCGTCCTGCCAACGGCGGCCCCGGCAAGACCCTGGTGTTCAGCGGCGATCTGCGCAACGCCCTGCCTGCCGGCAAGCGCCTCAAGATCACCTATGCGGCCGGCGCCGAAGGCAACCGCCTGGTGGGAGTGGGCGACTAGCAACGGCCCGCGCTTCACCCGCCAGATCACCTCGGCCACTGGCAAAGATTCCTTATCTCGCTGGCGAACCCCGGTACCCACCGCCTGTGTCCCACCGTAACTGGGAGCATTACCCGTGTTACTTGGCTGGCACGACTTTCGGAGCGATGATCAGTTCGTACCATCGAGGATGGTTACCATGGAACCGATCGTCATATGCTTCTGGTGCCGGCAGCACGTGAACTACGCGGAGCTGGTGGATGGCCAGCACAACCACGTGGACGAACGCGAGCGGCTGCAAGCCCAGGCAGAAAACAAACGGACCAGCTAACGCCGCAGGCCGGGTCGGCGTGACCTAAGCGGGAGCGCGCGCGATGCGCCCCTGTGCTGATCGGGAGACCTTCGCCGCGCCGCACTTCCCACTTTTCCAGTACGTCTTCCCGCGGTCTTATTGCGGCGTAGCCGCCGCAGCCGGCTTGGCCTGCGCATCGCCCTTGCCCTCACCCATCATCATGCCGCAGCCCATGCCCATGGCCTGCATGTGCTCGGCGTGCTGCGCCATGTGGTTGAAATGATCGGCGACCGCCTGCCACATGGCGATATTCGACTGCCAGCGGCTGCGCTCATTGATGTCGTTGATCAAGGGCAGCGTGGCCTTCAATTGCGCCAGATTGGTGGCCAGCGTCTGCGACGTGGCCTTCATCTCGGCCACGTGCGCCTCCATCATCTGCTTGCACATGGCCTGCCTGTGCTCCATGTGCTGGGCAGGCATCTGGGCGTGGTCGTGGCCGGAGTGCGCAGGGGGCTGGGTCGAGGTTTGCGACCAGGTCAGTAGTGCAGAGATGGCAAGCAAAGCCAGCAGAAGGACAAGGGGCTTCATAGCTTCTCCTCTCTCACCGCGATAGAAGTATAGACGTGTAGCGCCGCCGCAGGCTGGCGCTGCATCCGCGGCCGAAGCAAGAAGAAAAGGCCGGCTGCGTGAACCGGCCCTTCGTTTGATGTGAACTCGTGGACTATTTTTTCGGCGCGATGGAGTCCTTCACCGCCTTCGCCAGATAGAACTTCGCTGTGGTCTTGGCCGGGATCTTGAGGGGCTCGCCGGTCTGTGGGTTGCGTCCCATACGGGCCTTGCGCTGCACCTTCTTCAGGCGGCCGAGGCCGGGCAGCACGAAGACGCCGTTCTTCTTGGTTTCTTTGACGGCAGTGGTGGCCAGCGTATCCAGGAACGCCGCCGCTGCCTTGTTGTTGACCTCGAGCTCTTCGGCCAAGTGGCGCACGAGCTGGGTCTTAGTCATTGTCGCCATATTCCTCCTTCACGGGTGTGAAATGTGAGTACCAGTGCTGCTCAAACCGGCACCCATCATATACAAGCGCGCCGCGAAAGAGAAGCGCCGGAGCCGCATTTTTGGCGGGTTTTCCACATACTCTCGATTTGCACAACACGTGGTGCAACGCGCAGACCCGTGCCGGGAGCGGCAAGAGCTGTTATTGTGGAGCCATCGGTCGTTGGCCATCGGTCGTCGGCCGTTGAGCTTTCTGGCCGATGACCGACGACCGAAGACCGACGACCAGCACCTTATGGCCTGTGCCATCTGCGAAATCCGCAAAGAGAAACGCTTCTGTCCGGCGGTGCACGGCCGCATCTGCCCGGTCTGCTGCGGACGGGAGCGCGAGGTGACGCTCGACTGTCCCTCGAGCTGCGAGTATCTGCAGCAGGCGCGGCGTCACGAGCGGCCGCGGCCCATGTCGCAGCTCGACCAGGAATCGCTGTTTCCCAAAGTGGAAGTGCGGCAGAGCTTCATCTACCAGCGCGAGCCGCTGATCGTCGGACTGAGCTACGGCGTGGCCCAGGTGGCGCGCGCTGACCGCTCCTTCCATGACCGCGACGCCATCGCCGCCATCACCGCCCTGGCGAAGAAGTATCAAACCCTCACCGGCTCGGGACTTTATTACGAAACGGCGCTCGCCAGCGTGCCGCAGCAGACGATCATCGCCGAGCTGGAAAAGATGATCGCCCAGTACCGCGAGCTGGAGCAGAAGCACCTCGGCTACTCGACGCTGAAGGACAGCGAGGCGCTGGAGGCGCTGGTCTTCCTGCTGCGGATGGCGCACGGACGCACTTCCGGCCGTCCCAAGTCGCGCGCCTTCCTGGAAGCCTTGTTCGCGCAGTTTCCGGAGAAGTCGGGCGTGGTCGCCCCCGCGGAAGCGGGCAGCCGCCTCATCGTGCCGTAGTCAATTTCCACCCTGAAACGTGCTATAATGCAGTGGACCTCCTGGTGATTAACTTCCTGTAAATGCAAGCAGTTAGGACAAATCGCGCGGTCGTGACCGTAAGGCGCGCGAGGAGAGCCGTCTGCGGTCCGTTTTGTTCGGATTCGCGCGCGGAACCGAACTGGCGACTGGCGACCGGCAACTGACGACTGGTGTTGAATGGCTGACGAGCCCCAAGATCCCCAACTCCCCCTGACCCCGCCGGGCGATGGCGGCGGCATGACGCCCAGTGGTCCGGGCGCCGCGAACATCGTTCCCATCAATATCGAAGAGGAGATGCGGCGCTCGTATCTCGACTATTCGATGTCGGTGATCATCGGGCGCGCGCTGCCCGACATCCGCGACGGCCTCAAGCCCGTGCACCGTCGCATCCTCTACGCCATGCACGACATGGGCCTGCTGCACAACCGCAAGCACGTGAAGTGCGCCAAGGTGGTCGGTGAAGGCCTGGGCAAGTATCACCCGCACGGCGATGCCGCGCTCTACGATGCGCTGGTCCGCATGGCGCAGCCTTTCTCGCTGCGCTATCCGCTGGTGGACGGCCAGGGGAACTTCGGCTCGGTGGATGGCGATCCTCCAGCGGCCTACCGTTACACCGAGTGCCGCATGACCGCCATCGCCGAGGAGATGCTGGCGGACATCGACAAGGACACCGTTGATTTCGTGGAAAACTTCGACAACACCACCGTCGAGCCGGTCGTTCTCCCCACCAAGGTACCCAACCTGTTGATCAACGGTTCGGACGGCATCGCTGTGGGCATGGCCACCAAGATCCCGCCGCACAACCTGACCGAGATCGTGGACGCCACCATCGCCTTAGTCAGCAACCCGCAGACGCCACTGGCCGAGATCCTGAAGCTGGTCAAAGGCCCGGACTTTCCGACGGGCGCCTTCATCCACGGGCACAGCGGTATCGCCGAAGCCTACAAGACCGGGCGCGGACGCTTCGTCATGCGCGCCAAGGCAGCCATCGAAAACATCACCCGCGAGCGGCAGGCGATCATCGTCACCGAAATCCCTTATCAGGTTAACAAGCGGCACCTGATCGAGCGCATCGCCGAGCTGGTGAACAACAAAACGCTGGACGACGTCGCCGACATCCGCGACGAGAGCGATCGCGACGGCATGCGCATCGTGGTCGAACTGAAGCGCGGGGCCGAGCCCCAGATCATCCTGAACAACCTGCACAAGCACACCCAGATGCAGGAGAACTTCTCGATGATCTTTCTCGCGGTGGTGAACGGCCAGCCCAAAGAGATGGGCCTGATCCCCGCCATCCAGCACTTCATCGACCACCGCGTGGAGGTAGTGCGGCGGCGGACGTCTTTCCTGCTGGAGCGGGCGCGCGAACGCGAGCACATCCTGGAAGGCTACCGCATCGCGCTCGACCACCTCGACAACGTCATCGCCATCATCCGCGGCAGCGCCAATCGCAGCGAGGCACGCGACAGCCTGGTCGGCTACTTCGGCGGCAAGCCCATCGAGGTCAACGTCGGCGGCAAGAAGTCGACGGCCTCATTGAACCAATCGGCCTCACGGGCCTCGGGAGGTTCGCTGGCCTCAAAGGCCTCGGGGGTGACCTTCGACGCCAAGCAGGCCGACGCCATCCTGGAGCTGCAACTGCACCGCCTGACGCGGCTTTCCATTGACGAGATCCTGAACGAGCTGAAAGAAATCCGGGAGAAGATCGGCGAGTACGAATCCATTCTCGCTTCGGACAAGAAGCTGCGCGGCGTGATCGTCAAGGAGCTGGAGGAGATCAGGAAGAACTACGGCGACGAGCGCCGCACCCAGATCCTCGACGAAGCCGCCGAGCTCCAGCTCGAAGACCTGATCGCCGACGAGCAGGTGGCGGTCACCGTCTCGCACTCCGGCTATCTCAAGCGGACGCCCATCGCCACCTACCGCTCGCAGCGCCGCGGCGGCTCGGGGCGCATCGGCATGCGTACCCGCGAAGAGGACTTCGTCGAGCGCCTCATCATCGCCTCTACTCACGCCTACCTCTTGGTGTTCACCAACACCGGGCGGGTGTATTGGCTGAAAGTTTACGAGATTCCCGACGTGGGCTCGGCGGGCAAGGGCAAAGCCATCACGCAGCTCGTCGCACTGCAGCCGGGGGAGTCGGTGCGCAACATCCTCAATGTGCGCGATCTCGACGACGAGACCAAGTACGTCTTCTTCGCCACCCGCAACGGTACGGTCAAGAAGACGCCGCTCAAGGATTTCAGCAACGTGATGTCGCGCGGCATCATCGCCATCGGCATCGAGAAGGACGACGAACTGGTAGGCGCCAAGCTGACCGACGGCCAGCAGATCGTCTTCCTCGCTTCGCACGACGGTATGGCCATCCGCTTCGACGAATCCGACGTGCGCCCCATGGGACGCCCGGCCTACGGCGTCCGCGGCATGGACCTCGACGACACCGATTACGTGGTCGGCATGGCGATCACGCCCAAGAGCGGTGTGGGAGGGCACGACTTTAGTCGTGCCGAAAAGACGGCCCCCGAAGAAGGGGCTTCAGCCCCTGAGGGCGAGGCCGAGGCCGAACATGAAGCCGGCAACCTGATCCTCTCCGTCACCGAGAACGGCTACGGCAAGCGCACGCCCGTGGAGGAGTACCGCCTGCAGTCGCGCGGCGGCAAGGGCGTGATCAACGTCAAGACCACCTCGCGCAACGGCAAAGTCGTGGCCATCCTGTTGGTGAGCGAGGACACGGAAGCCATGGTCATCAGCCAGTACGGCAAGATCATCCGCCTCGACACCTCGGAGATCCGCGAGGCCGGCCGCTCCACCCAGGGCGTCCGCCTGCTGGCCATGGAAGGCGGAGACAAAGTGGCCGCCGCCGTCGTCATCCCGCCCGAGGAGCGGAACGGGAACGGCACGCTGATTCACTAGCGCCGCGATCAGGCCTTCACCTGGCTGATTCATGATGCGCGGGATCGCCCAGGGTGGAGCAGGGCTTCCAGCCCTGCATAATGGCGGCATCCACAGCATTCGGCTTTAGCCGCTGAGGGATTCCATCTTGTTCACGCTGTCATCGCCGTCACCGGAGACCTCAGCGGCCGAAGCCCGCAATCCTCAAAGGGTCGCGTCAATGCAGGCCTGAAGGCCTGCTCCACCCCTTGGTGAATAATCCAGGCTCAGGCCTGCATTTCTGCGGCGAAAGAAAAGCTCGGCTTTAGCCGCTGGGGGACTTCATCCAGAACAAACTTCGGATTGGCCGAACCGTAGGGATACCGCTCGGCTAGCTCGACCAGTCCCCGTCGCACGGGGTTCTGGTGGATGTAAGTCCGGAACCTCTGATACTCCGCCGCATCTCGCACGCGGTGGTCGTAGAAGCTGGTTTGCCATCTCTCGCCTCCCAGCCCCACTTCCTTCTTTACCCGAAATGAATACCCGCCTTTGATGAACTGCATGGCGCGCTCGAGGGTGACCTGCGGGCCAGGAGTGATCAATAGGTGGAAGTGGTCAGGCATGACCACAAATTCATGCAGCAGATACTTGTTCTCTGCTCGATAGTGGTAGAGCACGTCAATGAACAACAGCGCCGCGCGCTCGGACTGGAGCAAGTGCTGCTTGCAATAGGTCGACGCAGTGACGAAATAGGTCGATTCGCTGGTGTGACCGCGGAGGGGAATGGCCATGGCGAGTCCTTACCACAATCCCGCCGGCTCTCACCAGGAGAAGAAAGTCCCTCAGCGGCTAAAGCCGGGAGCTCAGGAGTACCGCTTAATGCAGGCCTGAACCTGCATTGTTCACCCGGGTGGAGCAGGCCTTCAGGCCTGCATTGATGCGCTTCTTGAGAACTGTGGGCTTTAGCCCCTGAGGCACTCCAACGGTCGCGGCCACCGTGTCCACCGAGTCCCCAGGAGCACCGGGTCATGCAGGCCTGAAGCTGCATTATTCACCCGGGCGGAGCAGGCCTTC
>JAHFUA010000145.1 GCA_023265315.1 Acidobacteriota bacterium | reverse complement strand
GGATCTCCGTGTAGGGATGCGATGGCCCGGCGCCGTCGCCCGCGATCTCCGGTGCGATGAGCACGGCCGCACCGGGTTGGTTCAGACCCGTGAGGTAGTAAAAGTTGTTGTCCTGGCGGAACCCGTAGAGAGCGTTGGGGCCTTCGGCCTCGACCGCCGCGAACAGCACCACTACGCCGCCATTGGTCTTGCGCGAAAGAGCTACGCGACGCACGCGGTAGTCGGCATTCGGCTGGCGCTCGAGAGCCGCGGCGCCAATGGTAAACAACAGCAGCAGGGAGACGAGGAGGAGTCCTCGGAGAGCACGATTCGACTTTGGGTGCAACATGAGAGCGGGGATTGTAGCAGAGCTGCTAGCTACTGGCTTTGTCTGAGCTAGGAGCTAGCAGCCAGGAGCTGGAGGCTACACCCCCACCGGGAACGGCTTCTCGCGCACTTCGCTCGCTCCCAGCGACAAGCCTTCGAAGCGGCCTTGCAGCAGCGACATCAGGCCCGTGTACCAGAACCCGATCACGAACAGCAGCAGGAAGGGGACGGTGATGTAGTTCTCATTGGTCATGGCGTAGGTGACGGCGGCCAGGAAGTACGCGCCGATGAGCAGTTCGACCCACGGCACCCATCCCAGGCGCCGGCGATACTTGGAGGCCTGCGCCCTGCCGGCCTTGCCCTCGACGCGGTACTTGGGCGTGCGCGCGAAGGGCGACTGTTTGCCGACCAAAGCTTCCAGCACGGCGCGCGAGTTGGTGACCGTCAGCCCGATGCCTAGCGCCATCAGGAACGGCAGGAAGAGGAACGTCCGCGGCCAGGTCTTGGGAAACAGCTCTTTCTGCGACACCAGGTAGAAGCTGGAGATGGAAAAAGTCGACGCCAAAAACAGGGGCAGGTCGATGTAGAGCATCTGGAACCAGCCCTGGTAGAAGCGGATGATCATGGCCGGCAGGAGCAGGGTCGAGAGCACGATCATCAGCGGGTAGCTGATATTGGCGGTCAGGTGATACCAGGCCTCAAGCTTCACGCGGAAGGGCACGTCGCTCGCGAGCACGCGTGGCAGGATCTTCTTCGAGGTCTGGATCAAGCCCTTGGCCCAGCGCGCCTGCTGGGTCTTGAACGCGGTCATCTCGATGGGCAGCTCCGCCGGGCACTCCACGTCCTGCAGGTAAACGAAGCGCCAGCCCTTCAACTGCGCGCGATAAGAGAGGTCGGTATCTTCGGTGAGGGTGTCGTGCTGCCAGCCGCCGGCTTCTTCGATGGCCTGTCGCCGCCACATGCCGGCGGTGCCATTGAAATTGAAGAACACGCCCGAGCGGGAGCGCGCGCCGTGCTCGAGGATGAAGTGGCCGTCGAGCAGAATGGCCTCGACCTCGGTCAGGAGCGAGTAGTGGCGGTTGATGTGCGCCCAGCGTGTCTGCACCATGCCGACGCCGGGGTCGGCCAGGTAATGCACGCTTTGCAGCAGGAAATCTTCCGGCGGGACGAAATCGGCGTCGAAGATGGCAATGAACTCGCCCTTGGCCGACTTCATGCCTGCCTGCAACGCACCGGCCTTGAAGCCCTCGCGATTGGCGCGGTGGTGATAAGTGATGTCGTGCCCCAGGGCGGCATAGCGCTCGACTACGGCGCGCGCCACCTCGACGGTCTCGTCAGTGGAGTCATCGAGCACCTGGATGTCGAGCTTCTCTCGCGGGTAATCCAGGCGGCAGACTGCGTCCACCAGGCGGTCCACCACGAACTGCTCGTTGAAGATGGGAAGCTGCACGGTGATGCGGGGCAACTCGTCGAAGCGCCCAGCCGGCCCGTTCACCTTGTTCTTGCGATGCTTGTAATAGAGGTACACCAGCACGTAGCGGTGAATGCCGTAGCTGGCCAGCAGGATGAGGACGATAAAGTACGGGATCAGCAGGGCGAGATCGAACCCATTAATCTGGTAGATACCCCTGAATGTGGTGTCCGTTAGGTGCGCATACTGCTTGTGTACAAACCCGCCGAGCCCGCGCTGATCGAGCGCGGCCGCCATCAAGAACATGGACGAGCAAACGTTCAGGCAAATCTCCTGGAGGACCGTACGGCTACCGAACAGCAGGTGCTACAAAAAAACTATTCTACCTGAATTTGGATGCAGCCGGGCCCGTCCGCGCGCTGCTCAGTTAAGGAAATACATTCTGTAGAGCGTGTCGCGCTGCGCCGGACGGAAGCCAGCGTCGCGGATGATGTGCCGCAGCTCCTCTTCCGTGGTGCAGTTGGAGACGCCGGCGGCCTTGACCACGTTTTCCTCCAGCATCACCGAGCCAACGTCGTTGCCGCCAAAGCGCAGCCCAAGCTGCAGCACCTTCAGCCCCTGCGTCACCCAGCTTGCCTGCACGTTCTTGATGTTGCTGAGGAACAGCCGTGAGATGGCCAGTGTCTTCAGGTACTCGACCGAGGTAGCTTCGTCCCAGCCGCGCCCGCCCAGCGCCGTGTTCTGCGGCTGGAAGGTCCAGGGGATGAAGGCAGTGAAGCCGCCGGTCTCTTCCTGTAGATCATAGACATGCTGGAAGTGGTTGACGCGGTGCTCCAGCTTCTCGCCGCAGCCGAACATCATGGTGGCGGTGGTGCGCATGCCGAGATGGTGCGCCGTGCGATGCACGCGGAGCCAGTCCTCGGTCAGGCACTTCAGACGGGCGACCTTGTAGCGGACTTCGTCGTCGAGGATCTCGGCCCCGCCGCCGGGGATCGAGTCCAGCCCTGCGTCGCGCAGGCGCGCGATGGTGTCTCCGAGCGAGAGGCCGCTCAGCTCCGCAAAAAACAGGATCTCCGACGCCGAGAAGCAGTGCAGGTGCACCCGCGGAAAGCGCTGCTTGATGCCGCGCAGGAGCTGCTCGTACCACGCGAGCGGCAGGTCGGGATTCAGGCCGCCCTGCATCAGCACGCCCGTGCCGCCCAGCTCCACCGTCTCGCGGATCTTGTCGTAGATGACTTCATAGTCGAGCACGTATCCCTTGGCGCGGCCCGGACCTTTGACCGGCGCGTAGAAGGCGCAGAAGGTGCAGTACTCGGTGCAGAGGTTGGTGTAGTTGATGTTGCGGTCGATGACGTAGGTGACCACGCCTTCGGGATGCAGCTTCTTGCGG
This sequence comes from Acidobacteriota bacterium, assembly GCA_023265315.1. Taxonomy (GTDB): domain Bacteria; phylum Acidobacteriota; class Terriglobia; order Terriglobales; family Acidobacteriaceae; genus JAHFUA01. Next base: position 4,369 of record JAHFUA010000145.1, on the reverse strand, counting down.
ACGGCATCGGCCGCCATGCCGATGCCGATCAGGTCATCGGAGCGGAACAGGTCGAGGGCTTGTTCGCGAGTCAGGGACATGTCGCGCCTGCAATTTTATTGGATGAGAGCAAATGTGCCAACGGCGCTGCGAGTTAGGGTAGGGCACGGCTTCAGCTGGTGATCAACGGATTTCGGCGATCACGGCGATGCCGGCGATCACCCGATGACCCGACCACCCGATGGCCCGATCGCCTTCGCTTCTCCCAAAAACTCCAGCGGTTTCCTCGCGGACAGCACGCCGCAATCCACCGCATACTTGAAAAACAGCTCCAGCCCGGCGAGGTTATCGTCGTCGAGCGAGTAATCGATGTGCTCGGTCAAATACGTGCGCACTTCCTGCTGGCTGATGCCGACGCGCGGCGCCCATTCCCGTGCCAGCGCGTCCACGTTGGCCAGCCCGTGATCGCGCGATTGCTGGAAAATCTTCGTCAGATCGAGCTCAGTTTCTTGCAGGGCGCCGGCGCGCACCGCCCAGAAGGCGAAGACGAACGGATGTCCCGTCAGGCGTTTCCATTCTTCTGCCAGGTCGTAGCAGACGTAGCGGGTGCGGTCCACCGTGAGCGCGGGATCGCCGATGATCAGCGCGGCGTCAAAGGCTTCCAGCATCTGGCCGAGATCTGGAGGCATGGCTTCCATCTGCCGCGGCCCGCCCATCCATTTGCGGAAGAGCACGCGGGCGAGCGCCACCGAGGTGCGCGAGGAAGTGTCGGCGGCAACGGTGCGGATCTCCTCCAGCGGCACTTTGCTGACCAGCAGGATCGAGCGCACCGATCCCTTGGCTGCGATGGCGACGTTGGGGATGATGCGCAGGTCGGGGATGTAAGTATAGGCGACCACCGGCACGATGCCGATGTCGGCGGCGCCCGTGCGCAGCATCTCCGCGCATTCGGAGGGGACAGTGGAGATGATCTCGAATTCCCGGCCCAGCTCCGTGTGCTCGAAATCCCACATCAGCGGAGCCGTGTTCAGGAAGGAGATGGCCGCGATGCGGAGCTTCCTCATGCGCAGAACCGCATTCTAGCAGAAGGGCGGCGAGGGGATTGGAGACTATCGTCTCATTGACAGAAAGGCTTCTTCATGTACAGTCGCGATTCCCCATGACCGCGCATGCTGCCACCGGATCGGAAACCACGGCACTGAGCTGGCTGGCGCTGGCGCTTACGCCCGGGCTGGGACCGACGCGCGCCCGCAAGCTGGCCGAGCACTTCGGTTCGGCGGAGAACGTCTTGCGCGCTTCTCTCACCGAGCTGGAAGCCGCCGGTCTGCACGCTGCTGCCGCCCAGGCGATCGGGACCGGAAAGTCCGCCGCGCGGGCGCTCGAAGAGCTGGGGAAAGCCGCCGACGCCGGCGCCCGCATCCTCACGCTCGACGATCCCACGTACCCGCCCTTGCTGCGCCAGATCTACGATCCGCCGGTCGCGATGTATGTCCGCGGGAACGTGGACGCGCTCTCCGCCCCGGGCCTCGCCGTGGTGGGCACGCGTCACCCCACGCCCTACGGCGTAGGCATGGCCGAGCGTCTCTCCTGCGATCTGGCGAATAATCTCGGCCTGGTGATCACCAGCGGCATGGCCCGCGGTGTCGACACGGCCGCGCATCGCGGTGCGTTGATGGGCAAAGGGAAAACCATCGCCGTCTTCGGGACGGGAATCGACGTGATCTATCCGCGCGAAAACCAGAAGATCGCCGACAGCATCCTCGCCACCGGCGGAGCGCTGGTCAGCGAATTCCCCATCGGCGCCTTCGCCGCGCCGCAGAATTTTCCCATCCGCAACCGCATCATCAGCGGGCTGGCGGTGGGGGTGCTGGTGGTGGAAGCGGGCGAGTACAGCGGCACGCGCATCACCGCCCGCTGCGCCCTGGAGCAGAACCGCGAGGTCTTTGCCGTGCCCGGCAACGTCACCAACCGCAATGCCTGGGGGCCGAACACGCTCATCAAGCAGGGCGCCAAGCTGGTGGCCACCTGGGAAGACGTCTGGGAAGACCTGCCGAGCGACGTGAAGCTGAAACTGGTCCCGCCCGCTCAGCCTGGGACGGCTGTGGCCGAGACTGCTCCTTTGTTCGACGACAAGCTTTCGCCCATCGAGAAGAAGGTCTTCGTCCTCATCAAGCCCGACGAGTCCACCCACATCGATGAGCTGGTGGAGCGGCTCGAGCCCGCGGTCTCGTCCTCAGAAATCTTTGCTGCCCTGTTCGAACTGGAACTTTCGGGCAAGATCCGGCAATTGCCGGGGAAGAATTTCGTGAGGAGCTTTTGAGGCTCTTGGCTATTGGCTTTTGGCTCTTGGCCAAACCACATCAACGGAGTCGAACTGCTTGCCCGCGACCTTTCGCTCCGTGGCGCATCTGATCATCAGGAATTGCACGTTCGGCTTACCCGCGTCCGCCGCATGCTGACCTCGCTTTTGCAGAGCATCGAGAATTCGAATGCTCTCCAAGCCAAGAGCCAAAAGCTAAGAGCCAAGAGCCAAGCCGCCGCCGGAGAGTAACTTGGGGTTTCAGCCGCATTCGTGCTAGCTTGGACTGCGATCCTACGGGGGGTAGAGGAAGTTGGCCAAATCGCTGGTCATCGTCGAGTCGCCGGCCAAGGCGAAGACGATCAACAAGTACCTGGGGAAAGACTACGAAGTCGAGGCCTCGCTCGGTCACGTCAAGGACCTGCCCAAGAGCATCCTGGGCGTGGACATCAAGAACAATTTCGAGCCTGATTACGAGATCATTCCCGGCAAGGAGAAAGTCGTCGCCAAGCTAAAGAAGCTGGCGAAGACGGCGGCGGCCGTGTATCTGGCGCCCGACCCTGATCGCGAGGGCGAGGCCATCGCCGCCCATCTTGCCGAGGAACTTTCCGAGAACGGCGCCCGCCGCAGGAAAAAGAAAAGCGGCAACGGCATCCCCTTCCATCGCGTCACCTTCAACGAGATCACCAAGCGCGCGGTGCAGGAGGCCTTCCAGCATCCGCGCGCCATCGACCAGAACCTGGTGGACGCGCAGCAGACCCGCCGCGTGCTCGACCGCCTGGTCGGGTATCAGGTCTCGCCTCTGCTGTGGGACAAGGTGCGGCGCGGGCTCTCCGCCGGCCGCGTGCAGACGGTCGCACTGCGCCTGATCGTCGAACGCGAGCGCCAGATCAAGGCCTTCGAGAAGAAGGAATACTGGACCATCGACGCCCACCTGGCGGCCGCCAAGCCGCCGGCCTTCGACGCGCGCTTCATCGGCCGCGGCGAGGAAAAGACCGAGATCCCCAACGCCGAAGAAGCGGAGAAGATCCGCGCGGCGCTGGAAAAAGCCGCGTGGACGGTCCGCTCGGTGGAAAAGCGGGAGCGCCGTCGCAGCCCGGCTCCGCCCTTCACCACCAGCAAGCTACAGCAGGACTCCTCGCGCAAGCTGCGCTTCAGCGTGAAGCGCACCATGATGCTCGCGCAACACCTCTACGAAGGCGTGGAACTGGGCGAGGAAGGCTCGGTCGGTCTCATCACCTACATGCGCACGGATTCCACGCGCGTCTCAAATGACGCCATTGCGGAGGTGCGCGACCTGATCGGCGGCCAGTACGGCCCTCAGTACTTGCCGGAAGCGCCCAATGTGTACAAAGAGAAGAAGGCGGCGCAGGCGGCGCACGAAGCCATCCGCCCCACCTCGGCCGTGCGTACCCCAGACAGCATCAAGCAGTATCTGAAAGAAGATGAGTTCAAGCTCTACAAGCTGATCTGGCAGCGCTTCGTGGCTTCACAGATGAACCCGGCGGTGTTCGACCAGACGTCCGTAGACATCGATGCGAAATCGGATGGCGATGCGTTCCTCCTCCGGGTTACAGGATCTCTCCTCAAGTTCGACGGGTTCCTCAAGGTCTACGAGGAATCGAAGGAAGGCCGCGACGAAGAGGACGAGGCGCTCAAGCACAAGCTGCCGCCGCTCGAGCAAGGCCAGAAGCTCACGCTCCGGGGCCTGAAACCGGAGCAGCATTTCACCGAGCCACCGCCGCGCTACAACGAAGCCTCGCTGGTGAAGGAGCTGGAGGAGCGCGGCATCGGGCGCCCGTCCACCTACGCCACCATCCTGACCACCATCCAGGAGCGGCAGTACGTCAACAAAATGGGCGGCAAGTTCGTGCCCACCGAGATCGGCCTGGTCGTCACGGACTTGCTGGTCGACAACTTCAAGGACATCTTCGACCTCGAGTACACCGCGCGCCTGGAGGAAGAGCTGGACGAGATCGAGGAAGGCAAGGAGAAGTGGACCGACGCGCTGGCCGAGTTCTACGAGAAGTTCGAGAAGGACCTCCGCTACGCCGAGAAGCACATGGAGAACATCAAGCGCATGGAGAAGCC
>JAHFUA010000144.1 GCA_023265315.1 Acidobacteriota bacterium | reverse complement strand
CGGCAACCTCCGGGACGCTCGCCATCGAGTGGTTCAATCCCTCGAACCTCAGCGTCACGTCTAGCGGGACGGTTCCCGCAGGCGCAACCACATCGTTCGTCCCCCCCTTCAGCGGCGACGCTGTGCTCTACCTGAAATCGGTCGCGAGCAGCACCGTGTCGGTGACCATTTCGCCGACCAGCAGCAGCATGCCGGCGGGTGGAAGCTTGCAGTTCACGGCCACAGTCAGTGGCAGCAGCAACACCTCTGTAACGTGGACAGCTACGGCCGGCGCGGTTTCGGCCGGGGGCCTGTATACCGCCCCGGCAACCAGTGGGACGTATACAGTAACCGCCACCAGCGTGGCCGATACAACCAAGTCAGCCTCGGCCACTGTAAGCGTCAGCGCCCCCATCCAGCACACCGTGACCCTCACGTGGACGGCGGACACATCGGTGGTGGCCGGCTACAACGTATATCGCGCCACCGTTCCGGGCGGCCCGTACACGCAGGTCAACACCGTGCTGAACGCACCGACCAACTATGTGGACAACACCGTCCAGTCCGGCCAGACCTACTATTACGTCACGACGGCTGTAAGCACTGCCGGTGTCGAAAGCGCATATTCGAATCAAGTGGCAGCGGCTGTGCCGTCACCGTAGGACACAGGCAGGACGCCACGAAGTCTCCTGGCCATCCACCTACACCAGCGACCAGCCCGTTTCCCGAAGCGTCACCAGATTCGGCGTCACCATGAGCGTAGCCACCGTAAAGTTTCCAAGGGAACAAAATTCCTGCAGGTGCGCAGTAGTGGAGCCTGTGCTCCGGGCGGGGAACCGGGCTAATACGACTTGAGTGCGGGGCGGATGCTGAGGTCCGTTACCTCGGCCGTGCGCGGCAGGATAACTACGCTCACAACAACGGAGGCGAGATCCTCCGGTTGCAACAAGAACTCCGGCTTGTACTCCTTACCGTCCTTCTTATACATCGCTTCCATCCGCGGGGTGGCGACGCGCCCCGGATGGACGCTGAGCACGCGTATGCCGTGGTCGTTGACCTCGGCACGCAGAGCATCGGTCACCGCCTTCAGGGCGTGCTGGGTGGCCGAGAATTGGCCAACATTCGGGCGAGACGACAGTCCGACGCTCGAGTTGATAACGACGATGTGTCCTCGCCCCTTCTTCAGCAACGGCAGCAGCAACTGTATCAGGCGGAAATTTCCGCGAACGTTTGCCTGGTAGAGCTTGTCGAAGGTTTCGACCGGGGCAGACTCGACGCTGCCATGGGCGATCTCGCCGGCGCACAAGACCAGAACATTTACCTGTCCGAAACGCCGCTGCAGTTCCTCCTGGAGGGCGTCCATCTGCTCATCCGAGACCAGGTCGGCGGGCAGCACCACCGCGGGCGGCGCGCTATGGGCGAGGGTGGTGGCCGTCGCCTCCAGTTTTTGCCGGGTGCGTCCCACCAGGCACACCGTCGCGCCCTGCGACCCCAGCGCTTGGGCAATCGCCTTCCCGATCCCGCTTCCTGCTCCCGTGACCACCGCGAACTGGCCCGACAACGCTCCCATGATCCGAGTTCGCCTCCCTTTGCCGTTCTAACGCCCGGCGGACGCATTCGCTGCCGCTCTGTGTCTGGTTGTTTGTAACAGTTCCAGCAGCGACTGCACAATGGATTCTGTATCCAAGCCGTGTTGCGTCTGCATGTACTCCTGCGTGCCGATGTGGGGGGAAAAGGCGGAAAGCAGACCGATACGCCGGAAGGGCACGCGCACTTCCGGGCTCTCGGCCAGTACCTCAGCCACCGCGCTGCCCAACCCACCGATGACACTATGCTCTTCCAGGGTGGCGATGGCCCCGGTCTCGCGCGCCGCCGACAACACGGCTGCGTTGTCCAGCGGCTTCAGGGTATGCATGCTAAGAACCCGCGCCTGGATGTGCCGGGAGGCCAGCGCCTCGGCGACCTTGTTCGTGGTCTGGAGAAAGCTGCCGGTCGAGATCAAAGTAATGTCCCCGCCGTCCCGCAGACGGATGGCCTTGCCAATCTCAAATTCAATCTCCCCTTGGTGGACTGCCGGCTCGCCCGCCTTGCCCAGCCGCAGATAGCAAGGCCCGGGATGGTTAACCACGGCGCGGGTCGCATGCCGCGCCTCCAGCGGGTCGCCGGGCGCGATGACGACGATCCCCGGCAGGGTGCGCATAATCCCCAGATCCTCGGTCGCGTGGTGGGTGACGCCCATGGCGCCGTAGGCGAAACCGCCGCCGATGGCCACGATTTTTACGTTGGCCTTGTGGTAGCACACGTCATTGCGGATATGCTCCAGGCAGCGCAGAGTGGGGAAGTTCGCGATCGAGTAGGTGAAGACGATCTTACCGCTCATCGCCATCCCCGCCGCCATGCCGGTCATGTTCTGCTCGGCAACGCCGGCATTCACGAATTGCAGGGGCAGCTCCTGCATGAACGGCTCGACCACGGAAAACCCCAGGTCACCCGTCATGAAGACGATGCGCGGGTTCTGCTTGGCTATTTCGAACAACTCTTTGAGAAATGCGGTTCTCATCGGTTCCGCTCCAGTTCCGCCATGGCGGTGTCGAAATCCGGCCCGCGAGGCGCGCGGTAATGCCACAGCAGCTTGTCTTCCATGTAGCTGACGCCTTTGCCCTTGACGGTATGCCCCACGATGCAACTGGGCCGCCCGGCCTGGAACGGGACCTCCGTCAGCGCTTTCTCGATGGCAGCCAGGTCGTGGCCGTCGATCTCGCGCGTGCCCCAACCGAAGGCCCGCCACTTCTCGGCCAGCGGCTCCAGATTGATCACTTCCTCGACACGCCCCAGACTCTGAATCTTGTTGTAGTCCACCATGACCGCCAAGTTGTCGAGCTTGTGCTGAGGCGCGAACAGCGCCGGTTCCCACACCGACCCTTCGTCGCATTCGCCGTCGCTCAGTAGGCAGAAGATGCGGTGCGACTTGCCGTCGCGCTTAGCGGCCAGAGCCATGCCGGTCGCGACCGGCAGACCGTGGCCCAGAGAGCCGGCCGAGATCTCGACCCCGGGAATGTTGTGCATGGTGTGTCCCGCGAAGGGCGATCCGTTCTGGTAAAAAGTGTCGAGCTCAGAAACCGGAAAGTAGCCACACTCAGCCAGCACGGCATAGAGCGCAGCACACCCGTGGCCCTTGCTCAGGATGAAGCGGTCCCGGTCTTCCCAGCGCGGCTGTTGGGCGTCATAGCGCAGCACCTTGGCGTAAAGCACCGCCAGCATGTCGGCCATCGACAAGGACGACCCGATGTGAGAAGCGTTTGCCCGGGACGTCATCACGACGCAATGCTTGCGGATGCGGTAGGCGAGCTCGGCGACAGCGATGGTCGGTCGTTGCTCCATTTCTTACCCCCTTGTCCTTCTTGCCTCGACAGGCTATCTAGGTCCCCAAGCTCCGGAGGAACTGCACGTCGGCCATACGGCGGGCGATCGCATCCAGCAGTTGCGCCGCCGGAGCACCATCAGCAACACGATGGTCGAATGTAAGACTGAGCACGCATGTAGCCGCGGGAACGATGGCTCCACCTTCCACCACCGGTCGTTCCGCGATCCGTCCGATACCCAGGATCGAGGACTGCGGCGGGTTGAGGATGGGCGTGAAAGCGTCCACGCCGTAAGCGCCAAGATTCGAAATGCTGGCGGTGCCTCCGGTGACATCGCCAGGCCGCAGCTTGCCTGCCAGCGTGCGGCTGCTCAACTCGCGGACTGCGGCGGCAACCTGGCTCAGCGGCTCCCGGTCAGCGTGACGCACCACCGGCACCATCAGCCCCCGGGGGACGGCGACGGCGAAGCCGATGTGCACCTCGTCGAGCATCAGGATGACGTTGTTCTCGATGGTGGAATTGAACACCGGGTGCTCCCGCAGAGCCACTGCGAAGATTTTCGCGAACAGCGCGTCATACGGCACTTCCATGCCCAGGACTTTTTCCAGACCTTCGCGTGCCGCCACTACCGCCCCAGCGCGTACTTCCCGGGTGATGGTGAGCGAAGCCGCTGTCGAAAGGCTGTACCGCAGCCGTTCGGCGATCGTGCCGCGCATCCCCACCAGGGGCACGCGCTCCTTGACCTTGCCGGCGATGCCCGTCGCGACCGGCGGTCCGGTCCCGGTCTTTTCCGCGACTGCGGCCAACACATCCGCCTCCACGATGCGTCCACCCGGGCCGCTGCCGCTCAGGCGCGTGAGATCGATGCTATGCTCGGCGGCGAGCCGCTTGGCCACCGGGGAGGCGCGCACCTCGCCACCGGTCGCCGCCGCCGTGCCAGCGCCGCTCACGGCCGGGCGAGCGGCCGAGGCACCGCTTGCTTTCCCGGCGTCTCCCGGTGCACTCGCGGGAGCGGCTTCGCCTTCGGCCAGGACATAGGCGATCAACGCTTCGACCGGCAGGGTCGCCCCAATCTCCGCAACCTGGTGCAACACGCCGCCGACCGCTGCTTCCACTTCGTAAACCGCCTTTTCGGTCTCGATCTCCACGACGGACTCGCCCGCTTCCACCCGCGCGCCTGCCGCTTTCAGCCACCTCACGAGTTTCCCTTCGGCCGTGTACATCCCGAGGCTGGGCATGACGATGGCGCGCGCCAATGAACCATTCCTCCTAGCCGATCAACTCATGGACGGCATCCAGCACGCGCTCCGCTGTGGGAACGTACTGGGCTTCCAGCACGGCCGCGAACGGCACCGGCGTCTCCGGCGCGTTGACCGTCTTGACCGGGGCATCCAGCCAGTCGAAGGCCTGCTCCGCCACACGAGCGGCGATATCGCGCGCCATGGAGGCAGTCGGCGTGTCTTCGTCCACGACAACGATCCGGTGCGTCCGCCTTACCGATTCCAGGATGGTGTTTTCATCGAGAGGCGCCAGCGTCAATACATCCACCACCTCGGCGCTGATACCGCTTGCCTCCAGTTCCTGCGCGGCTTCCAGGCAGACGTGGCTCATCCTGCCAATGCCGCACAGCGTCAAGTCACTGCCCCTGCGGACAATTTCGGAGTGGCCGATGGGCACCGTGTAGGGCTCTTCCGGCACATTCCCTTTGGCGGCGGCGCCGAGGAACTTGTGCTCCATCACGATCACCGGGCCGTCGTCGCGGATGGCCGAGATCATCAGCCCTTTGGCGTTATAGGCCGTGCTGGGCACAACCACCTTCAGTCCGGGGATGTGCGCCAGCACGGAGTACAAGGTCTGCGAGTGCTGCGCGCCGGCGCCTCCCCCGTAAGTCTGCGGCTTGCCACCGCGCGTGCCATAGGCCATGCGAACCACCAGCGGCATCCGCACCTGGCCGCCGGTCATGTAATGCATTTTGGCTGCCTGGTTCATCAGTTGGTCGTAACAGCAACCGACCAGGTCCACGAACATGACTTCCACGATCGGCCGCAATCCGGTCATGGCCGCACCCACGGCGGCGCCGACGAATCCCATCTCCGAGATCGGGGTGTCCAGTACGCGCTGGGGGCCGAACTCGGTGATCAGCCCGCGGGTGGCCCGCAGGGCACCGCCCCACGCGTCCACCATCCCAAGGTGCGCCCGCCCAGCCGCCCCGGCGATGTCCTCGCCCATGACGATCACTGCGGGGTCGCGTCTCATCTCCAGGCGAATGGCCTCGTTGAGGGCCTGGCTGAACGTCAGTTCCCGGATCGCGAGTCTGGCACCCGTGCTCATCACGGCTCCGCCACATAGACATCGGTCAACAACTCCGACGGATCCGGCAGCGGGCTCTGTTCGGCGAAACGCACGGCATCGTCCAGCAGCGCGCGGTTTTTCGTTTCGATGGCGTCGAGTTCGTCGGCGGAGATTAGTTTTTTTGTCGTTGCCCACCGGCGCAGGCGCTGGATGCAGTCGCGTTCGCGCGCCGCATTCTCTTCCTCCACCGTGCGGTAACGGTGGGGATCGTCGCCCTGATGGTGGCCGTAGTAGCGGTAGGTCTTGCACTCAACCAGGCTGGGACCCTCTCCCGCCCGGGCGTGTCGCACGGCGGCATCGGCCGCGCTCCACACCGCGAGAACGTCCTGGCCGTCCACCGACAGGCCCGGCATATTGTAAGCAGCGGCCCGGTCGGCGATGTTGTTCACCGCGACGGCGTACTCCACCGGCGTAGCATCGGCGTAGCCGTTGTTTTCGCAGACGAACACGACCGGCAGCTTCCAAATCGCGGCCAGGTTCATGGCCTCGTGGACCGCCCCCTGGCTGGAAGCGCCATCGCCGAAGAAGGCAGCCGCCACCTGCTTGCTCTGCCGCACCTTGGAGGAAAGTCCGGCGCCCACGGCGTGGGTCACGCCCATGCCTACGATGGGATTGACGCCCAGCATGCCCAGGCTCGCGTCGGTGATGTGCATCGAGCCGCCTTTGCCGCGGTTGGTTCCACTGGACTTGCCATAGAGCTCGGCCATCATGCGACGCACGTCCGCGCCCTTGGCGATGCAGTGCCCGTGGCCGCGGTGGGTGGACGCAATCCAGTCTCCCGCTTCCAGGGCGGCGCACACGCCCACGGCAACTGCCTCCTGGCCGGTACAGTAATGCACGGGGCCTGCGGGGACGCCGGTTTCCACCAGCCATTTCAGCCGCTCTTCAAACTCGCGGATCAAACTCATCCGCTCGTACATCCACAGCAACCCTTCCCGCGGGATCGCCTCTTGGCCTGGCCTGTCGATCATCAGATTCTTTCTGGCTGCTCGGGGAATGCGAGCGCCCAGCGCGAGAGAACTCGCATCGTTTGCGGGGGGACCGGTCATTTCTTAAAGTAGCCGAGTCGAATCACGGTGTCAACCAACAAGCAATGCGCCAGGAAATAGCAAAGTAATACCTCCCGAACCAGGGTAGTGACGGATGCGCGCGATAGGCGTGCACTGCCTTCCGTTGCTTCCGTACTCCAATTTCCAAGTTCCACTACGACCCCAGTCGTCCCCCCGCGTGTGGAAAACAGTCCGCAATCGCGCGAATGACCTCTGCAGAATTACAGGCTCTTGGAAAAGATTTCGTGCCTGTATTTCCATACCGGAGTGGCTGATGCGAGTCTCCTGTTGCAATCACAACGGCATAAATAGACTCAAGAATACCAACCATAGTGGCAACTTGTTTGCACACCGTACAAAGCGATTCAGCAACACAACTTCAATGAGCGAGGCAAGCGGAACCTGCCGCTTAGGTGTGGAGGTGTGTCGACGAATAGCTTGATTCAGACGCCCAGGTACCCCCGGGAGATCGGCGCGGGGATGAAGATCCGGCGACCTACGGTTTCTCCCATACCCTCGGCCGCTTCGCCCTACGGTCACCCGCCCAGGAAGCACCTCCAGCCAATCCGTCCCTCTGGCCTACCGAACACGACGCTCGATCTTGTTTTGTGGCGCAATCCGCCACTCGAACGCTTGTGCGTGCGGTTGTTACGCACGGACATGTGCACCTCCGGCGTTCGCAGCAACCTCTTGGAATCTAGTGCGGGGCCACGGGGAAGCTTCTAGCTAGGTGTAACTCCGCAACTAGAGAGGGCCAGGTATGGTTCCCCACCGACAG
>JAHFUA010000040.1 GCA_023265315.1 Acidobacteriota bacterium | reverse complement strand
CGCGAACTCCAGGGTGCCCTCCACGATGTAAAAGGCCTCCTGATCAGCGTGCTGGTGCGGGGGAACCCCAGCGCCTGGAGGAGCAAAGGTCTCCAGCACGCAGTAGTGCCCACCGGTATCCGCCGCGGTCAGCCTCCACTCCATGTAGCCGCCCAGGACACGTATCCTGCGGCATTTGCCGCGCCGCAGCTTCTCGACAGTCCTCTGCACTCCGACCTCTCGGTTGGCGTTCATCGCTGTTCTCCTCCTGTTTGCGAAAGATCCCGTTCACGCGGCCCGGCTCCGGCCGGAGCCCGCGCGGCCAGCCGCTGCTCCCCGGAATAAATGAGGAACCGCCGCCCGCGCAGGAATCCCACGAGCGTCAGGCCCAGTTCGCGCGCCAGGCGCACCGCCAGCCCGGAAGGCGCCGAGACCGAGGCTACCAGCGGAATTCCAGCTACCAGCGCCTTCTGGATGATCTCGAAGCCGCCGCGCCCGCTCACCATCAGCGCGCACTGCGAGAGCGGCAGCCGGCCTTCGAGCAAGGCCCAGCCCACGATCTTGTCCACGGCGTTGTGGCGTCCCACGTCCTCGCGCACAACGATCAACTCCCCTTCCGAGCTGAACAGGCCTGCGGCATGCAATCCGCCGGTTCTGCCAAAGATGGTCTGGGCGGCCCGCAGTTTGTCCGGCAAGGTGCAGAGCACTTCAGGGTCGAAGCGGAACTCGGGATTGGGCGGCGGAATGCCGCGCACCCGGATGGCGTCGATCGAGGCCTTGCCGCAGATCCCGCAGCTCGAGGCCACGAAGAAGTTGCGCTGCATGCGCTCGCGCTCGAACTCCGCCCCGGCAAGCTCCACCTGGACGAGGTTGCCGGCCGCCTCCGGCTTTTCTGCTGTTTCCTCGTTGAGCGAGGCGATCTGCTCGCGCTTCTGGATGAGGCCTTCGGTGAACAGGAAGCCGGCGGCGAGTTCCAGGTCGTGGCCGGGAGTGCGCATGGTGACCGTCAAGGGTGCGCCGCCGACGCGGATCTCCAGCGGCTCCTCGGCGACCAAATAGTCCTGGAAGCGGCGCAGGCCGCCCTCCTGCCACTCCGAGACTTGCGTCAGATCGATACTGCGCGATCGTTTGGCCACGTCCCTCCTTTGGCTGCCCACAAAACGGTCCGCCGGAATTCTACGTGCCCGGATGCCCGCAATACCAGAATCAGCGAGTTTGTGACCCGTGTCCTTGCTCTGCGGTACGGACGGCGCTAGCATGCGCAGGCTGGCGATGGTCCTGCGCCGGAGGTGGTTATGAAGCTCAGGCACGTCTTCCTGGGGGTGCTTTCAGGGGTTGTCCTCGCTGTTGTTGCGCCGGCGCAGGTGACGCGCATCCTCATCCCGGCCGGCACACCGGAAGACGCCGCTATCCAGGAGATCACGAAAGAGGCGGATGCCGACAAACGGCTGGCGCTGGCGCAGGATTTTCTGCAGAAGTTCTCAGCCAATCCCATGGCGGTCGCCTACGGCAACCTGCAGATCTCGCAGTATTACTCCTCCAAGGGAGATAACGCGCAGGCGCTCGCTTACGGCGACAAAGCTTTGGCGGCCGTTCCCAACGATCTCGACATCCTGGGCTCGCAGGCCAGCCTGGCATTGCAGACCAGGAATTACGCCAAGGGGGTGGACTATGCGGCCCGCGGTGGCATGGCCGTCCAGGGCATCGCCAAGCAACCCAAGCCCGCGGACATGAGTGACCAGGAATTTGTCGCGCGCATCGAGCAGGAGCGGGCCAGCGTGCAGCAGTCCTATGAGTATCTGGAAGGCCTGGCGGTGAACGCCATCGCCAGCGAGCCGGACGGCAAGCAGAAGGTAGCGGAGGTCGAAAAGTTCGAATCAGCCTTCCCCAAGTCGAAGTATGGGCCGCAGGTGGTCGAGTACGCGGTGGTGGCGCTGCAGCAGATGAACGACGTCTCCCGCCTGGCCGCCTACGGTCAGAAGGCGGTGGCGGCCAACCCGGATAATGCCTCCTTGCTGAGCGTGCTGGCCAGCGCGCTGGTGGAGACTCCCGCTTACTTCGATCGCGCCATGGAATATGCGCGCAAAGCCATCGTCTTGGCTAAAGCTGACGCGCCCGGCGCCGACACCAACCGCAAACTGGCTGCCGGCACGGCCCACACCGCCCTGGGGTTCGGACTCATGAAGCAGGAGAAGAACGCGGCGGCGATCGCCGAGCTGAAGACCGCGCTGGGGCTGCTGAGAGAGGATCCGGTAGGATCGCAGAAGGCTTCTTACTTTCTGGCTTATGCCTATGCCAAGACCAAGAACTATGCGGAAGCGCGGCAGATTCTGAACAAGCTGATCGCCACCGCAGGCCCCTTCCAGCAGCCCGCGCGAGAGCTGCTGGTGAAGGTGAGCCCTCGTTAGGAGTACCGAGAGGAGTACCGAGTACCGGTACCGAGTACTAGCGCTTGACCAGTTCGTCCGAGAGCAGATGGGCCTTGAGTCCCTCCGAGCACCCCAGCAAGGATGACCCTCTTCCACATATCAATTCCTCTTGAGTTTTTTTTGGCCTAGTGTTTCACCAGTTCATCCGAGAGCAGATGCGCTTTGAGCGCCAGGTTGTGCGCGCGGACGTTATCCGAGTCGGCCGTGGCCTTGCGCGACTGCGCCATGTAGTCCTTGATCTGGGCAACCATCGCCTGCTCCTCCGGGCTGAGCGGACGGTTGATGCTGTTCAGGTTCGTCTGCGTCGATTGCAGCAGTTGCTCGGTGGTCTGCTTGCTGTGCGAGGAGGGGTCTTCCAGGCCTACGCCGGCGGCAAGCTGTCCCTGCGAGTTGGGCGCCCCGCCTTCTTGGATGACCAGCTTGCTGGTGGTCTTGGGAGGCGCGGGAGCGGGCAGGGTTGCCGAGGCCTGAGCCGGCTGCTGAGCCGGTGCCGGTTTCTTCGGGCTTGGTTTCTTCTTCGGCTGCGGTTTCTCGGCGGTGGTTCCCGTCTTCTCCGGCTGCGTCTCAGCAGGAGGAGCAGGAGGCTGCGCCTCCGCGGGCTGCGCGGGCGGCGGAGGTGCGGGTTCGGGCGCCGCGATGGTGGGCGCCTGTCCCTGTTGCGGCACCGGCGGTTGCTTCTTCTTGAAAGGGCAGCCGGAGAGCGACAGCACCACAACTGCGATCCCGATCAACGATAGCGGGCGTTTCATCTGTCCCCTAGACTACCTGTTCCAACCCGCGCTGGCCAACAATTCCCGGCCGTGGGTCAGGGGCCAAAGCCCCCGTCACGCCTGAATCGTGCCCTCCCCAACACTACCCTTAAACTGAGGGACGGGCGGCCACTTCCTGGCGCGGTTCTACCTCCTCCGTGGAGAGCGGCAAGCGCAGCCGGAAAATGGTGCCCTGGCCTTCCACAGAATCGTATTCCACCGAGCCGTTGTGCAATTGCATGACGCGGTAAGCCATGGCCAGCCCGATGCCGCTGCCGTTCTTCTTGGTGGTGAAATAAAGGTTGAAGATCTTGTCGCGGACTTCCTGCGGGATGCCGGCGCCACGGTCGCGCACTTCGAGTTGGGCGTCATCTTCGGCGCGTCTTCCCACCAGCGTCAGCTCCCCGCCGTCCGGCATGGCCTGCACGCCGTTGAGCACGATATTGAGCACCGCCTGCTTCACCAGGTCGGCATCCACCTTCACCGGCAGGCTGTCGCCGGGGAAATCGCGCACGATGCTGACCCCGTGGCGTTCGGCGTCGGGCTGGGCCAGCACCACCACTTCGTCCAGCAGCCGCCGCAGGTCGATCTCCGCCAGCCGCAGGTCCACCGGACGAGTGAAGTCCACCAGCGTCTGCACCACGCGGTCGAGCCGCTGGATCTCGCTGCCGATCACGTCGATGTGCCGCCGGGTGTCGGGATCGAGCTGCTGCAATTTCTGCCGCAGCACTTCCAGGTGCACGACGATGGCGTTGATCGGGTTCTTGACCTCGTGGGCGACACCCGAGGTCAGCCGGCCGATGGCGGCCAGCCGCCGCGAGAGCTCGATCTCGTCCTCGATGCGCCGCACCGACTCGGCGTCGCGCAGGGTGAGGAGCGCTCCGATGCGCTCGCCGCGTTCCTCGATGAAGTCGAGCGACACCTGCAGGCGGGTGCCGCTCTCGCTCTCCACCTCGCGTCCGGAGAGCGGCTGGTGGCGCTCGAAGCACGCCAGCACCAGCCGGCCCAGGCGGGTGTCGCCGGCGAAAATCTCGGTGACACTGTGCCCGAGCATCTCTCCGCGCGGCTTGCCCACGAACCCCTCGACCGAGGCGCTGACCAGCACCGCGCGCCAGTCGCGCGTGAACAGCATGACGCCATCCTGCAGGTTGGCCATGATCTGGTCGAGGTTTTCCTTCAAGGCGGAGAAGACCTCCTTCACGTCGCGCATCTGCCGGCCCAGGCGGTCGATCTTGGTGGTGACCACGCCGTATTCGTCGCTGCGCTGCCGTTCTTTTTGGCTCGGCTCCTGCCCCGCGCTCAGCAGGTCGAGGCGGCGGTTGATGGCTTCCAGCGGCTTCAGCGCCAGGTTGGAGAGGCTGGCGGCCAGCGCCAGCGAGACCACGATGGCCAGCAGCGAGAACACGATCGAGGCTTTCAGTTGCGGCTGTAGGGTGCCTTTCAGGAAGGTGGTCGAGATGCCGACGCGAATAGCGCCGAAAGGCTGCTTGTTCCGCACCAGCGGGATGCGCAGCTCGTACACCCGGGGACCGCCGAACACCACTTCCATCTGCCGGCGGAAGCTGCCGCTGACCACCGCAATCAGCTCCTCACGTTGGGGAATGGTCTTGCCGATCTGATCAGCGTCGGTGTGCAGCAGCGCGCGCCCGCTGGCATCCACGATGGAGACGTCGTAGATCGTAGGCGAGTAGCCGATGACCGATTGCAGCAGCGAGCTCAGCCCGGGATCGCTCTGCAAAGCCTCTTCCACTGCCGGACGCACCGCCTCGGGATTGTCGAGGTCGATCTTGGAATTGCTGAGATCGACCGCCAGAGCGTCGCGCGTAAGGTGGAAGACCTGGTGGCCGACGAAATCGGCGTTCCCGTAGGCGTCGGTCAAAGCCTGCCGCACGGTGCGCGAGATATAGATGGTCGAAAACGTGGCCACCACGGCGACCACCATCCCGCTGATGGCGAGCACGAGCTTGGTTTTGAGGCGAACTCGCATGGCGATTGGGTAAGTGGGTAAGTGGGTAATTGGGTAATTGAGACGTGGTGCATCGCCGCCCATGCCAATTACCCAATTACCAAATTACCCAATCCCACCCGTTTCCGCTGTTGCTTCCGCCATCGATCCATATTCCTTCAGCTTATTGTGCAGCGTCTTCAGGCTGATGCCCAGGATCTCGGCGGCGCGCGTTTTGTTGTTGTTGGTGGCTTCCAGAGTTTTCAGGATCAGCAGTCTCTCGGCCTCTTCCACGGTGGTGCCCACGCCCAGGCGAACAGCGTTGGCCTCCTGCACCGCGGGCCGCGGCGTGACGCTGCCGAAGCCCGGCGGCAAGTGTTTCATCTCGACGGTCGAGCTTTCGCAGACGATCACCGCGCGTTCCAGCGTGTTGCGCAGCTCGCGCACGTTTCCCGGCCAGGCGTAATTGTGGAACAGGTTCATCACCGTGTCCGCCACGCTGGTGACGTGCCGCTGGTGCTTGCGGTTGACCTCCGCCAGCAGGGCCTCGACCAGTGGCGGGACGTCTTCCTTGTGCTCGCGCAACGGCGGCATGTGGATGTTGAAGACGTTCAGCCGGTAGTATAAGTCGTTACGCAGGTGGCCGCTCGCCACCGCTTCTTCGGGGACTTTGTTCGTGGCGGCGAGCACGCGCACATCCACCTCGGTCTCCACCTTGCTGCCCAGGCGGCGGAACTTGTGGTCTTCCAGCACGCGCAGCAGCTTGGCCTGCGTAGCCACCGGCATCTCGCCTATCTCGTCCAGCAGCAGCGTGCCTTCCTCGGCCAGTTCGAAGCAGCCGGCGCGCCGCTCCAGCGCGCCGGTGAAGGCGCCTTTCTCGTGGCCGAAGATCTCGCTCTCGATCAGGGTCTCGGGGATGGCCGAACAGTTGATGGCGAGGAAGGGTCTGGACTTGCGCGGGCTCAGGTTGTGGATGGTGCGCGCCACCAGCTCTTTTCCCGTGCCGCTCTCGCCCGTGATCAGCACCGACGCGGTGGAAGGCGCCACTAGATCGATGAGGCGGAAGATCTCCTGCATCTTCTTGGACGGTCCCACCAGCGACCCCAGCACGCCGGTATCGCGCAGCTTGCGGCGCGTGACTTCCAGTTCCACCGAAGTCTCTCGCAGCCGCGCGGCGTTCTGCAGGATGCTGCGCAAGCGCTGCACGTCCACCGGCTTCTGTATGTAGTCGTAGGCGCCCATCTTCATGGCCTGGACGGCGGAGTCCACGCTGCCTTGCGCGGTCAGCAGAATGACGGCCACGGTCTGCGGCTGTTCCGCCAGGCGTTCCAGCAGGCCCATCCCGTCCAGCCGCGGCATCTTCAGATCGGTGATGATGAGGTCGGGGCCCCAGGCGGCAGCCTTCTCCAATCCCTCTACTCCGTCCCGGGCGGTCTCGGTGCGGTAGCCCCAGGCGGCAATCAGCTCCGCCAGCCCGGTGCGTTCGTTCTCTTCGTCATCGACGATGAGGATCTTTTCCTGATTCATGCAGACCTGATCCTTATTATCCGGGCCAGCCCACCGGCGCCGCAAGCCGATTGACCCGGAAAGCGTCTCAAAAATGAGGACCCTTGAATGCCCGGGTTGGATGCGGGGCGCATCAACGTTTGGGGGGCGGACCGCTGGCCGCCCTCACTCCCCGTCGTAGTACTTTAGTAATGTATCCTCGTCACGATTCCGTGTTCAATCCCGCTGTAGCCTGCATCACAATAGCTTAGCGTCGCTTCGCCACATCCAAGACCGGCAGTGAAGGGCCGGTTTATCCAGATTTCGAGGAGGAGGGATATGAGCAGAAAATTCTTGGTAGTAGCACTAGCATCAACCGTCTTGACTTGGAGCGCGGCAGCCCAGACCTCAGCCAGTTCGCAGACATCGGTCTCTGGCTCCAGCCAAACCTCGGTCTCCGCTAATGGCAGTGGAGCGCAGGCAAATTCCAGCACCTCCGCCAACGCTTCTCAAGACACCAGCGTGAGCCACCAGAATCACAACAAGGAAAAATCGAAAGCCAACCGGAGCAGCGCTTCGGCTGCCGGCAGCGCGTCGAATTCCGCATCGGGCAGCGTGGGCAGCAATTCTGCGAAGCTTGCCAGCGGCACCACCATGAACGCAGTTCTGACCAAGAGCGTCGATGCGCGCCACGCCAAAGTCGGCGATGAAGTCACCGCCAAAGTTACGCAGGATGTGAAGTCTGACGGCAAGGTGGTCATTCCCAAGAACTCAAAGCTGATGGGGCACGTGACCGAAGCCAAGGCCAAACAAAAGGGAGAAGCCAACGCTCAGTCTTCCCTTGGGATCGTCTTCGACCACGCGGCGCTGAAAAACGGTGAACAGGTGCCGACCCACGTCGTGATCCAGGCGCTAGCGGCCGCGCAGAGCAACGCCGCCAGTGCCGCGATGGATGAGCCCATGATGGGCGCGTCGATGGGCGGTGCGGCGCGCTCCAGCGGGGGTCTGGCGGGCGGTGTGGGATCCACGGTGGGCGCCACCGCAGGAGCGGCTGGCAGTGCGGCGGGCGATCTGGGACACACGGCCGGCAGCGTGGTCAACACCAGCACCGGGGCCGCGGGTTCGGCAGCGGGCAGCGCCGGCAATACGCTCAGCGCCAGCGGCCGCCTGACTTCGCAGTCCAGCGGAGTGATCGGCCTGAGCGGGCTGCAACTGGTGAGCAACGCCTCCAGCGCTGCACAGGGGTCCGTGATCACCTCCAGCAGCAAGACCGTCAAGCTGGACAGCGGCACGCAGATGCTGCTGCGCGTAGCTAGCCAGTAGGAAGCGCGATCCTTCGCTTCGCTCAGGATTTCGCCTGCGGGCTTCCGTTACGCTCACGCCCGCAAAGCGGCTCAACTTGACTTTTCGCTCCGACCCGTTCCCGTGTACAATCGGGGACTGGTCGGAGCGTTTTTTTTTGCTCTGTCCGACGCAGTCTCTCAGTTGTTTACACGGTAATCGCGGTAACGACAATCGGGAGGTCTAAGACCATGTTACGTCGCAGTAAGGGTTACTCCCCCAGCGTGCTGCTGTTGGCGATCGTGGTAGGGGCGGTTGCAATCTGCACGATGGCAAGGGCGCAGACGCAAGATAACCCACAACCCAAAGCCGAGATTTTTGGCGGATATTCGTTCCTGCATCCTGGCGTGAACGTCAACGGCACCTCCTTGGACCTGGAGAACATCCCAGCCGGGTGGGGCGCCGCCGTTACCTTCAATGTCGCGCCTCACTTCGGTTTCACGGCCGATTTCGGCGGGCATTATCACACCTTTCCCCAATTGGGCAACACCAACGTCCACCTGGGGACGTTCATGTTCGGGCCCCACATCGAAGCCCGCACTTCGCACTTCACCCCCTTCGCGGAAGCCCTGTTCGGTCTGCACCGCGTAGCGGAAACGAACTCGGGCGTTTCGGACAATGCCTTCGGCTTGGCCGTGGGTGGCGGACTGGATGTTCACGTCGCACGACATTTGGACCTGCGTCTGGGGCAGGTAGACTTCATCCACTCCAAGCACACTTTGAGCTTCAATAGCACGCCCGCCGACGTCACCTTCAACAGCATTCGCTACCGTGCCGGCATCAACATCCTGCTGGGAGTGGCGCCCCCCGGACCTCCGCCCAGCGCCAGTTGCAGCGTGCAGCCCATGGATGTCTATGCCGGGGAACCGATCACGGCCAACGCCCGCGCCGTGAACTTCAACCCCAAGCGCACCCTCAGCTATAGCTGGACTGTCAGCGGGGGCAAGATCAGCGGCAAGGATTCGACCGCCAGCATCGACACTACCGGCCTGGCTCCCGGCAGCTACACCGCCGGCGCCACCATCACCGACGGCAAGAAGGGAGAGGCGAGCTGCCGCGCCAGCTTTACCATCAAGGAGCGGCCCAAGAACCCGCCGCGGGTGTCCTGCTCCGCCAATCCGTCCACCGTGCTGACCGGGACGCCTTCGACCATCACCTGCAGTTGCAGCAGCCCGGACAACGCGCCCGACTATCCGGTGCAGACCAGCATCAGCAACTGGTCGGCCACCGGCGGCAGGATCAGCGGCAGCGGCAACACCGCCACCCTGGACACCACCGGCGCCGCGGCTGGTCCCATCACCGCGACCGCTACCTGCACTGACAGCCGCGGCCTCAGTTCCCGGGCCACCGCTTCGGTGAACGTGGAGGTACCGCCACCGCCGCCGCAAGCCAGCAAGCTGAACGAGATCACCTTCAAGCGCAACAGCGCTCGCGTGGACAACACCGCCAAGGCCATCCTCGACGATGTGGCCCTGCGGCTGCAGCGCGAGTCGGATGCGCACGCGGTGATCGTAGGCTTTGCTGAACCCAAGGAGCTGAAGCCGGCGAAGCTGGCAGCAGAACGTGCCGCCAACGCCAAGGAGTACCTCGCCAAGGAAAAGGGCATCGATCCCAGCCGCATTGAAACCCGCACCGGCAGCGGTGGCGGGATGAAGGCGGAGATCTGGTTCGTGCCCGCCGGCGCCAGCTTCAACGAGCCGGGCACCGAGGTGGTCAACGTGCCGCCGAGCAGGGTCCCCTACGGTCGGCACGCCGCGCCCACCCGCAAGCCCATGAAGAAGAAGGCTCCGACAACCCGCTAGCCGCGTACGCGGCAAAACCAAGGGGCCGGTCTCCACGACCGGCCTTTTTTTTATGCAGATTTGGAATTCAGCGCCGCAGATTAACAGGGATGATCGGAAAAACTCCTTGCGCGACGGCGGCAGCTTAATCAACCCAAGTCGAGAGGCGCGGAGCGCCGACATGCAATAGCCCAGGCCGGCAGGCCTGGGTATCCGAGTGCAAGATCCCGTGAGCCCCGGAGGGGCGACACTATCCCAAGACCCACGCCGGATCGTATTGCATGCCGTGCTTCTTCAGCAAAGCCAGGTATTCCTGAGCAAAGTCACGTCTCTTGTGATGTTCTTCCTGCCGATTAATGTAGTCGATGACTTCGTTCAGTGCCGATGTGCTCACGCTGAAGGCCGCATATCCCTCCTGCCAGGCAAACTGGCGAGATTCGCCTTTCATCAATTTTGAGGAATTCGATTTCAAGACATTCACCGCCTTCGAGACCGATATTTCCGGCGCCAACGAAAGCAAAATGTGCAAATGGTCCGGCATGCCTCCAGTCGCGAGCGCCTTCATTCCGTAGTTTTTGGCGATGCCGGCCAGATACTTGCACAAGAGGCGGTGTTTGTCGTCGGGTATCAGCGGTCGCCGATCCTTGGTGCTGAAGACTATGTGGACGTAAACACAGACGTAAGAGTGGGCCATGGCGAGTGTCGCCCCTCCGGGGCTCACGCCATCTTAGACTCACCTACCCAGGCCTTGCGGCCTGGGCTATTACGTTTCGGCCCTTCGGGCCTGTTAGGACGACACCTCTGCCGCTCACGCTTTCGCGGCCTTGCTGCTCTCGGCCGAGACGCTGAGGACGTTGAGCCAAGCCCGAGTCTGGTCCAGCCGCCAGTCGCAAGCTGCGGGTTGACGGGATTTCGTTGTGTCGGCGAGCTTGTCGGGAGCTGGCGACAAGGCAAGGCCCGGAGAGCCTGCCCTAAGCGAAGTCGAAGGGGCCGAAAGCCGGGGTCCCCGGCAAACCCGGTTTTGGTTTGCTGGGGTGGCAGTAGCCCCGGGCGTAAGCCCGGGGTAAACGGACCATAAAGATCAGAGCCCCCTTTAGGGGGCGACACCCGGCCCGACCAGTCCGACTCGGTGCCACAGCCTCGGCCCGGCCGTTGGTGCTAGCATTCGTCCACGAGAGGCCCCATGCCCTTTATTGACACCAGCAGCCTCGACATCATTGAACGCCTGCCGGGCTGGCGTGGACGTTATTTCCACTCGCCGAGCATGACCTTCGCGCACTACGACTTCGTGCGCGGTCGTCCCCGCCGACGGTTAGTCAGGATTTTTTTTTTACACCGGCCAAGCCGTCGGAACTTTTCTGCCAGCGTTGCGTAATTGTTGAGGAGGAGGAGAACCAATGAGAACACTTCTGCGAACACTTCTGATCTGCCTTATTGCGCCAGCCGCCATCGCCTCGGCCCAGGATAAGCCAGCCGCCGTCGCCTCGTCCCAGGACAATCCGCTCAGCGCATTCAATAAGCACATCTACGGAGGGCTGAAGAATATCCTGCTCCGCTCAGCCGAAAAAGTGCCCGAGGAGGATTACAAGTTTAAGCCCACGGACGCGGTCCGCAGCTACGGCCAGATTATTGGACACGTGGCCGACGCACAGTACCTGTTTTGTTCCATCGTACTCGGCGAGAAAAATCCCGCCCCGAAGATCGAGCAGACCAAGACCTCGAAAGCCGATCTAATCGCTGCCCTCAAGGACGCCTTCGCCTATTGCGACAAGGCCTACGACGGCATGACCGACGCCTCCGCTACTCAAATGGTGAAGCTCTTCGGAGGCGACACACCGAAACTGGGCGTGCTGACTGTCAACAACATGCACAGTGTGGAACACTACGGCAACCTCGTCACCTACATGAGGCTGAAGAACATCGTTCCTCCAACCAGCGAGCCGCGGTCCCAGCCACAGCCGAAGAAATAGTGTGGGATGCGGGTGCTCGGTGGGGCTCCGACACACGAGGTCGCAGGCCGGGCACGGGATGCCAGGGCAACCCCTTCGCGGCACCGCCGATTTTCCTTGACTGCGCGCCGCTAGTCTGATAATGTGTCTGTGAAGTGTATATCTTAGGGTAATAGAGCCGAAGCTTCTGTGGTTCCCGGTAGAGCTCGTTTCCACAGCCTTGTTATCTAGAAATCTAACTGGACGAATCAACGCTCTTTGACAATTAGCCGAAAACGGCCCAAAAACCGCACCTAACTCCTTTGCGAATCGGATTTTGCGGGTAAGTCCTTTGTTTCATCGGATCACCATCAGATCTCATCGGATCACTCCGCGTAAGTCCATGATCCCCTTGGACCGGGGGGAGGGGGTGGGTGTAGCGTCGGAGTAAACAGAGCAGGGGGTAGCGAGTAGGGAGTAGGGAATAGTCCGGTGCGGCGCAACCCTGCTGTTGGTATGATGATTGGCGGACTTCATGCCGACGTTTCTCCGTAAGGCGGCGCTCCTCGGGTTCATGGTTCTGGCTGCGGCCGTCTGCGCGGCGGCGCCGTGGCGTCCTATCGGTCCCGATGGCGGAGACGCGCGCAGCCTGGCCGCCGATCCTCGCGATCCAGACCGCATCTTGCTGGGCACCAGTTCCAGCCAACTGTTCGTTTCGAACGACGGCGGACACACCTGGTTGCGGCTGGCGCGGGTGGGTGACGGCGATCATTACGTCGTGGATCACATTGTGTTCGACCCCGCTCATCCTGAGACCGTCTATGCGGCCGCGTGGAGCATCGAGACCGATGGCGGCGACGTCTTCCGCAGCGATGACAGCGGCCGCACCTGGCGCGCGCTTGCGGGCATGCACGGCAAGTCGGTGCGCTCGTTCGCCCTGGCGCCCTCGGATCCCAGCATCCTGGTCGCGGGCGCGCTGGACGGCGTCTTCCGCAGCCGCGACGGAGGCGGGACCTGGGAGCGTATCTCGCCTCCGGGCCATCCCGAGCTCAAGAACATCGAATCGCTGGCTGTCGATCCCGAGGATCCCAACGTTATCTACGCCGGCACCTGGCACCTGCCGTGGAAGACCGTGGACGGCGGCCGCACCTGGTTCTCCATCAAAGAAGGCGTGATCGACGATTCCGACGTGTTCTCCATCATCCTCGATCCGCGTGATTCCCGCGTCCTCTACGCCAGCGCCTGCACCGGCATCTACAAGAGCGAGGACGCGGGCGCGCACTTCCGCAAGGTGCAGGGCATTCCCAACTCGGCGCGGCGGACGCGCGTGCTGCGGCTCCATCCTCTCGATCCCAACATGGTGTACGCCGGCACCACCGAGGGCTTGTGGGCGACCATCAACGCCGGACAGACGTGGCACCGTGTCACCGCCGATAGCGTGATTGTCAACGACGTGCTGGTGGACGCGCGCCATCCCGGCACCGTGCTGCTGGCCACCGACCGCAGCGGCGTGTTACGCAGCGAAAATGGTGGCACCACCTTCTTCGCCTCCAACCGCGGTTTCGCTCACCGCCAGGTGACCGCCTTTCTGGTCGACCGCAACGATCCCAGCGTGCTCTACGCCGGCGTAGTCAATGACAAGGAATACGGCGGGCTATTCGTCTCCCACGATGCCGGCGAGCACTGGGTGCAGATGAACGACGGCCTCGCCGGACATGACATCTTCAGCCTGCGTCAGACCCAGCAAGGCATCCTGCTGGCGGGCACCAACCGCGGCGTCTTCGCCTGGGGGCAGATGGACAAGGCCTGGCACGCCATCAACGGCTTGGCCCGCGAGGCTCCGCTGGCGGGCGGCAGGGTCTTGCCGATGCCGGCCGGGCGCGCCAGGAAGCGGCAGAAACCATACACCCAGCAGAAACCGCGAGCCGACGATCCGCCGCCACGCCCTGAGTTGAACGGGCGAGTGGCGGACCTGGAAGTGGCTCCGGAAGCGTGGTTCGCCGCCACTTCCCAAGGGCTGTTCACCAGCGTGGATGGCGGCCAGAGCTGGCGCGGCGGGGCTGTCCTCGGGCTGCGGAATTTCATCGCCGTTCAGGCTGCCGGAGAAATCGTGGTCGCGATCACATCCGCCACCCTGGTGGTTTCCCGCGACAGCGGCAGCCACTGGTATGCCCCGCAACTTCCCGACAACATCGCTCCCCTTGCGGGAGTGGCCTTGGGGTCGCAGGGAAGCATCTGGCTGGCATCGCGTGGCGGCGCCTACGGCTCCACCGACGGCGGCGAAACCTGGGAGCACGCCATCACCGGCATCGACGCCCTGGACGTCACTTCCATGATGTACGACAGCGATAACCGCCGCCTGCTGGCCACCACCGTCACCGGCGCCTTCGAGAGCACCGACCTGGGCCGCACCTGGCACCGCACCGGCGAGCCCACCTGGCGGCTGCGCGGCATCAGCCTGGGCGGCGGACGCCTCTACGCCCGCACCGACTTCGACGGCGTCGTCACTCAGAAAGACCACATCCTGAACGAGAGTTCCACGCGCTCGAGCATTCCCACAGGTGGGGCGAACCAATAGGCGCGGAGACGCGCTCTGTTCCCGTTTTCCGCTGCGTTCCGTTCCATTCCCAAATCAGGAAAATAGTCGGCCCCGATAATCTACCGCAAGCAATTGAAGTAGAATAGCTTACATGGACACCCGCTTTGGGATGCGCCCGGAAGTTTCCCAGTACGGGAAACACCGCTTGCCGGCGAACGAGACCCGAATTCGGAACCAGCTGTCTTTGCCGCTACTTGTGGCTGCGACCAGAACGGAAACGGGAATGCTTTTCTCGCCGTGCAGTGGAGGTCCTCCCCCAGTCCGGACTCTGCCCGGCGTGGCAGGACGGTCTTGCGCAATATGCGCTGGAGCAGTGCGTCGAAGCGGCGTTGCTGGCCGACGCAGAAGGTGGCCTCATCTACGCCAACTCGGCCGCCCGCGCGCTGTTCGGCTACCGCTCGGAAGAGTTGCTGGAGCGCAGACTCGAGGAACTGCTTCCCCAGCTAATGGCCGAGGGTGGAGTCAGGAAAGAGACCGTGTGCCAGCATCGCGATGGGCGGCGGCTGGCGGTGGAAGTCGTCCTCAGCCAGTCGGTAGTGGCGGGGCGCAGCTTTCAATTCGCCCTGGTGCGCGAGATCAGCGAGCGCAAGCGCCTGGAAGACCAGCTCCGCGAAGCCCGCAGGATGGAGGCGGTGGGGCGGCTGGTGGCGGGCGTTTCCCACGACTTCAACAACCTGCTGACGGCCATCCTGCTCTACACCGGGCTGCTGTTGAACCAGTTGCCGGCGGAGAGCTCGTTGCGGCGCCAAGCCGAGCAGGTCAACCTGGCCGCCGAGCGCGGCCGGTCGCTGGTGTCGCAACTGACGGCTCTGGGAGGGCGGCGCAGCCTCGAGCCCACGCTGCTGTCGCTGAACGAGGTGGTCGAGAGCGTGCGTGACATGCTGGCTCGCCTGCTGGGCGAGCACATTAGCCTGGAGACCAGCTGCGGGGAGCGATTGCGAACGGTACGGGCCGACCGTACACAGATGGAGCAGATGCTGGTGAACCTCGCCGTCAATGCGCGCGATGCCATGCCCGAGGGCGGAGTGCTGCGCATCGCCACCGCCAATTTCACCGTCGGCGAAGGCGCGGCGCAGGAGTATCCGGGCATGACGCCGGGCCAGTATGTTCGGCTGACTGTCTCCGACACCGGCTGCGGCATGGATGAGGGGACCCGGGTCCACGCCCTCGAGCCTTTCTTCACCACCAAGCCCCTGGGCCAGGGCACAGGACTGGGACTCTCGACCGTCCACGAGATCGTGCGGCAGAGCCGGGGGCAGCTCATCCTGGAAAGCGCGCCGGGCCGCGGCACCCAGGTGCAGGTTTTTCTGCCCGGCGTCGAGGGTGAGGCGGTGACAGCATCCGCGCCGCGGCAGGCAGCGCATGCCGCCGGGGCCGGAACCGTTCTGGTAGTCGAAGACGAGGAACTGGTGCGGCGTTCGCTCAACGACATCCTGGCGGGCAAAGGCTACCGCGTGTTGCAGGCGCGCAATGCGCGCGAGGCCATGCTGATCGGCCAGGGCTATGACGGTCCCATTGACCTGATGCTCACCGACCTGGTGCTGCCCGGTATGGGCGGCCCGGAATTGGCCGACGAGCTGCGACCGGCGCGGCCGGACATGCGGGTGTTGTACATCTCGGGCTACCGCAATGACGTTCGCGTGCGCCAGCTCGAGCAGGCGGGGAAGGCGTTTTTCCCCAAGCCGTTCACCGCGGCCGCCATCGCGGACAAGGTGAGGGAAGTCCTGGCGGCGACGCCAGGCCATAGCACCGTGACTCCTGTCACAGCCGAGCGCGGCGAAAGGATACTAAAATGACCACTCCTGTAGCCTTAAGCTCCATGCCAAACCTGGGCGGAACTCCGCGCGCCGACTTGTTGAACTTGCTGGTGGTCGATGACGAGCGCTCGGTGCGCGACGGCTGCCGGGAGGTGGCGCAGTCGCTGGGCTTCAGCACGTTCGTGGCGGAAAAGGCGGAGCACGCCTACCGCGTGCTGGAGGCGCAGAACATCGACGTGGTGCTGCTGGACATGAGGCTGCCCGGCGGTGCCAGCGGTCTGGAGATCTTGCAACAGATCAAGAGCCGCAAGCCGGACGCTGAAGTCATCGTCATCACCGGCTACGGCACGGTGCAGTCGGCCGTCCATGCCATGAAGCTGGGCGCCTATGACTACGTTACCAAGCCCTTCAACCTGGAGGAACTGCGGCTGCTCTTGGAACGGGTGGCGTCGCACCTGAAGCTGGCCAGCGAGAATCGCCTGCTGCGCGAGAAGATCAAATCCAAGCAGGGATTCGGGGGGATCGTCGGGCGCTCGCCGGAGATGGAGAAGCTGTATCGGCTGATCGCCAAGGTCTCGCGCAGCGCGCACCCTGTGCTGGTGCAGGGTGAGAGCGGCACCGGCAAGGAACTGGTGGCGCGGGCCATCCACTTCACCGGCCCCTTCCGGGACCAGCCCTTCATTCCGGTGGACTGCGGGTCGCTGGTGCCCACCCTGATCGAAAGCGAGCTGTTCGGCTACGTCCGCGGCGCGTTCACCGGCGCAGTGCGCTCCAAAGAGGGCCTGCTGACCATTGCCCAAGGCGGCACCGTCTTCTTGGACGAGATTGCCGAGCTGCCGGTGGACCTGCAGTCCAAGCTGCTGCGCGCCATTCAGGAGAAGGAGATCCGGCCGGTGGGCTCCACTAAGAGCATGCCCATCAACGTGCGCATCCTGGCGGCCACCAACCGCGACCTGGAGGTGGCGGTGCAGGACGGCAAGTTCCGTAAAGACCTCTACTTCCGCCTCAATGTGGTCACGCTCAAGATCCCACCGCTGCGCGAGCGCAAGCAGGACATCCCTCTGCTGGTGAGTCACTTCCTGGAGAAGCTGGCGCGCTCCAGCGGGGTGCAGCGCGACATCAGCGACGAAGCCATGAAGCTGATGCTGGCCCACGACTGGCCGGGCAACGTACGAGAATTGGAGAATTGCCTGGAGCGTGCCTGCGCCCTGAGCTCCGGACCCTTAATGCAGGTGGCCGACCTGCCCACCAGCATCCAGAATGCGCAACTGCACGCGGCCGTCGGCAGCCTGCCCGCCAACCGCATCGTCAGTATCGCCGAAATGGAGAGGCAGGCGATCCTGGGTACCATCGACCAGCTCCAGGGGGATAAGCTGATGGCGGCCAAGCTGCTGGGCATCGGCAAGACCACCCTGTACCGCAAGTTGAAGGAATACGCCTCCCAGGATTGAACTGGGGTCACCTGGCCGGTCTCATTACGGGAAACCGACGGACTTGCGAGCCGCTAAGCTCTTGATTTTGCAACCGGAGCTCTTGGCCAGACACTTGCACCAAAAACAGACATGATTCTGCTGATCACATCTTCGACGCGCGCTCCAGAGTGCGCTGCCGCTATCGAGCGGGCCACCAACGAGCGCACCCAGATCTGTCCCAGGCTGGCGGTGGCAGCGCGCACTCTGCGCTCGACCGAGTGCTCGGCCCTGGTCATCGACCAGAACCTGTTGGAAGCCGATCCCGCCACCGCCGACGTGGTGCTGAACGAAGCAGAAACCGCGATCCCGGTATTCGTCAATTTCGCCATCTGCGGGATCGCTCGCGTGGTGCGCGATGTGCGCTCCGCCGTGCAGCGTCGCGAAGGCGAGCGCCTCCGCGCCGTGCGGGAAGCGGAAGCCAACCTGCGCAGCCAGCTGACGGAAGCTTTGACCGGCATTTTGCTCTCCTCGCAGTTGGCGATGGAGGTGCCGGCGGTTCCGGCGGCGGCCCAGGCGCGCTTGCGCTCGGTGTACCAACTGGCGATGTCCATGCGGCAGCGGCTGCAGCCCGCGGCCTGAGCACGGCTTAAAAATCGGAATTCATCGCCGCGAATTTACGCGCATGAACGCGGATCCCAGTTTGCGAAACGCCTTGCCATCGCGGTAATCTGCCCCCCCCAGCTTTCTTGTATCCGCCTCGCCTCCGCGACATCTAAACATCTTCCGAGGAGGCGAACTGATGGCTGTCAAGATCACTGCCAGGAAGAATGGTCCGTACCGCGTTGAGACCACCGAGGGCGAAGTCATCCTGCTGGATGCCGAAGGCGGTCTCTACGACCTGACCGGCAAGCCGGCGTTCTCGCTCTGCCGCTGCGGAGGTTCCGTCAACAAGCCGTTCTGCGACGGCACCCACTCCAAGATCGGCTTTCAGGCTGCCGAACTGGCGGTGAAGAAAGCCGAAGGGGTCTGAAGGCACGCTGATGAAGGACTCGTTGAAGCCCGGCATCGAGTACGAACTCGCGTATCGGGTGCCAGAGTCGAAGACCGTGCCGCATCTTTATCCCGAGGCGCCGGAGTTTCAGGTGATGCCGCGGGTGTTCGCCACCGGCTTCATGGTTGGATTTATCGAGTGGGCCTGCCTGCTGGCCATCATTCCGCACCTTGATTGGCCTGCCGAGCAGAGCGTCGGCACGCATGTGAACCTCAGCCATTCGGCGGCAACGCCTCCCGGCCTCGAAGTGCGCGCCAAGGTCAAGTTGGTGGAGGTTGACGGCCGGCGACTGGTCTTCGAAGTCGAGGCCCACGACGGCGTAGATGTCATCTGCAAGGGAACTCACGAGCGCTTCCTCATCAACGCCGCCAAGTTCGTCGGGAGAGTGAAGTCAAAGGCGCAGGCGGCACAACAATAAAGGTGAAAGGGCACGGCTTCCAGCCGCGCCGCTAACGCCCACACAAGATGAAAGGGCCGTTAGGCCCCGGGGGAGGTTCCCTCAACGGCTAAAGCCGGAGTTTTAGCCACATGTTACGGGACGCCTGAAGGCGTGCCCCTTCACCCGGATATAGCAATTGTCAATCTGCTCTAAAAGTTGGAGCGAGCACGTTAGTGGATGGTCTTGGTCTTCCTGCTCATGTAGTCCATCAGCAAATACTGGCCGAGCGTGTAGGGCGTGGTGAAGTAGGCCTTGCCGCGGCACATCTCCGTGACTTTCTGCACGAACTGCACCAGCCCGTAATCGGAGGCCAGCATGAAGGTGTTGATAAGAACTCCGGCGCGCTTGCACTTGGAGACTTCTTCCAGCGTCTGGCTGACCACCAGGGGATCGAGCCCGAAGGCGTTCTTGTAGATGCGCCCGTCTTCAAGCGTCAGCGCCGAAGGCTTGCCGTCGGTGATCATGACGATCTGCTTCATGTCCTTGCGCTGGCGTTGCAGGATGCGCTGCGCCAGCCGCAGGCCTTCCCGCGTATTCGTGTAGTACGGCCCCACCTTCACCCGCGCCAGTTGCGACAGCGGCACTTCCTCCGCCGAGTCATGGAAAAGAATGAGCGAGAGCGAATCGCCTGGATACTGGGTGCGGATCAGGTGCGAAAGAGCCATCGCCACTTTCTTGGCGGGGGTGAAGCGGTCCTCGCCATAGAGGATCATTGAGTGCGAGCAGTCGAGCATCAGCACGGTGGCGCACGATGACTGGTACTCGCACTGGTGCACCTGCAAGTCCGAGTACTCGATGTTCAGCGGCAGCGTGAGCCCTTCGCGCTGGATGGCACTGGACAAGGTTGCCGTGATGTCCAGGTTCAGCGTGTCGCCGAACTCGTAACGCTTGGAGGCGCCGCTGGCCTCGATGCCGGTGGCCAGATCGCGAGTGTCGTGGCGCCCAAAACTCGACTTTCCCAGCGAACCCAGCAGGTCGCGCAGCGCCTTGAAGCCGAGAAAGTCCAGGCTCTTGTCGGTGATCTCGAACTTCACCTGCGTCTGCGGCTTGCCGGTCTGGCCGGGCGCAACCGACTGCTTCGCCGGATCGTGCGGCTGGTCGATGGAGATGTAATTCTCCTGCTCCATGCGCTCGATCAGCTTCTGGATGAGCTGCTCGAGAGTGCCCTCGTTGCGCATCTGCTCGAGTTGCTCCTGCATCTGCTCGTCGAGCAACTCGCCGTTCATCAGCGCGTCCGCGATCGCCTGCCGCAGTTGCTCGAGCGTTTGCTCATCCGGCATCTCGTAGAACGCATACTGATTCTGGAAACCGCTCTGCAGCAGGAAGTCTGAGAGCGCCTGAAGCAAATCTTCCATGCTCATCTGCGAAGCCGGATCGGCGACGAATTTGGTGTACTTGATGAATTTCATGAGTGAGATCCTTCGCGCGCAAAAGCGGCGCGCTCAGGATGACGTTCGAGCAAAATCGGCCCGAACGTCAGTTGTATGGCCGTCTCGGCGGCCTGGGCACGGGCGGCTCCTCGCGGCTGTACGACGGCTCGCGGCGGATCTGCTTCTCGCCGGCGCTGAAGACGCGCTCTTCGCTGCGCCCGATGCGCTTGTGGGCGTACAGACCCTCCAGCACGAATTCGGCCGCGGACACCTGCAGCTCGGGAGCGTCCTTCGGCTTCACCCCCAGCCGTTCGAGCTTCTCCGGCAGACCCTGGATCTTTTTCAGTCCTTCCGACAACTCCGCGGCAGACGCGCCCTCGCCGAACTTGATCTCGCCGCCGAGGTCGAACCACTGCACGATCTGCTGCATGTTCACGGCGTCGAAGTAGCCGTCGAAGGTCTTGGCCACGGCGGCGCGGATCAGTTCGCGGGCCACGAAATCGGCGCCGCGCATCTCGCCCTCGTATTCCAGCTCCAGTTTGCCGGTGATGGCCGGCATGGCGGAATAGATGTCGCCCACGCGCGGCACGATCATTCCCTCTTGGTCGCGGATGGCGCGGCGCTCGGCATTCGAGATCACGTTCTCCATGCAAGTGATGGGAAGCCGCTGGCTCACGCCGGAGCGCTTGTCGATCTTCTTGTCGTCGCGCGCGGCGAAGGCGATGCGCTCCACCACCTCGCGCAGGAACTTGGGCACCACCAGCTTGTGGCCGTCGCGCTGGCTCCACGCTTCCTGCGCGGTGATCGCCATGCCCTCATCCACGGTGGCGGGATAGTGGGTGCGGACCTCCGAGCCGATACGGTCTTTGAGCGGGGTGATGATCTTGCCGCGCGCCGTGTAATCCTCGGGATTGGCGGTGAACACCAGGGCGACATCCAGCGCCAGGCGGATGGGGTAGCCCTTAATCTGCACGTCGCCTTCCTGCATGATGTTGAACAGCCCCACCTGGATCTTGCCGGCGAGATCGGGCAGCTCGTTGATGGCGAAGATGCCGCGGTTGGCGCGCGGCAGAAGCCCGTAGTGGATGGTGAGTTCGTTCGAGAGCTGGTGTCCGCCGCGCGCCGCTTTGATGGGATCGATATCGCCAATCAGGTCGGCGATGGTCACATCCGGAGTGGCCAGCTTCTCCACGTAGCGCTCCTCGGACGAGAGATACGCGACCGGCGTCTCGTCGCCCCGCTCCTCGAGCAGCTCGCGGCAACGACCGCAGATGGGAGCGTAAGGATTGTCGTGGATCTCGCAGCCCTCGATGCAGGGCAGCGCCCGGTCGAGCAGCGAGGTGAGCGCCCGCAGGATGCGGCTCTTGGCCTGCCCGCGCAGGCCCAGCAGAATGAAATTGTGCCGCGACAGCACGGCATTCACGAGCTGCGGCACCACGGTGTCGTCGTAGCCCACGATGCCGGGAAACAGGGTTTCGCGCCGCCGCAGCTTACAGATCAGGTTCTCGCGCATCTCGTCTTTCACGCGACGTCGGCGCAGGCGCTCTTCGCAAAAGTCACTGCCTCGGAGGTCCCCGAGGGTACGCGGAAGATTCATAAGAATAAAGCCCCCTTATCCACCTCGACCGATTATACGCCGCGCCGCTCAGCGGCCAGTCGCCAGTCGTCGGTGGATAAATTTGGAAGCAAGTGAAAACTGCGACCGGAGACTGGCTACTGGCGACTCACATGGCGTGCCCGTTTCCTCCAGCTTTCTGGCGGGCTTTAACCGCGCGGCGCATGCGCGGCAACAAGGCCTGGAAGTAGGCGACAACGGCGGCGATTCGTTCCCGCTCCGAACGCATGCCCAACAGGGTCTGCTTGAAATCGAGGTCGAGCGGCATGGGAGCGGCAAGCTGGAAGGAAAGCTGGGGCGTGCCGGCTTCCGGGGCGCCGGCATCGGCCTCGACCAGACGAAGCAGATCGCTGTACAGCCGCAGAGCCTCGTCCACCTGTTCGGCCGGAGCGTGTCCCGGCTCGTCGTCAAAGTACGTGACCTCAGCCTGCAGGAACACCCGCTCCTCATTCAGTCCCATCACTTGGAAGCGGCGGCGGCCTTCGCAGACGATGTCCATCCGCCCGTCGTCGTAGCGTTTGGTGACTTCCAGGATCTCGGCCGTGCAGCCGATCTCGGCGATGCTGTCTTCCTTGGCGCGCACGATGCCGAACGCCGTCTTCTGTGCCAGGCATTCGCCGACCATCTCCTTGTAACGGGGCTCGAAGACGTGCAGCGGGATGGGCGCGTCGGGGAAGAGCACCACATCCAACGGGAACAGCGGCAGCAGCGCGCTCATCCCTGGGATTGTAACCTCCCCTTGACTTGTCTGCCGCGACCCACTACAAGCACGAGCATGGACCCACGGGGAAAAGTAGTGGTGATCACCGGCGCGTCCATGGGTATCGGCGAGGCGCTGGCGCGGGCATTCGTGCGTGAGGATTGCAAGGTGGTCCTGTCATCGCGCGATCCCGCAAGGCTGGAGGCGGCTCGCGCCCGTGTGGGTTCGCTGGAGCGCACTCTGGCCATCGCCTGCGACGTCCGCAACCGCGAGGAGATCGATCGCCTGCTCGGCCTCACCCTCCACAACTTCGGCGGCGTCGACATCTGGATCAACAACGCCGGCCACGGCCTCCAGGACTCGGTCGCCGCAATGGACATGCGAGCCTGCCGCGACATGTTCGATACCAACCTGTTCGGCGCCATCGAGGGCATGCAGGCGGTGATCCCAGTGATGAAGCGCCAGGGCGGCGGCATGATCATCAACATCTCCAGCGTCGCCGGGCACATTCCGCTGCCATACTCCGCCGCCTACTCCGGCACCAAGTTCGCCATGAATGCCATCAGCAAGGGCGCGCGCATGGAACTGCGCGCGAGCGGCCTGCATGTGATGACTGTCTGTCCCGGCACCATCGCCACCAGCTTCAGCGAGAATGCGGTGCAGGGAAGAGAGCGGTTGCGCATCGGAGGAGCGAACCGCCGTCCCGGCATCAGCGCCGAACGGGTGGCGGCCGCGGTCGTCAACGCCTGCAGGCCGGAGAAGCGGGAAGTGATCGTCCCCTGGCAGCACCACATCAGCGTCAAGTTCTACCAGCTTTTCCCCTGGCTGGTGGAGTGGGTGATGTCGCGCTCGCTCGGTCCCGCCGACCGAGCCGCCGAGGCTGCCCAGCGCCAGCCCTAACGCCTAGCGGATCCGTTCCAGTTGCGCCAGATGATTCAGGTCGTGTCCAGCAAGCATCTGGAGGATGCGCTCAACCGACTCGTCGCCGCGCTCAGGATGGAACGCCACTCGTGCCAAGTCTTCCGCGCTCAGCGTCCGCCAGAACGACAGGTTCCACGCGCGTAGTGCGATGCAGGCCTTCACCGCCGCCGCAGCATCCTGGCGCGCGTAGTTCCGCGCCCACAGGTCCTGATCGAAGGGCTGTATGCGATGGTTGGGTTCGACCACTGCCTGCCGCGAGCGGAACCCGATCGCCAGCTCGGCGTCCGCCAGATGGCAGAAGATCTGGCCTGCGGTCCACTTGCCCGGAGCGTAGCCCTTCTTCAGTCCCTGCGGTCCCAGCCGCTCCAAGTGCTGCTGCAGTTTCGCGGGAGTAGATTCCAGAACACCGAGGAACGGCTTGTCTCCGAGCAGTCCCAGGATTCGCGAGGTGTAGGGATTGGTTGCGGTTGCCATGCCCGATGGATGTTTCGGGCGTGGCCTTCGGCTCGCGAAATTACCGCAACTCCCGCAGCAGGCCTTGCATTTCTTCCTGCGCGTGCTGGTTGCCGGCGCGCCCGGCCCTGGCAATGCCGGATTCCAGCATCTGGCGCGCTTCTTCGTAGCGGCCGGCGGCGGAGAGCATCTGTCCCGCCATCTGGTAGCCGGCGGTGTAGTCCGGATGGAGCTCCAGCAGCTTCTTGAACTCGGTGAGCGCGGTCTCGATCTCGCCCGCGCGCGAGTATTCCATCGCCAGGCCGTAGCGCGCGAAGGCGTCGTTCGGGTTCTGTTCCAGGAACTGCTTCAGCATCTCAGCGCGATCCATATCGCCTCTCGGAAGAGCGTAAAGATTTGCACGTCCGGGGCAGGGAAGTAAAGCTGGACTGCGCAATACCCGCTCGCTAGAATCTGGCAGCACGTCGCCGGAAGCGGTTTTGCTGAATGCTGAGTTCTGAGTGCTGCTCCTATGGCTTGTCCCTACTTCATCCCTACAGAAAAATTCGCCGAAGCTGCCTGGCCTCACCGCACGCGGCTGCCGCTGGGCGACGGCTGGCGCGGGCTCTGCACCGCGTCCGGACACGAGCAGGTCATACCTTCCGATCACGAGCTGCGCCAGTTCTGCAACCTGGGATACGCGGCCCAGTGCCAGCGGCTTCCCGCGCAGCGCCGGTTTGACGCGGTGCGATTTTCCGTGGCGCGCGACCGCGACCAGCGCATCCATCTTTATTACGTGCTCGAGGCCGCTCATCGCCCCGGCGCGCACGGCCTGCTGGAGTATGATGCGGCGGTGGGCCGCTGGGCGGTGACGCATCCTGACCCGCGCATCCAGGCCATGGCCGCCTGTTATCTCGACTCCTATTTCGAGCGCCGTCGCGCAGCTTCTAATCCAGCATGAGCCCGAACGATCTCACTCCCCGCCCGGTCAAAGACTCGCAATCAGAGATGGCGGAAGCGGTGCTGCCCAACGACGCCAACCCGCTGGGCAACCTGCTGGGCGGCCGCCTGATGCACCATATCGACATTGCCGGCGCCATCGCCGCCCATCGCCACTCGCGCAGCTACGTGGTCACCGCCTCCACCGACCACCTCGATTTCTTGGCTCCGGTGCACGTCGGCGACTTGCTGATCCTGCGCTCGTCGGTCAACCGCGCCTTCCGCACCTCGATGGAGGTCGGGGTGAAGTGCTGGGTGGAGAGCTACCTCACCGGCGAACGGCGCCACGTCAGCTCCGCCTACCTGACCTACGTTGCCGTGGACCAGCAGGGCAACCGCGTCCCGGTTCCGCCCGTCATCCCCGAGACGGCGGACGAGAAGCGCCGCTTCGAGGACGCCGGCCGCCGCCGCGAGCTGCGCCGCGCCGAACTGGAACGCCGCAAACAGACGCGCAGGGAGTAGCTGTGTCCACAAGCTTGGGCTCACATGCCCAGGGTGGAGCAGGGCCTCCGGCCCTGCATAACAGCAGCGCCAAGGACATTAAGCTTGAGCCACTGAGGGACCATTCTTGCGCACCCGTTGACTCAAATCATTGCTACCCCAGGGGCTGAAGCCCGCAACTTGATGCGTCCCTCTGACTGCAGGCCTAAAGGCCTGCTCCACCCAGGTGGAGAATTCCGACTAGCTGGACCCAGAGTGTTCGCCACTCAGTGCTTGTCGTGGTCGTGATCGCCACGGCCGTGCCGCCAGCCCCAGTATTCTTTCTGCTCCTCGGGACTGCGCTGACCCCACTCGCGATGCTCTCTGTGGCCTTCCGCCTCCCACTGATGGTAATAGCGGTCCTCGTCTGGACCCCAGCGATGATAGTCGCTGTGGTACGGGTCATAGACGCGAGCGTATCTGTGCTCCGCACAACCAGTGCTCAGCAGCGGCAAGGCCAGTGCCGCAGCCAGCAGGAGAGAAGTAAGGTAGGGGTGTCCACGTTGCATTTTCGTCGTTGCTCCAACGTGACGCTTGTGATTAGAGCCTGGAACGCGATCCCCGAGTTGCCCTTCTCTCCGGTACTGGCGGGGAAGTGAAGCTCTGTTAACTTATTTCTAACGCCCCGGTCCCCTGGATCGGATACCACCCCCCTTCCCCCTCGATCTGATCAGATCAACAACTTACGCGGCGTGATCTCATGAGATCGGAGCTGAATCTGATGAAACAAAGGACTTACACGCAAGATCTCATCGTGAAAGGACTTAGCCCGCCGCCAGGGGGATTTCGTTGTCAAAGAGTCGAAGCCGCGCCCTCGCGGCAGGTTAGCCAAATGGTAATTACAACAGCGGCCACGTGTCAGCGCTGAGATCCTTCACGACGGCTTCAACACCTGCCAAAACTACCCCTCCCCCGGGGGGGGTGCTCTCCAGTGGCATCATG
>JAHFUA010000039.1 GCA_023265315.1 Acidobacteriota bacterium | reverse complement strand
CGAGTGGGACTGATTTCAACTGGAGACCGCCCATTTCCTTTCCCCCTACCTCGTTGTCACCTCGGCACATGTTCCCCTATTCCCTTGACTCAAATTGAGATTCGCGATTAGCTTCCGCTGGGAATCTCCCCCTGGCGGCGGAGAGGGATTAGCGTGCCTGGCCGCCGCAGGAGCACCAGCGTGAGCCCTTCCAGCTCGCCGGCCGCTGGGCCGCTGCCCATCCTCGTCGTCGAGGATGAACCCGCGGTCATGGAATTCATGCGCGCGGCGCTAGAGCGCAGCGGCTATTCGACCGTGGCCGCCGCTTCCGGCGTGGAAGCTCTGCAGTTGCTGGCCGGCGGCGAGTATCTGGGAGTGATCACCGACATGCGGACTCCGGGCGGCGTCAGCGGCGCCGACGTCCACGCCTGGATCGAGGCCCACCGACGCGACCTGGTCGCGCGCGTGATCTTTGTCACCGGCGACACCGTCAACGAAGACACGGCTAGCGTGCTCCTGCATACCGGCGCTCCCTGCGTCGAGAAGCCCTTCCGGGTGCAGCAGCTCATCGGCATGGTGGAGAAGATTTTCGGGAAGCCGCAATGAACGACGATCTCCGCATCCGCTTCCTCATCGTGAATGACGAGCCCACGATCCGCCAGCTGTGCATGCGCATCGGCGAGTCGCTCGGCTTCGTCTGCCTGGAAGCCGGAAGCGCCGAAGCCGCGCTCACCCTGCTGGAAACCGATTCTCCCGATGTGGTGATCACCGATCTCCGCCTGCCGCGGAAGTCCGGGGTGGAACTGCTGGGGCGGATCAAGAGCGCGCGGCCGCGCACCGAGGTCGCCATCATGACCGGCCACGGCTCTATCGGCAACGCCGTCGAGGCCATGAAGCTGGGCGCGTATCACTACGTCACCAAACCCTTCGCCGTCGAGGAGATGAAGCTCATCCTCCAGCGTATGGCGGAGAAAGTCCGCCTGGTCGCAGAGCGCGACTTCCTGCGCGACCGGGTGCTTGAGCTCGAGACCTGCGTTGCGCGCGCCGACGCCCGTAGTGGCGACGACTTCATCGATGCCGTGGCCGTTCCGACCATCCTGCGCCCACCGCATTCATTCGCGGCTTCCGGACTGCTTGCTCCCCAGGCTCCCACCGACCTGGAATACGTGGAGAGAATCACCATCCAGCGAGTGTACGAGCTGGTGCATGGAGACAAGATGCTGGCGGGCAAGATGTTAGGCATCAGCCGCGCGACACTCTACCGCAAGCTCAAGCGTTACAACATCGGGACGGGCGCGACCGCCGCCGCTAGCGGAAATTCCTGAAGCGGCGTTTCAGCCGGCGCAGCGTCCCGTTCCTGCTTGTCCCACATTGGAAGTCCCGGCTAAAGCGTCTCCTCTTACATCGCGAGCCCGCCGAGCGCGCTTGACTGCTATTGTGCGTTGAGCAAGACATTCTCATGAGCCAACCACAAAATGCATTTGTCCCCGAAGACCGCGCTCGCGCGGCCGAACGCCTTGCGGCCGAGAACCAGCAATTCGCCATTCTGGGGCGCTACATGGTCGAAATGCGTCACGGCTTCAACAATGCCATGACCTCGCTCCTAGGCAATGCCGAATTGGTTCTGATGGAACCGGGCGCCTTCTCGGCCCGGGTTCGCGAGCAGCTCCAGACCATCCGGGCGATGGCTTTGCGCATGCACCAGATGATGCAGCGCTTCAGTTCGCTCGAGGCCAAGATGCAGATCGCCGAAGAGGACCCTTCCGAAAGTGTTCCACTCATCGCGCAACGAAAGGCGGGGACTTAGCAAGATTTACGGGGCCCCCGGCGAGCCCGATTTTGGCTCGCTGCGGTGTTTACGCGAACAGGAACTCTTTCGTC
The DNA here is from genome assembly GCA_023265315.1 of Acidobacteriota bacterium. GTDB lineage: Bacteria > Acidobacteriota > Terriglobia > Terriglobales > Acidobacteriaceae > JAHFUA01. The sequence continues at coordinate 24,497 of JAHFUA010000039.1, read as the reverse complement.
CGCAGCTCTTTGATGGTGTCGCGCAGCCGGGCCGCTTGCTCGAACTCGAAGCGCTTGGCGGCTTCGCGCATGTCGTTCTCCAGCCTGGCGATGTAGGCGTCCAGCTCTTCCTGCGACTTGAATTCGGGCATGCCTTCCGCCGCGTCGGCCACATCCACGTAATCGGCTTCGACGATCTGCGCCAGCGCCATTTCCACCGGCCGCACGATGGACCGTGGCGTGATGCCGTTTTCTTCGTTGTAGGCCTGCTGGATGGCGCGCCGGCGAGTGGTCTCGTCCAGGGCGCGCTGCATCGAGTCCGTCATCCTGTCGGCGTAGAGGATGGCCCGGCCGTTGAGGTTGCGGGCGCAGCGGCCCATGGTCTGGATGAGCGAGCCGCTGGAGCGTAGAAAGCCTTCCTTGTCGGCGTCGAGGATCGCCACCAGCGAGACTTCAGGCAAATCCAATCCTTCGCGCAGCAGGTTGATGCCGATGAGCACGTCGAACTCGCCCTTGCGCAGGTCGCGCAGAATCTTGATGCGCTCCAGCGTCTCGATCTCCGAGTGCATGTAGCGGCAGCGGACGCCTACCTCGCTGTAATATTCCGCCAGGTCTTCGGCCATGCGCTTGGTGAGCGTGGTCACCAGCACGCGCTCGCCCTTGGCCGCGCGCTCGCGGATCTCGTGCAGCAGGTCGTCGATCTGTCCCTTCACCGGGCGCACCTCGGCTTCCGGATCCACCAGCCCCGTCGGGCGGATAATCTGCTCCACCACCACGCCGGCCGACTTGGTCAGCTCATAAGGGCCGGGCGTAGCCGAGACGTAGATGGCCTGGTTCACCCGGTGCTCGAACTCCTCGAAGGTCAGCGGGCGGTTGTCGAGCGCCGAGGGCAGTCGGAAGCCGTACTCCACCAGCGTTTCCTTGCGCGAGCGGTCGCCGTGATACATGCCGTGGAGCTGCGGGACGGTCTGGTGCGACTCGTCGATGAACAGCAGGTAGTCGCGCGGGACGTAATCGAGCAGCGTGGGCGGCGCTTCGCCCGGCAGGCGCCCGGAAAAATGCCGCGAGTAGTTCTCGATCCCGTGGCAGTAGCCGACCGACTTGATCATCTCCAGGTCGAACATCGTGCGCTGATGCACGCGCTGCGCTTCGACCACGCGTCCCTGCTTCTCCAATTCTGTCTCCCACCAGTGCAGCTCTTCCTTGATGGAATCGACGGCGCGCGCCTTGGTTTCCTGCGACATGACGTAGTGCGTCTTGGGATAGATGGGCAGGCGCACGTACTTCTGCTTCACCGTGCCGAACAGGGGATCGATCTGCGAAAGCGATTCGATCTCGTCACCCCACAGCTCGATGCGATAGGCCATGTCTTCGTAGGTGGGGAAGACCTCGATGATGTCGCCGCGCACACGGAAGGTGCCGCGGCGGAAATCGGTGTCCGAGCGCTCGTAGAGGATCTCGACCAGCCGGCGCGTGATGTCTTCGCGCTTGAGCTTCTGCCCCTTCTCGACGAACATCATCATGCCGTAGTAGGCGTCGGGCGAGCCCAGGCCATAGATGCAGCTCACCGAGGCCACGATCACGCAGTCGCGCCGCTCGAACAGCGACTTGGTGGCCGAGAGGCGCAGCTTGTCCAACTCGTCGTTGACGGTGGCTTCCTTCTCGATGTACACGTCGCCCGCCGGAATGTAGGCCTCAGGCTGGTAGTAGTCGTAGTAGGAGACGAAGTACTCCACCGCGTTTTGCGGGAAGAAAATCTTGAACTCGTGGTAGAGCTGCGCCGCCAGCGTCTTGTTGTGCGCCAGCACCAGCGTCGGCCGGTTGGCCTGCTCGATGAGCTTGGCCATCGTGTACGTCTTGCCCGAGCCGGTGACGCCCAGCAGCACCTGATGCTTCTCCGCATCGCGCACGCCGCGGGTGAGCTGCTCGATCGCCCTGCCCTGGTCGCCGCGAGGCTTGTAATCGGAGATGAGCTTGAAGTCCATGGAAAAGCGGCTCTTGGCTGTTAGGGCCCTTGGTCCTATTGCCGTTCTAACCCAAAACACAGAAGAATTGTCATCCCGACCGAGGGCTTTAGCCCGAGTGGAGGGACCTTGTGTTTAATCGGCGATTCTACTACGTGTACATGATGATGAGCAGTTCGCGCCGGGCACTCTACACCGGCGTTACGGGTCACCTTCGCCAGCGAGTTTGGGAGCACAAAACTGGCGCGGTCGCGGGGTTCTCAAAGCAGTATCACACGACGCGACTCGTCTATTTCGAGCCGTATAGGTACGTGGGCAACGCCGTCGGCCGCGAGAAGCAGATCAAGCGTTGGAGACGCGAGAAGAAGATCGCGCTGATCGAATCAATGAATCCGGGGTACCGCGATTTGGCGGCGCACTGGTTTGAAACGCCAAATCCCTCCACTCGGGCTAAAGCCCTCGGTCGGGATGACAATCATTAAGAGTTAACAAAAAAATTGACAATCATTAGCGAGCTGCCACGCCCTCACTTCCGTCTGTGTCCCACCAGTTCCGCCTCGTACAGCCGCTCGTCCACCGCGCGGAGGCTTTTTTCCTGCTTAGGCGTGAGCAGGGGGCGGTGCGGGATGTCGCACAGATACTCGGCGATGTACCAGACCTCGTCCTCGCTGGTCATCCAGTTCAGGTGATCGAAGCGCGCCAGGTTGACCGGTCGGGAATAGCGGCGCAGCGACCGCTGCCGCGCCAGGTTGAAATAGAGGTTGAAGTAGCTCATAGCCAGCTCGCGCAGCGAGCGGTAGACCGGCTCGCGGTAACGGCAGCCGGCGAAGTTCGAGGCCGCCACCGCTCCCCAGCAGCCGTCCACCTTGAAGACGGCCAGCACGTGGTCGGTGTCGCGCTCCGCTTCCAGGTCCCACAACAGCGGCGGAAATCCTAGGACGCGCAGCGCAGCCACGGCGAAAATCGCGCCCTCCAGGCAATGCACGGTACGCTCGCGCAGAATCTTCCGCGGTGACCAGCAGGTGAGGGCCAGGTGATACGGCAGGCTGTTCAGGAAGCTCTGCACGCCGTTCGGGTCTTTCATGGCGCGGATGGTGCGCAACTCCGCCGGGGTGAAGCCGAAGGTGTTGGAGGAAAGTCGTCTAATTTTCGAATTCCTCCTCGTAGTCCTTGGTGAAGACCAGGGGCAACTCCCGCGGGGTGTCGATGACCACGTCCGGCGGCACCACTTTCAGCGTGTCCGGACGGAAGCCATAGTTCACCCCGCAACTCCACGTTCCGGCATTGCGCGCCGTGATCACGTCGATCTCCGAGTCGCCGATGATGATGGCCTCCTCCGCCCGCGTCCCGGTCTCCTCGAGCAGAGCGTTGGCACCCATGGGGTCGGGCTTCTTGGTGGCGAAGCTGTTACCGCCATAGACCTGAACGAAGAGATCCCGCACCCCAAGGCCCTCCAGGATCTTGGTTGACGGCCCGACCGGCTTGTTGCTCAGCACCGCGAACTTGCGCTCGATCCGGCGGCCATTGTTCTCGACCCAGCGCACCGCGTCCAGTGCCTCGCGGATCCCGGGATAGAGCGTGGTGTTGTCCAGTTTGTGTTCGCGGTAGTGGTGCAAGAAGAAATCGAGGGCCTCGTGCATGTAATGGCCATCATCGGGATCGCCGAGAGCGCGGCGGATCAGCATGGGCGCGCCGTCACCGATATAGTTGGCGATGGCTTCCTGCGAAAGCTCCCTCCGCCCGAAGTGCCGCAGCATGGCGTTGACCGAATTGGCCAGGTCCAGTTGGGAGTCGATCAGGGTGCCGTCCAGGTCGAAGATCAGCAGCCTGATCTGCTCACTCGGAATGGGGCGATGGACGGTAATCACTGAAGTATCCGGTCAGGTGACTTTGGTTAGTATATCCGCAGCCCCCACACCCGTTTTACAATGACCCCTCGGGGGCCCGATTGCATCTGAGGGAGCGAATGGCTACCACCAAGACCGTACCCAAGGCCGCCGGCAAGATACCCGAGACGGAGGAAAAAGCCTATCAGGGCCTCACCCGCAAGCAGCTCGTCGCGATCTATCGTCTGATGTTCCTGTCGCGGCGGATTGACGACCGCGAGATCTTGCTCAAGCGCCAGCAGAAGATCTTCTTCCAGATCTCGGGCGCGGGTCATGAGGCGTTGCTGGTGGCCGCCGGCCTGGCCCTGAAGCCCGGATACGACTGGTTCTTTCCCTATTATCGCGACCGAGCGCTGGCCCTGACGCTGGGGATGAAGCCGCTGGACATGTTTCTACAGGCGGTGGGCGCGGCTGACGATCCTAGCTCCGGCGGACGCCAGATGCCCTCGCACTGGTCCAGCCGGCAGCTCAACATCGTCACCGGCTCGTCCCCCACGGGCAGCCAGTATCTGCACGCGGTCGGGTGCGCCGAGGCCGGCCGCTACTTCTCGCGCCATCCCGAAGCGGCCAAGAAAGTCCCCGGGGATTACCGCGAGTTCAAGGATGTGACCTTCCACGGCGACGAGGTGGTGTACGTCTCCTCCGGGGAAGGCGCCACCAGCCAGGGAGAGTTCTGGGAGGCGATGAACTCGGCCTCCAACCTCAAGCTGCCAGTGCTGTTCCTGATCGAGGATAACGAGTACGCCATCTCCGTGCCCTGCGAGGTGCAGACCGCGGGCGGCAACATCTCGCGGCTGGTGGCCAATTTCCCCAACTTCCATTTCGAGGAGTGCGACGGCACCGACCCGGTGGAGAGCTATGCCGCCATCACCCGCGCGGTGGAGCACATCCGCGCCGGCAAAGGGCCCGGGTTCATGCACGGACACGTCATCCGTCCTTACTCGCACTCGCTCTCCGACGACGAGCGCCTCTACCGCCCCGAATCCGAACGCCAGGAGGAAGTCAAGCGCGATCCCGTCACCCGCTTGCAGATGTTGCTGATTCGCGAAGGCATCCTCGACGAAAAAGGGATTAACGACCTCGAAAAGCAGGCGGACGAAGAGGTGCAGGAGGCAAGCGACCGCGCGCTGGAAGCGCCCGCGCCGGCGAAGGAATCAATCCTGCAATTCATCTACTCGCCCGACCTCGATCCCACCTCGTCCAAGTTCGAGGCCCCGGCCGCGCCGGCGCCTGCTTCGGCCAAGCCTGGGGCTGGCACGGAAAAGACCATGGCGGAACTCATCAACGCCTGCCTGAAGGACGAGATGCGGCGCGATCCTTGTATCGTTGTCTTTGGCGAGGACGTCGCCGACTGCAGCCGCGAGCAGTACCTTAAGCAGAAGCTGGTCAAGGGCAAGGGAGGCGTCTTCAAACTCACCGCCGGGTTGCAAATGGAGTTCGGCCCTGACCGCGTCTTCAACTCGCCCCTGGCGGAAGCCAGCATCGTGGGCCGCAGCATTGGCATGGCCGTGCGCGGGCTCAAACCAGTGGCCGAGATCCAGTTCTTCGATTACATCTGGCCGGCGATGCACCAGTTGCGCAACGAGCTGCCGCTCATCCGCTGGCGCTCGTTTAACGGCTTCTCTTGCCCGGCGGTGATACGCGTGGCCATCGGCGGATACCTCACCGGCGGCGCCATCTACCATTCGCAGTGCGGCGAGAGCATCTTCACGCACCTCCCCGGGCTGCGGGTGGTGTTTCCCTCGAACGCGCTCGACGCCAACGGGCTCTTGCGCACTGCCATCCGCTGCGACGACCCGGTGCTGTTCCTCGAGCACAAGCGGCTCTATCGCGAGACCTACGGACGCGCCCCATATCCAGGTCCCGAGCACATGATCCCGTTCGGCAAGGCACGGGTCGCACGCGAGGGCAGCGACGTCTCGCTGATTACCTACGGCGCGGTCGTGCCGCGGGCGTTACAGGCGGCGCAGCGCGCCGAGCGCGACCACCATCTCAGCGTAGAAGTTCTCGACCTGCGCACGCTAAGTCCCTACGACTGGGAGGCGATCGTCAACTCGGTGCGCAAGACCAACCGCGTGATCGTGGCTTACGAGGACGTGCTGAGCTGGGGCTACGGCGCCGAGATCGCCGCCCGCATCGCCGACGAACTGTTCGACCACCTCGATGCCCCGGTGCGCCGCGTCGCTGCCATGGACACCTTCTGCGCCTACCAGCCAGTGCTGGAAGACGAGATCCTGCCCCAGGCCGACGACCTCTACCAGGCCATGCTGAAGTTGGCCGGCTTCTGAAGTAAGCCGGCCGAGGGAATTGCCTTAAATCGAGTGTACGAGCTGGCGGGTCACTTGCGCGCGGGACTGCCTCCACCGCCGCGGAAGAACACCTCATCCAGCGAGATCGGCCCCGCTCCCAGAAAGATGAGGGCGAAGGCGATGATCCCGCAAGCCAGGGGGAACTCGTATCCGCCCGGACCCTTCAACCCATTCTTCCAGTGCACTTTGTCGATGGCTACTGCCATTTCGATGCAGAACGCCAGTGCGGCCAGGCGGGCCAACAGGCCGGCTATAATCAGGATGCCGCCGCCGAACTCCGTCGCTGCGGCCAAGTAAGCCATCCATCCCGGTAGTCCAATGTTCTGGACTATCGCTATGAATTTCGGCATACCGCCAAACACCTTCGGCGCGCCATGGGCGATCATGATGACCCCAAGCGCCAGGCGAAGCGCCAGCAGTGCCAGGGGATGAAGTCGATCCAGGAATTTCAAGTTCGCCTCCTTTTGGCAAGCCGCAAGTTGCGACTGTGAGCAGAACGGCCGCTAAGGCCTACGACTCACGGTTCGCATACTCGATATGCACTCCCCGCCCTGCCATCGCCTGCAAGAACGCGCCCGCAGGGATGTCCAACTCGCTGCGGACTCCTCCGCGCTTGGCGATTTCGCCTGCGGCCAGCATCTCAACCACCACAGCCGCCGGCCAGGCCGTAGTGCGCATCATGGCCGTCATTCCAGTCGCCGGGTCGAAGCGGTCCACGACGGTGAACGACGCCACGCGGGCGCCCTGGTGGGCCTCCACGCGCAGGAGGACCAGGTCCGGGTCGTCGCCCGCGAACTTTTCCTCGAACAGCTTGGCGATCACCGTCCGGGGCGCGATTTCGGTCTTGCCGAACTTCCTCTTGTCACTCGAAAACATCCCCAAGTCGTAGAGCCCGCGGATGAGCGCCAGGTGGCCGCGATAGCGCAAGGTCTTCTCGAAGCACTCGCCCACCTTTCCGGCGAAGGTCTCGGGCAGGGTCGAGGTCCCGCCCGAGGTGTGGAATGCCTGGAGCGGTGGAAAGCCTTCCAGATGGAATTCCTCCGGCTCGCTTAGCGGCTCGATGGTGGTCAGCTTGCCCTTGCGCAAGATCCTCGCCGGCTCGACATACTCGTTGATCAATCCTTCGACCGAGAAGACCAACTGGTAGTTGAACGGGGCTTTCGGATGTTGCGGCAGGCCGCCGACGTAGAGCTTTAGGGCGTCCGCCTGGCCGCCAATGCGGCGCATCAGCTCTCCCGCTAGGATCGATCCCATGCCGGGAGAAAGCCCGCAATCCGGCGCCAGCGCCACTCCGCGCTTGGCGGCCTGCTTGTCCATGGCCAGTTCCTGGCGGACCACGGTGTTGTTGCCGCCCAAGTCGGCGAAGTGGCATCCGGCTTTGATGGCCGCTCGTGCGAGGCCAACGTTGAAGAAATACGGCACGGCAGAGAGCGCGGCTGCGTGCCCGCGCATCAGCTTGGCGGCGTCGAACTCCCGGCTCGCGTCCAGATGCTTAGGCGCGACCTTCTTCCCGCGCGTCAGCTTGTTGACGCGCCTGGCCGCGTCCTTGGCGCGGGCGATGTCGCTATCGGCTAATGTAACCGCCTCGACCTCGGGCGCGCGCGCCATGTCGTAGGCCGCCGCCGAGCCCATCATGCCTGCGCCGATCACAAGAAGTCGCATAAGAGAGTTGCCAGTAGCCAATTGCCGGAAGCCGGTGAGACAGATTACAGCATCGGCGCGTTTAGAGAAACCAGTCCTCTGTGCACCTCTATGTCCTCTGTGGTTAGATTCTTTGCCGCTTCCAGTAGAGATATCCCGGCACCGCGATGAGCATGATCACCGCTCCGGCGACCGCCTCCTTGGGCCGCTCGTACGCCACGATTGCCGCCCACAGGCTGCCGGCTACGAGATACAGCGCCGGAACCCACGGATAACCGGTGCAGCGATAGGGACGCGGCGCATCCGGCCGCTTCCGGCGCAGCACGAAGACTCCGGCGACCGTGGCCACGTAAGCAATCACCCCCACGAACATCACGTAGGTGTAGAGCTCGTCGTACTTGCCGCTGAGCGCCAGCACCCCCGACCATGCGCCCAGGACAATCAGCGCCAGCGACGGCGTGCGGTAGCGCGGATGAACGTAGGCAAGCTTGGGCAGGAAGGCCCGGTCGCAGGCCATGGCATAGACCACGCGCGCGCCCGCCAGCGTGCAGCAGGAGGCCGCTCCGAAGCACGACAGCGCGATGAGCAGAGACATCCAGCGCCCAGCGCCCGGCGAGAACAACGCAATGGCAGCCGACTTGGCGATGGTGCGCGCCGGCTGGATGTCGGCCAGCGGCACGGCATACAGATAAACCAGGTTCAAGCTGATGTACACGATCCCGACCGCAATCACCCCCAGCACCAGCGCCCGCGGGATGTTGCGCTGTGGGTCTTTCACCTCTCCCGCCGCGCAGACGATGTAGTTCCAGCCGTCGTAAGCCCAGAAGACACCATTGAGCGCCAGGCCGATCGCGAACAGCAGCGGGATAGGATGCGAGGGCGGGGCCGGCGTGCTGAAGTGGGCCGTGGAGCCTTTGCCCACTGCGATTCCGAAGGCCACGAAGATTGCGATGGCGGCGAACTTCATCCAGGTAGCGATGTTCTGCAGCGCAGCCGCGCGCCGCAGCCCCACCACGTTCACCCAGGTCATCACCGCGATCGCCGCCAGCGCCACCAGTTGTCCGCGCGTGGGCGCGAACCGCCCGGCACGGAACAACGCCTCCTTCGCACCGAATGGGAGGACTTCGTCCAGATAGGTGGCGAAGCCGACCGCCAGCGCCGCCACCGTCCCGCTGAAGTTGATGAACAGCACCATCCATCCGAACAGGAAGGCATAGAACTCGCCATAGGCCTCGCGCAGATAGACGTACTGCCCGCCGGAGTTGGGGAACATCGCGCCCAGTTCGGCAAAGGCGAAGCAGGCTAGCAGCGTGATGGCGCCGCCCAGCACCCAAACGAAGAGGAAGAGCAGCGGGCTCGAGAGGTACTCGGCGACGTCGCTGACCGCCAGAAAGATAGCCGAGCCGATGATGCCGCCCGCCAGCAGTAGCACCGAATCCACCAACGACAGGCCGCGAACCAGCGCGGGCTCGCTCATGCCGCCGGGAGCGGGCGTGGGAGCGGTCACCCGATCCCCAGCTCGTCCGGCGACTCCAGCGGCGTTCCGCACACGCGGCAGATCACCGCCGAGCAGTCGCCGCAGGTCAGCGGATCGGTGACTTCACGCGCACACTTCGGGCAGTAGAGCGGCTCCGGCTCGGGCACTGGGCTTTCCGGCATCGCGCCGCAAAATGTAGCATAGAAGCGAGTAGCGAGTACCAAGTGCCCAGTAAGGAGTAGCTCTGGACCTGGGCGGCCAACGACCGACGACCGAAGGCCGACGACTAACGACTAACATGAGTCCCGATGAAATCCTGCAGCAGGAATTCAACCGCTGGGCCGCGGAGGGCCGCGGCGAGCAGATGGAACAGCACCATCTCGCCATCACCGAAGCGACACTCCGGCTCATGGACACGAAGCCCGGTGAGCGCGTCCTGGACCTGGGCTGCGGTGCAGGATGGGCCACGCGCATCCTGGCGCGCCTGGTCTCGGAAGGCCCGCGCGGTTTCGGCCAGGTCGTCGGACTCGACATCTCCGACGAAATGATCCGCCGCGCCCGGGCCTCCTCCCGCGACTTCGACAACCTCATGTACGTGTGGGGCTCCGCCGAAAAGATCCCTTGGGAGGAGAACTACTTCGACAAGGTACTATCGGTCGAGTCCTTCTATTACTATCCCGACCCGGACCGCGCACTCAACGAGCTATTCCGCGTGATGGCGCCGCGGGGGCGGCTGTTCATCCTCATCAACCTATACAAAGACAACCCCTACTCGCTGCACTGGGTGGACAAGCTCAAAGTGCCGGTGCAGGTGCGCTCCGAGGCCGAGTACATCGAGCTGCTGAAGACGCATGCTTTTGAGGACGTGGAGGCGCGCCGCATTCCCGACCCCACTCCCACACCGCACGATTACTCGGGGCAGTCATTCAAGAGCGCCGAGGACCTGAGGGAGTTTAAGCGTATCGGCGCGTTGCTGGTGATGGCGACCAAGCCCAACTTCCGTTCCCCCGCGCCCCCGTACACGATCTATTAACCCCCGCTCTGGCTGTCGACACCTGCCACCAACCTGGGCCCGAACGAGCAAACCTCCTTTTTATTGCCCAGAAGAAGTCCCGCCCAGAAAAAAGTACTGCTGTTCCACTTTCAGAAAAACGAACAGCCAGGTGATTTTTCACAAGGTGAGTTCCAGATCACACAGATTGCGCGGTGAAGTTCACTCCCAAAAAGGAGCCTTACCGTGCATAACCTACTGCGAATTCTGGCGCTTGCCCTGCTGCTTGCAACCACCTTGTCCACTAGCATACCGGCCGTGGCTGGCGGGGGGGACCCCTGGCCGGACATACGGACGCAGACACCGACGTGCCCAGTTTGTAAATGATTCCTTATTGCGGGCTGACCCAGAGCAGGGTATGCTACCCGCCCCATGTTTCTTGTTGCCCTAAAGTATGTGCTTTGGGTCACCCACCCGTGCCTCCAAGCCTTGCTGGCTGGCTTTATGCTGAAACGCAGGCTGTACCGGCAATATCCGATCTTCCTAGCGTACACAGTCAGCCACGTGGTTCGCTTCGCAGTTCTGTTCTGGGTCTACCATCGCGGTGACCGCGAGGCGTACCGCTATACCTTCCTGGGGGCGGAGGTACTGGACGCGGCACTGGCGTTCGGCGCCATCTACGAGCTGTATGGACACCTGTTCCACACCTATAATGGAGTGCAGAAGTTAGCGGGAATAGTGTTTCGCGGCGCAGTCGCCGTACTGCTGGCGTTGGCGGTGCTGACCACGGTCACCGCACCCGCGACAGACGCCAGCCGAGTGCTGGCTGGGCTGTTTACGCTAGATCGGGGAGTGAACGTCGTCCGCGGCGGCTTGCTGGTGCTGCTGTTTCTGCTCTCCTCCTATTTGGGCCTGAGGTGGAAGCACTTCGCCTTTGGGATTGCGGCAGGTTTCGCCGTGGAGAGCAGCGTGGAGCTTGCGACGTTTGCTCTACGCGTCCATTTGGGCTTACTGGGAAAGCCGATCTTGTCGTTGATTTCGGCCGCCGGATACAACTGCGCAGTATTCATCTGGTTGGCGTACCTTCTCTCGCCGGAGCCCGCGCCACCGCCGGCGGAGCTGCCTGCCAGATTAGAGCTGGAAGGCTGGAACCAGGCGCTGCTGGAGCTAATACACCAATGATAGGAACGCTCATCCTGGTCGCGGCAGGGTTGCTGTTGGCGGCTGTTCTGCTGCGCGCTGCGCGCGGGCAGGAGATCGCCGTCGGCAGCCTGCAGGACCTGGAAGGCCGCACCCAACCGGTGGACCTGGCGGGCCTCCGCAATCTGATCGACCCGGCGGAAGAGGAATTCCTGCGCCGTCGTTTGTCGCCGGCGCAGTTCCGCGCCCTGGAGCGGCAGCGCCTGCGGGCGACCGCGGAGTACGTGCAGCGCGCCGCGCACAATGCCGCCATCCTGCTGCGTCTGGGCGAAGCCGTGGCGAGGCAGGCCGACCCCGAAGTCGCGGCCGCCGCGCGCGAGATGGTCAACAACGCCCTACGCCTGCGCATCAACGCCTTTCTGGCCCTGGGCGTGCTCTACACCCGGATCGTATTCCCTGGAGCACGCATCTCCCTGGGACGGGTGGCGGAAACCTACCAGCACCTGACCGAGGGCGTACTGCGCCTCAGCCGGCTGCAGAACCCCGCCTGCCAGGCGCGGATCGCGGCCGTAATCTGAAAAACCGCAGCCTTCCGCCTCCCCGGCCGGAAAGCCAGCGAGCGACCCTGCTTCGGGTCCAAAACCGAAAAGCGCCTGGAAAACTATTGTTGGACTTCCGGTTGGCATCGGGGTCGTGCTGTTTGCGGCCTTTGCCAGCGTCAGTCTGCCCGCGCCCGGTGATCTCGGCGCGTCGCCCGGGTCGGTCGATTCGGGAGTGTGATTCGCTGGGCCAGACGAGCACACAAAAAGAAAGGCCGCCGAAAATGGCGGCCTGAATCACAAATCGCAATGCTGATCACTTGTCCTCAGTGTTCGCCGGCTTCTCCTTCCAGCCGGACGAGACGGCCCACGAGACCGAATAGCCCGTCGTTCGGTCCTCCCGCAGCTTGGCTGCAATTCGGGTTACCGCCAATAGGCAGACCAAAGGGGCACTCCTGAGCAAATCCGACCCAGGGCGTATCGTCCGGAGCCATGGTCATGCCATAGTAATCCACTCGGCCTGAGAGCGCAGGCCCACCCTGCGTACCGGCGGAGGAGCCGCCCGCGAAGCCGTTAGGCACACGCAGTGAAGACGGCGTGACGCCGTACCACGTCGGCTGGGTCGGGTCGTTCAGGGTCGCACTCCAGAACAAAGGCTGCCGAGCCAGCGCATTGAAGGTCTCGGTAACGTAGGTGTCCCATGTTTCACTCTCGTAACCCGGGCAGCTCACCGAGGCGTCAGTGCAGGGGGGCGGGAACGGTAGCCCTGGCGAGTTCTTGCTCCCATAATAGCTGATGGCAACTTGGCCTCTTGCCCCGGCTACTAGCTGAGGCTCGGCTGCTTCGTTCACACCAGGTGCGGCGATCATCAGGGGCGCGCTCCAATGGAGGGCTCGATCACGAGAGATCGCTAGATAGGGAAGCCTATCGGCGGCAGCCGTCCAAGTGGCATACAGGTTTCCCTGTTTATCCATGCCCAAGCCCAGTTCACCCCAGCCGATGGTCTCGGTATCGGCTACCAAGGACAACTGCCACGTGCTGCCTTCGTCGTGGCTGATTGCAACGTATGGACGCTCGCACGGTGTGAATGGTAAGTACACCGTTCCGTCCCGGCTAACGACGCCGTTGAGACCATAACCGCCGGTAGGGTTTGTGCCAGGAGCTGGACACTCAGGCGGATAAGGGAGTGCGACCGGTTGGCCGAAGGTCATGGCTCCATCCACCGACTTCGCGACGTGAGTCCCGCAGAAGTTAAAGACAAAACACGTGAACCCGCCACTCACCGCGACGTATACGACATTAGGGTAGCCTTGCATAAGGTGCTTAAGGCTGGTTGTTGGCGGCCCGGTGAAGATCTGCGTATGGTCATAAAACATGGGGAGGGGAGAGGAACGGACCCAGGGGTTCTTCCCGTCATCGTCGCTATGGTCTATGTAGACGTTCACGTCGCGTGAAGGGATCCCGAAAGCCCTCAGTCCCACCCCATCCGAACTCCAGAATACTCTGCCGGTATCCCGATCTACCCACAGGTTCATGTCGACCGCCGGGATACGAGGCGGGGTGACGGTGGGGTTCACGAAATCCCAACTCTCACCCTGGTTAACGGAACGGAGCAAGCCAATTGGGACGCCAGTCGCATCGAAGGCAGGCTGGAACACCAGGTTGCCATTGTTGGTCACTACCAAGGCTATTTCCGCTGTCCGCCAGCCAGTCCTCGTATAGCACGGGATCGGAGGCGTGTGTGCCTTACCCCGAGGACTCTCGACCACAACGCCGCCGGCGTGATGCGCGATGGCGGGGCGGTCGGGGGCGCATCCGGGGCCCAAGTCCGCTCGTTCGTGGTGACTGCGTTCATGTTCATCGTCGGCGAAAGCTGCCGGAGCGACCGCAAGTGCGGCAACCGCTATTGCCGCGACGACAGTTAACGACAGCCAGTGAGGCCTCAATCTAAGCAATGTAATCTTCTGAGCACGATGCATTCGCCCTCCTGTTTGCTGTTAGAACTTGCGGGTAGGAGAGGTGGGCCAGTGGTCCACCACGAGATAAAGGAAACTCAGGTCAAAGTCACCTTCCCGAACCGAATTCAGAGCCTGGGTACCCGGGACCGAATGAGACCGGAATGAAGGGGCTTGGCTGTCCTCCAACCTCGTGACGAAGCAGGTGGCTGGCACAGCTCTCAAAATTGGCGCGGACTTTACGCTCGGGAGCCCCAGCCTGTCAAGAGCACGCGGCCCTGGGCCCTGGTCGCGCGCACTTCGCCCGCGCCCGCCCGGCTCATGCCACGCCCAGGGATCGCCGCCGTTACCAAGTTGCACACAAAATGGTGCTTGGTGGTGCTCCCCTGCCGCGAGCACAAGATGTGGGGGGTGCAACTTTGGAGCGCGCTGTCTCCTATCCCCGGCCGTGATTGACACTCCCGCACCCGCCCCCTAGACTGAAAGGTGTGGATCCCCCCAAAAAAGGGGCCTTTTGATGGGATGGCTACAGAACAAGTTCGAGAAGAACTTCCTCATCACCACAGTGGACTATGTCTTCAACTGGGCGCGCAAATCGGCGCTCTGGCCGATGACCTTTGGCCTGGCCTGCTGCGCCATCGAGATGATCGCCTCCTCCACGGCGCGCTTCGACATCGCCCGTTTCGGCGCCGAGGTGTTTCGCCCCTCGCCGCGGCAGAGCGACCTCATGATCGTCTCCGGCACCGTCACGCTGAAGATGGCGCCGGTGGTGAAGCGCATCTACGACCAGATGCCCGAGCCCAAGTGGGTCATCTCCATGGGCGCGTGCTCATCTGTCGGGGGCCCGTTTAACACCTACGCGGTGCTCCAGGGCGTGGACCGCATCGTGCCTGTGGACGTGTACGTTATCGGCTGCCCGCCGCGCCCCGAGAACCTGTTCTATGCGCTACTGAAGCTGCAGGACAAGATCGACCAGATGTCGGTGGCCAAGCGGCCGACGGAAGTCCGGCTCGACGAGAGAATGGTCGAGGATTTCAAGCGGCAGGTCATGATCGCGCAGACGCTGGCTCCAAAATAAGCACTCAGCATTCAGCACTCAGCATTCAGCAAAATCACGTGGATACGGGGATCCTCGCGCCTGCTTCGTCTCCGCTGTAGAATGTCTCGGTTCCCGATCCGCGTTTATCCGCCCCTCGACTTCGCTCGGGGCAGGCTATCCGCAGCGAAAAACCCATGTCCGACTTCGTCCGACTCTGCAGCAAGGCCGACCTCCCCGAAGACGGCGAGGCCAAGGAGATCCCGCTGGGCGACAAGGTGATCTGCGTGGCCAACGTCAACGGGACCATCTCCGCCATGGACAACGTCTGCCTGCACCGCGGCGGGCCGCTCGGCCAGGGCGTCATCGCCGACAATAAAGTCGTCTGCCCCTGGCATGGCTGGATGTGGGACCCCAAGACCGGCCAGGCTGACCACAATCCCAACGTCCGCGTCGCCGTGTATCCCATCAAGCTGGAAGGGGATGAGGTTTATGTTCAGCTCTAAGCAGAAGCTTTGCTCAACGAATCACTGATCAAAGCTGCGATTCTTGTTTAGAATTCTCTCCGCCCGAATTCTTCAGTTGTGTCTCGTCCAGGGAGGACCCATGCGCAACCGGCAGTTCCTCGTCTCCGCCGTCCTGATTCTCTTTTCCCCCTTTTCCGCAGCCGATTCCAAGATCAAGACCCGCAACACCACCATGGGCCACAGCACGGAGAGCACGGTGTACATCAAGGGCGCCCGCGAGCGCACCGAAGGCGCGAGCATGGGAATGGGGCCGAGTTTCGTGACCATCACGCAGTGCGACCAGAAGCGGATCGTCACCATCAACCCCCAGGCGAACACCTGCATGATTGTGCCGCTGGGCGAAGAATCGGGCGCTGGGGCGGCTCCGGCTGCGGCGGCTGGCGCCAGCCGCAAGGGCGGTATCATCACCTTCACCGTCAACACCCTCGACACCGGCGAACGCCAGAAGATGTTCGGCCTCACCGCGCGCCACCTCAAGAGCACCATGAACGCCGAATCCAGCTCCGACGCCTGCTCCAAGACCAGCCTGCACACCGAGACCGACGGCTGGTACGTGGACATCGCCCCGGCGTTCTCCTGCTCGATAGGCATGACGCCTCCGCCTTCGCGCTCGCCGGGCCGCGCCGGCTGCCAGGACACCATGCGCTTCAAGCGCACTGGCGCCGGCCATCCCGGATATCCCTTGAAGCAGTCCACCACCATGCAGGCTGAAGGACACACCTTCACCACCATCTCCGAGGTGGTGGAGCTGACCAGCGCTCCGCTCGAGGCCTCGCTCTTCGAGATGCCAGCGGGATGCAAGATCGTGGGCAGCTACCAGGAATTGATGGGCATGGGCGACATGACGTCGGGCATGATGGGCGGACGTCCACCGATGCCGCCGACCACAGAAGCTGCGCCCCCGCCGCCGGCACCCGAGCCGGCGCCTCCACCCGCGCCGGAGCCTGCCGCGCCCGCCGCGCCTCCGGTGGCGGCCAAAGCCAGCGGCGTAGTGCGCGTCGGAGTGGTGAAGATCAAGGATTCCACCGGCCAGTACCTGCCCGTCGACAACCTGCGCGTCAACCTGATGAGCGAGGTCATGTTGCGGCAGATGGAGGCCGTGCCGCTCGATGCCGAGGGCGATCCGGCCATCGCCGCGGAAGCCGCCGACAAACAGTGTGACTACATCCTCTACACCCACGCCACTCAAGTGAAGGAACCGGGCTCAGGCGGGGTCACATTGCCGGCCGCGCTGCGCGGTGTCTCCTTGAGCAGAGACAAGTACCAGGCGCTGCTTGAGATCACGCTCTATCGCGCCGGGAAACGGCTGCCGGAACTGAAGCAGGCGCCGCTGGCAGCCGATGCCGACCAGTTCGGCGTCAACGCCGTCATGGCCGGCTTCGAGAAAGAGGCCGAAAGAGTCGCCGAACAGGTGAAGAAGGACAAAGAGCCCGCGCGACCCTCCAGGGCGCCAACTCCGGCGAAGAAACCCGCGCCGCCCAAGAAGCCGGGCTAAGTAGGGCCGGCCTCTCGCCGGCAGTCTTCATCCGCGTTCATCCGCGCTAATCCGCGGCGAAAATTGATATTGCGGGCCGGGGCCCGCGCCACGTGAGTACGGCCTCAGCCCAGCAAGCGCAGGAAGCGCCGCGGGTCGTTTTCGAATCCCGGGAAGACGGTCGTCAAGTCCTTGTTGCCGAGGTGGCGAGAGACGCCCTCACCCAGCACGCGGCGGAAGTCGGTGGTCAGCGCCAGGTCGCGGCCTTCGTAGAGCTGGGACTGGTCCAGTCCGGGCCACCGCCCGTAAACCCGGCCGCCGCGCACCGGACCGCCGACGACGAACATCACGTTGGCATGGCCGTGGTCGGTGCCGCGGTTGCCGTTCTCGCGCGCGGTGCGGCCGAACTCCGACATGGTGACCAGCACCGTGTCTTCGCCGAGATCGCCGAGGTCGGTCCAGAACGCGGCGATGGACTGCGAGAACTCACGCAGCACGTTGGCGAGCTGACCTTGTACGGCGCCTTCGTTGACGTGTTGGTCCCAGCCGCCGATGTCAGCGAAGGCGACTTCCACGCCCAGGTCGGCCTTGATGAGCTGCGCCAGTTGCCGCAGGCTCTCGCCGAAGCGTCCGCGCGGATAGCTGGCGCCGCGCGCCGGCGTGTAGCGCGCGGGGTCGGCGGCCTTCAGCATCTTCACCGCCTCGAAAGTCTCACGGCCGGTGCCGTGCAACACCGTGTCCACCGACTGCGAGTACATGGCTTCGAAGGTGTTGCTCAGAGGAGCGGCGGCGGGACCGCGTCCGCCCACGCCGAATTCATTGATGTTGCCGATAGCGACCGCCGGGGCCGTGCCGGCAAGCGCGCGCGGCAGCGTGCCGCCCATGGAGATAGCGCGGAAGGGGCTCGCGTCCGGCTCGGGCTTGCGTACCGCGCGGTTGAGCCAGCCGTCCTCGGTGGACTTCACGCCCGGCGTGCCGGATTCCATGTAGTCCTGCGCGTCGAAATGCGAGCGCGTGCTGTCGGGCGAGCCGGCGGCGTGCACGATGGCCAGGTGCTTCTGCTCCCACAGCGGCTTGAACGATGCCAGCGACGGGTGCAATCCGAAGAAGCCGTCCAGGTCGATCGCGGATTCCTGCCCGCGGTTCGGGCGCGGGATGGCGATCGACGGCCGCATCGCGTAATAGGCCGCCTCGCCGTGCGGCACTACGATATTGAGCCCGTCGGCAGCGCCGCGCTGGAACAGGACCACGAGGCGCTTGCGGCGGCTGCCGCCGGTCTCGACGCCCCAGACTGTGCGCGTCAGAAAACTGGGGATGGCGGTGGTCGCCACCAGCGCCAGCGCGCCGTTCTTCAGGAAAACTCTGCGTGTGATCAACATGGGAGGCTTTTAGCTCCTAGCTGCTAGCCTTTGGTTCTTAAGCTCTTGGTTCGTGGCTTGAACCATTGCACTTTCCACTTACCACTTTTCACTCCTCACTATCTTCTTTGGAACTCCGGCGAGCCCATCAGCAGGCCGGCGAGCACGCCCAGGTTGGGCGGGCGTGCCGCGTCATCCGCGCGCATGCCGGTGATCTGGGGATCGTCCATCTGCTTCAGGATGGTGTCGTGCGTGTTCTTCGATACGTCGCCGGCGAGCAGCGATGTCTCCAGCGCCGCCAACGCTCCGGCCCGGTCCTGCGGCACTTTTCCGCCCGGCAGGATGCGATCGGCATCAAAACTCACACCGCGCATGCGACCTGTCCCCAGCGCCAGCGCGAAGTTCATGCGGCTCAGCAGCGCCGCCGAGTTGACCCAGGTCTCGGCCTTCATGGAGTATCCGGTGGGAGGCTGGGCGCCGTAGAGCGGCATGCCCATGCGATTCAGGTTTTGCACCAGCGGCATGGCGTTCTCCACGTCCACGCCCGATGCACGCACTGCCGAAACCACGAATTCCAGCGGCGTCTTTACCTTGGCGCGGTAAGCGTCAGGCGACCAGAACTCGGGCGACTGAAACAGCGTGCGCAGCACTTCGCGAATGTCGCCGTCCTTCTTGAGGAAGGTAGCGGCCATGCGGTCCACCAGCGCCGGCGGCGGATCGTCAGAAACAAAGCGCTGCGCCAGCTTGTAGCTGACGAAGTGCGCCGTCTTCGGGCTCTTGGCCAGCATGTCGAGCACCTGCTCGCCTTCTTTCTCGCCGTGCTCTTTGATGACCTTGCCCAGCACGTACTTTGGCCCGGGCTCGTGCAGGCGCTGGTTAAATTCGAAGCCGCCTCCCTGGCGCGGCCGCTTGATGGTCCAGCCGGTGAAGACCTTGGCGACTTCGGTGACGTCACGCTGCGTGTATCCGCCGTTGACGCCGAGCGTATGCAACTCCATCAGCTCGCGGGCGTAGTTCTCGTTCAGGCCCTCCCGCTTGTTTTTCTTCTGCTGCGCATTGGGATTCGGCTGCCGCGGCGGCCGGTACACGGGCACGCCGAACGGCCCGCGATATACCCGGCGATAGGCGCGCTGCGCCGGCCTGCCCTGCGCCACATCGGAGTGCGCTCCCACGCTCAGCCAGTTGTCGAGGTAGAAGAGCATGGCCGGACTCTTGGCTGCGGCTTCCAGCAGGTCTTTGAATTTGCCCAGGGTGTGCGAGCGGATCACATCGCGCTCGTAGGCGGTGAGCAGATAGCGGTCAGGACCCTTGCCCATGAAAACGTTGAAGTGATTGAACCAGAAGTCGGTCATGACTTCTTGGAGCTGGCGCTCGCTGTAGGCGGCGCGCAGGAGCTTGGCCTGCTGCAACTCGGTGGTGATTACCAACTGCGGGCTCACCATAGCCATGACGGTCTCGCGCTGCTGCGGCGTGAACTCCTGCATGACGCGCTGGCGGTCCTCCTGCTTCAGCCCGCGCGCCAGCATGCGGCGCTCTTCCGGCGACATCTTCAGGATCTGCTGGAAACGCTCTTCCGGCGGGAGGTCAAGCAACTCCTCCGCCTTGGCGTCGGCTTCCATGCGGGCTTCGCCCAGCCCTGCCCTCTGCTCGGCATTCGCATCGCTGGCATTGGGACTGTTGGGGTCCTGGTCGCCCTTGGCCTGCTTGCGCTCCTGCCGGTCGCGATAGGCGTCGACCTGCGATTCGTAGATGGCGCGCTCCTTGGGATCGCGCGGCATGCTCTTCTTGCCTTCCGCCACCTGCTTCACTACCGGCGGTGGAGGAAACTTCTCGATCATCGTTTTGGTGTCCATCTTCAGGGTGGTGAAGCCGGCCAGGCGCGCCTCGACCGCATGGTCGTCAATCTTTTCAGGACGCAACTGCTGCTCGATCCACTTGTCCACGCCCAGGGCGGCGACGCGCTCCACCTCGCCCGGCCGCGGACCGAAGGTCAGCCGGTTCAGGGCGTGGAGCGCGCGTTTTTGCTGGCCGAGCCCAGGCGTGGGTTTCTTCTTCGCGTTGACCAGGACAGAGGCGGCGAGGCCCACGCATAAGACCATCGCCAGGGCAAGGTGTTTTGGCTTGCGCCGCATTCCAGATCCCCAAAGGAAGGGCATGCTGACCTTCATCTCTATTGCAACACGGATGGGGAGAAAAGTTGCTGTTAAAGGGGGCGCGGTAGCAGAAGGTCGTGGCCCGTTGACAGTTTCGGGGAATGGGTGTCGACCAGAAGCAGGTCCTGCGCTAGCCCTCGCTCGCTACGCTCGTTCGGGCGGCGCTCAGGATGACAATTCTCTCCTCTACGTCAGCAGAAACCGTCCGCTGGTGGCCTTGTGATGGACGGTGGCGGCGAGATGGTCCACGTCGGGAGCGGCGATATTGCACACCAGGTTGTCGTCGAGAAAGGTGGTCTGGTTGCGGCCGACGGCGTCGCGCCGCACCTGGATCAACAAGGCCTGCACCACGCTGGGATCGTATTTTTGCGGGGTGAGGCGCACCAGTTCGCTCAAAGCTTCGCCCACGGAGAGCGACGGCCGGTAGGCGCGCTCACTGGTCATGGCGTCGAGGGTATCGGCCACGGCCACGATGCGGACGGGCAGCGACACTTCGTCGATGCGCAGCCGGTCGGGATAGCCGGAGCCGTCGGCGCGCTCGTGGTGCCAGCGCACGATCTCCGGGATCTGCGGCCAGGGGAACTGCACCCCGTGCACGATCTGGTGGCCGATGGTAGTGTGGTCCATGACTTCGCGGAACTCGCGCGGTTCCAGCGCCGCCGCCTTGCTGAAGATGTACTTGTCCACCGTGACCTTGCCGATGTCGTGCAGATAGCCGCCGGCGCGCAGCCCGGCGACTTCCTGCTCGGTCATGCCGATGGCTTCGCCCAGCCCGGCAGCGTAGCGCCCGACGCGCATCGAGTGCCCGTGCAGGTGCGGGTCTTTCATGTCGATGGCACTGGCGAAGGCATGCAGAGTGTGGTCGTAAAAATTATGCAGTGAAGCCAGGAGCCGCAGGTTGTCCGAGATGCGCTGCTCGAGCGACTGGCTCAGGCTGTGGTTCTGCAATCCCAGGCCCACATAATGGCCGAGCAGGCTGAGACCTTCGAATTCCTCGAGGTCGTATTGGGCGTCGGCTTCGCGCCGGCCGAGGGCGATCACCCCTACCAGCTTCGATCCCACCTTCAGCGGCACGATGCAGCGGAACAGCTCCGGCGCGATGTTGCCGTTGGAGCTGAGAAAGTTCTCCCAGGTCCTGGACGTAATTGGCTGCGGCCCGGCGGTGGAGAGCGCGTGCACATGCTTGGGCAGGAGCGGAATGACGGCGGTATCGGGAAACAGCGAGAAGCCGCTGGCGGCTACCGAGCTGAGCATCGCCGGCCGGTCGCTGAAGATAAACAGCGCTCCTTCGCGCGCGCCCACCGTCTGCATCACCAGACCCAGGGTGGCGGCAGCGGTGTGGGGAAAGTCGCGCTCGGCGGTGATCTCCGGCCCCAGGTCGGCCAGAGTCTCCACCATCGCCAGCAGGCGACGGAAATTGCTTTTCTGTATCGCCACGCGCGGCGGCGAGAATCGGGAGCAGGTCGAGAGTAGCACGCGCGCCGGAAAGCGCCGTTAGTTAGTTTGGTGCGGAGGACCTGCCGGCGCGCCCGATTCTGGCGCGCTGGGGTGTACGCGACGCCGGCGCTACCTCTTAGAAGTGGTCGCGCAGCTCTGTGAAGCGCTCCAGCACCAGCAGGCGGCCGGAGCCGTCGCCGGGCTGCGCCAGTTCCTCGTGCTCGAGCACCCAGGTCTGGTCATGGGGCACGAACACCGCATTGAGACCGGCGGCGAGGGCGGGGTTCACGTCCGACTTCGGGCTGTTGCCCACCATCCAGGTGAGGTCCCGCGCTAGTCCGTATTTCGCCACCACCTCGCGATACATGGCCGGGTCTTTCTCCGGAACCACCTCGACGGCGGCAAAGTAAGGCTTCAGTCCCGAGCGCTCGACTTTGCCAGACTGTTCGGTTAAGTTGCCCTTGGTGACGAGGATCAGGTGGTGGCGGCCGGCGAGGTAGTTGAGCGTTTCCGGCACGCCCGCGATGATCTCCACCGGATTTTCTGCGATGGTGTGCGCGAAGCTGTGGATGGTCTGGTGCAGCGCCGGAGTGAGCGGCTCGACCGAGAGGCGCTCGAAAGTCTCGACCAGGGCATGCGCAAAGCTGTGCAGGCCATATCCGTGCTTGAGGACGTTGGCCCGCTCCACGTCATTGAGCACCTCGCGCACCTGCCGCGGCGTGTACTCGTGGTGGTTGAGGAAGGAGATGAAATTGGCGATAGCGTGCTCGAAATAGATGTTGTTCTCCCAGAGCGTATCGTCGGCGTCAATGAGCAGGCTCTGCGCGCCGTTGTTTGCGGGGTCGGACATGGTGGGGATTATCTTAACGAGTTTTTATGGTTTTTCGCGAGACTCGGTTGACTCACGTGGGGACGGCGCCCCTTCGACTTCGCTCAGGGCAGGCTCTCGCCCGTCCGGGCGCGACCGTGTCGCGCCTGTTCGGATGTTACAATCCCGCCCGGCATGAAAAAGCTTCTAGTAGGTTTCTTCGCCCTCGCTCTCGTTCCCGCGTTCTCCAGTCAAGGCTTCACGCAAAGCTCGAAGCGCACCGGTGGCCATCGCGGACGCTCCAATCCGGCGAAGCCCGTCGAGAACGTCGCCAAGGACCTGCCGGAGCGTCTGGCGCGCTGGAAAACCGTCCAAATGCCCTTCCGCTCGCAGGGACTGAAGCCGCGCGAGATCCGGTTGGTGAACAAGCTGGTCGAGGCCAATCGCGATATCGAGGACATTTTCTGGCGGCAGAGCGATTCCGAGGCGCTGACGTTGTACGAGTCGCTGAAGGGCGCGACCGATGCCCGCGACCAGATGCTGCGGCGGTTCCTGTACATCAATGGCAGCCGCTTCGACCTGCTGGATGAAAACCGTCCCTTCGTGGGCACGCAGCCGATGCCGCCCGGCCACGCCCTCTACCCGCCGGATCTAACGCGCGCCCAGATCGACGCCTACGTCCAGGCCCATCCCGAGAAGAAGCAAGAGATCTATAACCCGTACACCATCGTCCGCCGCGAGGGCCAGGAGCTGGTCGGGATCCCGTATCACGTGGCCTTCGCATTGTTCCTCGAAGATGCGGCCAAGAAGCTGCGCCAGGCGGCCGAGCTGAGTGACGATCCGCAATTCGCCAAGTTCCTGCGCCTGCGCGCCGACGCCCTGCTCACCGACGACTACTTCCAGAGCGATCTCGCCTGGCTCGAGCTCGCCAATCCCAAGTTCGACATCATCTTCGCGCCCTACGAGACCTACCTCGACGGCATGCTGGGGGTGAAGACCTCGTACGGCGGCGCGGTGCTGGTGCGCAATGAACGAGAGAGCAAGAAGCTCGAGCTCTATCAGAAATATGTGCCCGAGATCCAGGAGGCGCTGCCGCTGGCCAAGGAGGACCTGCCCTCCAAGCGCGGCCTGGCCACGCCCATGGAGGTGATGGACGCGCCCTTCCGCTCCGGCGACCTTAACCACGGATACCAGGCGGTGGCCGACAATCTGCCCAACGATCCCCGCATCCACGAGCAGAAGGGGAGCAAGAAGATCTTCTTCAAGAACTTCATGGACGCGCGGGTGAACTACATCATCCTGCCGGTGGCCAAGCGGTTGATGAAACCGCAACAGGCGGCCAAGGCCTCCGCCGAAGGCTACATGGCAGCCACCATCCTGCACGAGATCTCCCACGGGTTGGGGCCGGCGTTCGCGCGCGTCGGCGGCAAGCAGGTGGACATCCGCGAGTCCATCGGGGCGGCGTACTCAGGCCTCGAGGAGGCCAAGGCCGACGTCGTCGGGATGTTCGGCGAGAAGTGGCTCATGGACCACGGCGTGCTCCCAAAAGAGCGCATGGAAGAGTATTACGCGTCGTATCTTGCCGGGATCTTCCGCACGGTGCGCTTCGGCACCGGCGAGGCCCACGGCCGCGCCGAGATGATGGAGTTCAACTATCTCAGCGAGCGCAAGGCCATTACCCGCGATGCCTCGGGGCGCTATGCGGTGGACTTCAGCAAGATGCCGGATGCCATCGCCTCGCTTGCCAAGGAATTGCTGGAGATCGAGGCCACCGGCGACCGCGACCGCGCCGAGAACTGGTTCAAGAAGTACGACACCATGCC
>JAHFUA010000143.1 GCA_023265315.1 Acidobacteriota bacterium | reverse complement strand
CTGTTCGGACGCGCCTTTGAGAAAGCTACACGGCAAGGTCTGCGGCCGTGTGTTACCTTAGCGTTTCTTGCTTCCATGATCGTCGGAATCGGCATCGACATCGTCGAGGTCCTGCGCATCGCGGCGGCGGTGGAGCGCTTCGGCGAGCGCCCTCTGAATCGCGTGTTCACGGTGAGCGAGATCCGCTCTTGCGGGTCGAAACAGAACGCGACGGAGCGCTTTGCTGCGCGTTTTGCCGCGAAGGAGGCTGGATTCAAGGCCCTCGGCACAGGATGGCGCCACGGCGTAACCTGGAAGGATGTCGAGGTGGGCCGCGAGCCCGGCCGACGGCCCACCCTCTGCTACTCCGGGAAGGCCGCGGAATTCGCGGCGAAGCTCAGAGTGCGGCGGGCGTCGCTCTCGTTCCCCCACACCGCCGAGCAGGCGATCGCCCAGGTGATCCTCGAGGACTGACCCCTCTCATGAGCCAAGCCACCCTCCTGCCCCGCACCACGGACATGCTCGAGACCGACCCGCGGGTGCTGATCGCCGGCGTCGGCGTGGCGAGCTTCGCCAGCCTCCTGCTCGAGCTGGCGCTTACGCGGCTGTTCTCGGTGGTGCTCTTCTATCATTTCGCGTTCCTCGTCATCTCTATCGCGCTGCTGGGACTGGGCGCCGGCGGCGTGTTCGCCTATGTGCGCCGCCCCTGGCTGGCGCGCTGGACGGTGCGTGAGCTGGGCAACGTTCTGTGCGGCATGAATGCGGTGGCGATCCTGCTGGCGCTGATGGTGGTGCTGAACGTGCCAGTGGCGCTGAACCTGGCGTGGGCCAACTTCGGACGGCTCAGCGTGATGTACGTCGCGGCCGCCATACCGTTCTTCTTCACCGGCGTTTTGCTGTCCTCAGTGTTCGCGCGCGCGAGCGGGCGGATCACCCAGCTCTATGGGGCGGACCTTGCCGGCGGGGCAATCGCCTGCCTGGCGGTGGTGCCATTGCTGAACTGGGTGGGCGGGCCCAACGCGGTGCTGTTTTCCGCGCTAGCCATGGTGGCAGCATCCGCGATCTGGGCCGACACCCGCCGCTTGCGCGTCGCACGTATCCGCATGTGCCTGGTAATTTCGGGTGTGCTAGTGGCCAATCATTCCGGACGAGTGATTGATATTGTGTACGCCAAGGGCCTGCGCCGTAACCAGCCGTGGGTGCTGTTCGCGCGCTGGAATGCGCTTTCGCGGGTGGAGGTGGACCAGGTCAACGGGGCCAAATATATCGTGATCGATGCCGACGCCTCCAGCGCCATCATGAACACCGATCCGCAGAAATGGGACGAAACCCAGTCCCCCCCGGAAGGCGCAGATCTCGTCGGCGGAGGCCGCCCAGGCTACAACTGGGAGAAGGACCTCATGTCGGCCGCGCCCGCCATCGCCAATGTGCTGCGGCCGCACGGCTCGTACGCCATCATCGGGCCGGGGGGCGGAGTAGACGTGCTGCGCGCGGTCGCCAACGGCAGCCCCAGCGTCACCGGCATCGAGATCAACCCGCTGATCGCCGACACCATCATGCGCGGCCGGTACGCCGATTACAGCTATCATCTCTACCAGCGGCCGCAGGTGCAGATTCACGTCGGCGACGGGCGCTCCTGGGTCCGCAGCAGCCGCGAGAAGTTCGACGTGGTACAGATGACGCTAGTGGACACCTGGGCCGCGACCGCCGCCGGAGCCTTCGCGCTGAGTGAGAACAACCTTTACACGGTGGAGGCCTTCCGCGAGTACTTCGACCACCTCAAGCCTGAGGGCTTCATCGCCATCACGCGCTGGGAGTTCCGGCGGCCGCACGAGGCCTTGCGCGTGGTCTCGCAGGCGATCGAGGCGCTGGAGCGCATGGGCGTTACGGACGTTCGCAAGCACTTCATCGTCGTTGCCGACGGCCAGCTGGATGAAGACGGACGCCCGGTCACGGTGCTTGCCAAGAAGACGCCGTTCACATGGAATGAAGCGCGAGACGTGCTGTGGCACATCCGAGAGAATCCGAACCTTTATCTGCTCTACATGCCGATGGGGTTCGCCGGCCTCACCGGCGACGTGCCGTGTGCGGAGAGGCAGTCGCCGCCGGCCAGCCCCGCCCTCACGACCTGCCCGGACGAGCCCTGGATGAGCCTCGGCACGCAACGCCGCGCTGCGGGCGAGGCCGTGGCGCCCTTTGAGCGCCTCATCCTGCTGCACGAGCGGGCAGCTTTGGGTGACGTGCGCTTCAGTCCGCGGCGGGAGTTCATCCGCAACTATCCGTTCAACATCGCGCCGGTCAGCGATAACGCGCCCTTCTTCTTCTTCACCTTCAAGACGGGAGACGCACTGCGTAACGCGCTCCGCAGCAGCGACCGGGGCGTGGACTGGAAGAACAATCTGGGTGTGGTGGTGCTGGGGATCGTACTGGTGATCTCGCTAGCGGCGGTGCTGGTGTTTCTCATCGGGCCGCTGGCGCTGCACCGGGAAGCGCGAAAGTCTTCACCGCTGCTTCCACTCTTCTATTTCGTCGCGCTCGGTCTCGGTTACATCCTGGTGGAGATCGCGCTCATCCAGCGCTTCGTACTGTTTCTGGGCCACCCGACCTATGCCCTGACCGTGGTGGTGTTCCTCATGCTGCTGGCGAGCGGCGCCGGCAGCGCGTTTTCGCGCCATCTGCTGGCAAGAACCACGCATGTGCGCCCGGTGCTGGCTTTGATCGCGCTGTTGGTCGCGGCGTACATCTTCGCTTTGCCGCGCGTGCTGGGAAGTCTCGTCGGTCTGCCGTTCCCGGCCAAGCTGGCGATCAGCGGCCTCCTGCTGACCCCTCTTGGGTTTGCGATGGGCATGCCGTTCCCCACCGGCCTGCGGCAGATCGCTACAGAGACGGCCCCAGCAACGTCTCAACAATCAAATCGGAGCACGATTGAATGGGCGTGGGCGATGAACGCCGCTTCCAGCGTGCTGGGGTCGGTACTGGCCATGGTGGTGGCCATCCAGTTCGGGCTTAGTGCGGCGCTGGCCGGCGGCGCGACGGCGTACCTCGCCGCCATGCTGCTGACCTTCACCTGGCGCCCAGAGCTTCGGCTTTAATTCTTTCGCTGTCGCTAGCGTTGTCCTTGGGCTGGGCGCACACTCGCTTGCTCATGTTTTCCTCTCGGCGTGCATCGCGATGTATGCCATCCACAGTGCCGAGAAACTCTACAGACCTGAAGGCCGGGTGGTAATTCTCCGGTGGGTAGGGCCCGTGAACGCCCTGGGGATGGAGCGCATCGCACTCGATCTGCCACCCCTCGTAGTCGACGGTGCGGTAATCCAGTTCCCAACAGAATCCAGTGCCCACGTGAGGCAGGATCCGGGCCAGAAGGATGCCGCCTTCGACTCAGGGGGCAGGGTAGGTCGGGGAGTCTCCGACCCCATGCATCGATGAAGTTCTGCCAGATGGGAACGGTGGCCTTGTGATTCGCCTGCACGTCCGAATAGCAGAGCACGTCCCCGCGTTCGGGCCCACGGTTGAAGGCAGCTCTCGTGTCAGCGGGCTCCGCCAACACCACGTTGCATGGCGGCCGAACCCGCAGTGGCGCGAGTGTTGGTTTCGATATCTCGCAAAACGCCGAGAACCCGATTCATCTTTCGGATGTACACAATGGGGAAGTAAACAACAATCCCCGTGACAATCACCAGACAAGCGACTAACCAGTTCATGATAGAGCTCCTAGCCGGGGGAGGCGGCGGAATCCGATTCGTGCAAAGTATATTCCCGTTTTGAGCCTTTAGATCATCGAATGTCGATTTTGACCACCGTCCATAAACTGCCTGCGCACGGCTGCTCTGGCGACTTTCGCGGGACAAGAGAAAGCCGGCGAACTGAAGGGCGTAGGTAAAAGATGTGGCCGACGCGCGCGGGAAGAAATTCCTGGTGTGCCGGAGAAATTTCGCAGTATGCTAGTGGCCGGGGTTAGGGTGCTTTCGTTGCTCGTGTGCCGATTTCATGTGCTTTTTCAGAGCCTTCTGCCGTGCCCTGGCGCGCTTTTGCGCGGCACGCGCTTCCGGATTCATCTTCCTCCTGGCAAAAACCGACCCCGCGGCGAGCAGGCAGATGGGGAGAACGCACGTGGTGAGTTTTCTTCGGACGGAATCGTCGATGGCGCGATCTTAAGCTTCTGGCAGGGAGGTATTTCCGATCGTCGGGTTCACGCGAAAACTTCGCATTACGGAGGCGGGTCATGTTGAAACCAGCTCTTTTGATTCTCCTGGCGGGTGTTCCAATTTTGGGCGCTTCGGCTTGGGGACAGGCTGCCGTCGAATACGGCATGGCAGCTTCCAAGTCGGGAGTTGCAGCGGCCCGCGTCGGATCTTCCTTGGGAAAGCTTACCGAAAACACCGGCACAAGGTTTTCGAAATCGCTGGATGAAGCCATGCGAGAGAACCGGCAGCGCCTGGAGCTCAAGAGCCAGAAGAGCGGCGGCATGCTGAAGGTTACGTCGG
This sequence comes from Acidobacteriota bacterium, assembly GCA_023265315.1. Classification (GTDB taxonomy): domain Bacteria; phylum Acidobacteriota; class Terriglobia; order Terriglobales; family Acidobacteriaceae; genus JAHFUA01. The sequence goes on along the minus strand of JAHFUA010000143.1, from coordinate 3,216 downwards.
TGCCCGCAAACGCGACGCTGCTGATCGACGGAGCGATGGTTGCGCGCACCCCCGCCGAACTCCATGTTCCCGTTGGCTCGCATGCGATCGAGTTGAGGCACCCGGTTTATCTTTCCTGGCGCAAACAGGTCACGGTGGGCGAGGGCCAGGTTCTCTCCTTGCAACCCAAACTTCAGGAGAAATACGCGTCGACGGTGACTTTGGGCCCTAGCCGATGAGGTCCGCTCAATGCGGGCGCAAGGCGGATAAGCACACGCCGTTTCGCGACTGCATGTTCGCGCAAGTTGCACGGGTGAGGTGCGAAGAGCAGATCCATTGCCAGGGTAGTTACCGTCGCAACAGTTGGAATATGTTGCTGAAGTCGTCCGTCCACAGGCGTGGGGTCATTCCGGCGCTGAGCAAGGGAGTGCTCGCGGTCTGAATCGCGGGCAAGCGGAGAAAATCCTCATCTCGTGTCAGCAGCGCCCAACTGCTGAGCTGACAACCAGGGCTTTTGCCGGGATCCTCCACCAGTACGGCCGACAAGTGAAAGTGAGCTGCTAGCCCGGCCACCACCGGGCGTAGGTCCAGGGCGTCGTTGCTGATGTGAATGGCGATAATTCCTTGCGCGCGCTTGAGGTGCCGCAGGTACGTCCCGAAGGCTTCTTCCGTCAACAGGTGGACCGGTATGGTGTCCCCGTTGAAGGCATCGATGGCGAGCACATCCAGGTTCTGCGGCGCCTTTGCCAGCAACTCTCTCTCCATGGAGATGCGTGCGTCGCCGGGGATAACATCAATCGTCGCAGCAGAATCTTTCAGGTAAGTGAAATAGGGCGGAGTACCGGAGTACGCCATGCGTATGACCGCAGGATTGATCTCGTAAAAACGGAAATAATCCGCGCTTCGGCCATAAGCCGCCAAAGTGCCTGCACCCAGGCCGACCACCCCGATTCTGAAACTTCCCGCCGCGCGACGGGGATGGTTCAGCAGCGTCAAACCGATGCCACTTTGTGGGCCAAAGTACGCTGTCGGCAGTGCCCGCCGCGAGGCATCGAGAAACTGCAATCCATGGAGAGTACGTCCGTGCTTTAAGACATAGGCCTGTGCTGCCCGGTCGGAAGGGTTCTGCAATAGGATCGTCAGTATGCCGTAGAAATTGCGCGACGATGCCACAGGGTTGGTGTACGCCATCACGGGCAGGAACCCGGCCATGAGTGCCAAGGCGATCGCCGCCTTAGCCGCCACCGTTCTCTTCGAGGTTGGCGGCTCAATTGCCCTATTGTGAAACGCGAATCCCAGCGCAGCCATAGCGGCCACCGCACTCAGGACTGCACCTGGGCCACGCTCCTTCCCGAGCAGAGGGCCGGCGCAGATCATCACGCAGGCGACCCCCAGCAACCAGGGTTTCTTCCCGAATACCCACCAGTGCTTGTCTCGCATCAGCAGCAACACCAGCAGTACCCAGCAGAGCCAAATCGCCACATGCAGTTCCCAGAAGAAGTTGCGGAATATGTAAGGCGCCAGCAGCACGGTGAGCGCGCTTCCCGCAGCTCCGCCGAGACTGATCATCAGATAGAAGGTCGTAAGGTATCTGGGGGCCGGTTTGATCCTCACCGCCTCCCCGTGGCACACCATGCAGCAGGAGAACAAGGCGAACAGGTACATCCCGAGCCGGCTGAAAACGCCCAGCTGCCCGTTGTAAAAGGCAAAACAGACCAGCACGGTCGCCAGCGCCAGGGCAATGATCCAGAATTCCCGCCAATAACCTCGCTCACTGAAGCAAAGAACGAACGACAGCAGGTAGATCGTCAGTGGCAACACCCAGAGCAGGGGGACGGAGGCGACGTTCTGGCAGATTTGATTGGTGGTGGCAATCAGCAGGGCGGAGCCGCAAGCCGCCAGCAACAACCACAGGGCGGGATCCCATCTCACGAATCTTGAATTCCCATCCGCGGGCGAAACGGACGCGGAAACGTTTTCTGATCCCGTGCGACCAGCCTCCAGCGTGACATATGCGCAAATGGCCGCGAACAGGAAGAAAAACCATGTCCACAGTCGCGCCTGCGCTCGCAGGGACAGAATCGGTTCCACCACGATCGGGTAGGTGACCAGAGCAAGCACAGAACCCACATTGGAGACCGCGTAGAGCCGGTATGGCGAACCCTGCTTGCCGGTTGAACTCAGCCACTGCTGCAGCAGAGGAGCGGTGGTTGAGATCACGAAAAAGGGCAGGCCAACACCGAACCCCAGCATCAGAAGAATGAGTGGGATAGGTTGATCCCAGGTCACGGGCTTCCAGGTGTTTCCGGGAAAGATCGGCGAACTCCAAGAGAACCCCCGAAAACTGAGCAGGGCAACAGCGGCGACGAGTAAGCAGCCGTGTACCACGGCGCTTTGCTTCACCGTCAGCCACTTGCTCAGGAGGTACGAGTAGGCATACCCGGCGACCAGCACAACTTGAAAGAAAAGCATGCAGGTAGCAAACACGGCGGGCGTTCCACCAAACCACGGCAGGAGATATCTCCCGGTCACGAGCTGTACCTGAAAGACCAGAAATGCGCTGATGAACATCGCGAGCGTATAAGGAAGAAGCGCCAGCGAGGGCCTCGGAGCCCAGCTCGATGACGGTGGACGTGAGCAGTTCGCTGTGGCCTGCATGCGTGACTTTGTACACGATTGTAATGGGATTCCATTGCGGTGCCGAGTGCGAAGTTACTGAAGTAACCGCAAGCGCGGCACGGGTGAGCAGAGGAGGCACCTTGACTTTCCACCCCATTTGAGTTTTGATGAGATGCCTCAACGAGGTCGTGAAAGGAGGAGGGATGGAAAATATCTTGGAGATTGTCTCCAAACTGCACCGGGATGAATGCGGCCAGGACCTGATCGAGTACGCTCTTGTAGCGGCGCTGATCGCGTTTGCCGCCGTTGCCGGCATGAGCTACGTGGCCACCAGCATTAACAACGCATTCAGCACCATCGGGAATAAGCTTAGCAACTCGATTTCTTAGGCGTCACGAACCGGCCTTGGCCCGTACTCCTTGTCGCGGCTGTGATTCGCCTCCCCTTGTCGCCCACAGAGAGTTGAATCGGTGTGGTTTCGGGTTGGAGCCTCGCCGCCTGTCCCGGGGCTCACGCATACCTGTGCCCAGGCAAGGTTTGTCACCATCTGCCGATGAAGATCGTTCTGATCAGAGACACAAAGCATCACGAAGCCAAGCGACGGGACATCAGTGGAGT
>JAHFUA010000142.1 GCA_023265315.1 Acidobacteriota bacterium | reverse complement strand
CGCAGGACGGCGATAAGGAAGAATAATCGAGGAAAGGGAAACCAAGCGATGACACCATCAATATTGCTCATCCCGGCGCTGCTGGTAGCGGCCGCAATGGCGGTGGCGCAAACTTCGAACCCGCCCGCCAATCCGCAAGGATCCAGCCCGCAGGCCGGCGCCCAGAACGCGAACCCGCAGCCTCCGCCGCCGCAGGCCAGCCCCACCAATCCCAAGGCCAAGCGTCCGCCCGGCGCCAAGACCAAGCAGGAGTATGACCAATACCTCGCAGCGGCCAACGCGGCCGACGCGGCAACTTCGGAAAAGCTGACCCGCGAGTTCGAGGTACAGTTCCCTGACAGCGAACTGCTGCCCATCCTGTACCAACTGGTGATGACCAAATACCAGAGGGCGGACAACGGCGACAAAGCCCTCGACATGGGACGGAAGGTCCTGCAATTCGATCCCGACAACGCTGTCGCCCTGGTGATGAACGCCACGGTGCTGGCGGAGCGCACCCGGCCTACGGACATCGACCGCGACCCGCGGCTGAAGGAAGCCACCACCGACGCCCAGCGCGCGCTGGAGAACATCCGCACCGGCAATTACATGCTGGTGCCCCATGCCACCCCGGAACAGGTGCAGCAGTTCAAAGACCAGGTCACGGGGATGGCCTACTCCGCCCTGGGCACAGCCGAGCTGACGCGCAACAACGACGCCGCGGCGGAGCAGAACCTCCGCAAGGCGGCGGAAAGTCCTGCGGGCAAGGGTGATGCCATCGTCTGGTACCGCCTGGCGCTGGCGCTCGACCATCAAAACAAGTACGCCGACGCGAACACTGCCATCACCACCGCGGTGGCGTTGGCGCCGCCCAACTCGGCGGTGGCGAACCTGGCGAAGAACGAGCAGAGCCGGCTGAAACAACTGGCGGCCGGCGGCGCCTCCAGTTCCACCCCGAAGAACCAGCCGGAACCGGAGGTGGTGCAGCCCAAGTAGGGCGCGCTGCTTGAACGCTGTTGCCATCGATGCCGATGAAAACCGAGGAAATCACGGCGCTGCAGACGGTCTTGGGACACCGCTTCCGGCGTCCGGCGCTGCTGGAACAGGCGCTGACGCACAGCTCCCACGCCCATGAGATCGAAGCGCGCTGCGCCTCCGCCGGCGTGCACGACAACGAGCAGTTGGAGTTCCTGGGCGATGCCGTGTTGGGGTTCGTCACCAGCCAGGAGCTGTTCCAGCGTTTCCCCCAGTACCAGGAAGGACAATTGTCCAAGCTGCGCGCGCACCTGGTCAGCGCCAAGCACCTGGTGCAGGTGGCTGAGGAACTGGAGCTCGGCCGCTACCTTCGCCTGGGACGGGGTGAGGAAAAAAGCGGCGGCCGGGCCAAGCACGCCTTGCTGGTGAATGCGCTGGAGGCGGTGCTGGCCGCGCTTTATCTCGACGCCGGCATGGAGAAGGTGCGGGAGTTCATCCTCGGCAAAGTGCTCGATCCCGAACTGGAGCGCCTGGGCGAGCAGAGCGAAGCTGGGTTGGCGGTCACGGATCACAAGTCGGCGTTGCAGGAATTCCTGCAGGGCACCGGCCGGCCGCAACCTTCCTACTGCGTCGTCAAGGAGCAGGGGCCCGAACACAAAAAGACTTTTACCATTGAGTTGCGGGTGCTGACCGGCGGCGGCAACGGCAAGCCACTGCTGGTGAGTTGCGCCGAGGGATCGACGAAGAAGAAGGCCGAGCAGCGGGCGGCGAAAGCAGCCCTGGAGCAGTTGCGGAAGATGGATCTCACGGCGCAAGGCCCGCAGGATCCCGCATGAGCGACCTGCTAGAGCACGCGGTGACTCCGCCCCAACATGCGGACGGCGAGTGTACCGGCGACCCCGGGGAAACCCCGGCGACCCCGGCCGTGCCGGCGCGGCCCAAGCCGGGGTGGCTGTCGTCGGTGCAGTCGCTGGCCGTCACCGTGGTGATCGCGGTGTTCGTCATCACCTTCCTGGTGCAGGCGTTTCAGATCCCTTCTGAGTCGATGGAGAATACGCTGCTCATCGGCGACTACCTGCTGGTGGACAAGGTCCACTACGGCCACGGCGGCCGCTGGGGCGAGATTTTGCCCTACGCCCCCATCAAGCGGCAGGAAATCATCGTCTTTCGCTACCCCGTGCACCCGCAGCAGCACTTCGTGAAGCGGGTGATCGGGCTTCCCGGCGACCACATACGCCTGGTGGAAGGCCGGGTGCTGGTGAATGGTGTCGCGGCGCAGGAAAAGTATGTCATCCACACCAAGGGCGACTACGACCACTTCCGCGATGACTTTCCCTTGACCGATATCCCTAACGCCGACACGGAGCCGCGCTGGTGGGAGGAGATGCGCAAGCTGGTGCGCAACGGCGAATTGATCGTGCCTCCGCACCACTATTTCGTGCTGGGGGACAACCGCGCCAGGAGCCTGGACAGCCGCTATTGGGGATGCGTGCCGCAGGAGAACATCATCGGGCGGCCGCTTCTGATCTACTGGTCCGTGCGTGCGCCCGCAGCGGCCGAGGGCTCCAGCGCCCGGGATGGTAAACTTTCCACTTTCCTGTACGGCGTGACCCACCTGCTACAGGACACACGCTGGGACCGCACTTTCCGCATCGTAAGATAGTCGCAGGGTCGCCGCACGAGGCCGGGGTCCCCGGCGCGCCCGCTGTCCCCAACGAAGCCGGTTTTGCTTCGTTGGGGTGGACACCCGGTGTTGGCGCGCTGGGGTGGAAGGAAGCCATTGGCCAGAAAAGACGATTTGCCCAAACCGGAGAAGAAACGCGAGACCACCACCGAGTTCATCGCCTCGGTAGCCCTGGTGCTGGTGGTCGGGCTGTTCATCATCACCTTCAACCTGCAAGCCTTCGAGATCCCCTCAAGCTCGATGGAGGACACGCTGCTTATCGGCGACCACGTATTCGTGGACCGCGTGACTCTGGCCCCGAAAACGCGCTGGACGGGGCCGGTGATCCCCTATCGCCAGGTCCAGCGGGGCGACATCGTCGTCTTCCTGTCGCCGGCGGAAGCGGGCTTGTATGTGGTGAAGCGCATCATCGGCATCCCCGGGGACCACATCCACCTGCGCGATGGGGTGGTGCACCGCAACGGGCAAAAGCTGCACGAACCCTACGTCCTGCACGATTCGGCAAGCTATAACCCCTATCGCGATAACTTCCCGGCGGTACCGCCCACCATGGGCGCCAGCGTCACCCCGGAGTGGCACCTGCTGATGCCCAACTACATCCAGGATGGCAATCTGGTGGTGCCCCCCGACAGTTACTTCGCCATGGGTGACAACCGCGACGTCAGCTATGATAGCCGTTACTGGGGATTCATCCCGCGGGAGAACATCATTGGCCGTCCCATGTTTATCTACTGGTCGTTCGAGACCCCTCCCGACCAATACCGCAAGACCAGCATCCCCGATCGCCTGATGTTCGTGCTCAGGGTCGTGGTGCACTTCCCCACGCAGACGCGCTGGCGGCGCATGCTGAAGATGGTGTACTGATGCCCTCGGGGCGCTCCATCCGGCGAATCGGCCTCGCGGCCGTTGCGGTGCTGGCCTTGGTCGTGTTCGTGCCGCCGCTGATCAAGCTGAAAAGCTTCCGAAAAAGCATCGTGGACGCAATCAGCGGAGGGCTGGGGCGGCAAGTCAGCGTGCGCGAGGTCAGACTCCGGCTTTTTCCCCAACCCGGTTTCCGCCTAGAAGGGTTCGTGGTGCAGGATGATCCGGTGTTCAGCGCCGAACCCCTGCTGCGCGCTGACCAGGTCACGGCCAACCTGCGGTTGAGTTCCCTCTGGCGCTGGCGGCCAGAGATCAGTTCCCTGACTCTCGAGTCCCCGAGTGGCGCCCAGCCCTGGAGTCTTAACCTCGTGCGCACGCAGGATGGACGGTGGAACCTGCAATCGCTGCTCCTGCGCGCCAGCCAGACGCCCGCGGCGCCCACCGCCAAGACCCGCCCTGAATCGCGTCCTCGCTTTCCCTACTTGGAGGGCGAAGGCGGCCGGATCAACTTCAAGTCCGGCATGGAGAAGAAAGCCTATGCGCTGAGCGAGGCCGACTTCGCACTGTGGCTGGCTTCGGAGAACGAGTGGAACCTGCGGCTGCGGGCGCGTCCGGTGCGCACGGATGCCAGCCTCAGCGACACTGGCGTGGTCGAGATCGGCGGGGCCGTCGGCCGGGCAGCCCGGCTGGACGAGACCCCCTTGCGTCTGCGCGTCTCTTTGCGCGGAGCCCAACTGGGACAGCTCACACGCCTGGTGTACGGCCGCGACCGCGGCTGGCGCGGCTCGGTGAACCTGGTGGCGGATCTCACCGGCACGCCCCAGGACCTGAAGCTCGGCGGCTCGGGGTCGATCGACGACTTCCGCCGCTATGACATTATCATCCCGGACATGCTGCGGCTGGCAGCAAGCTGCACGGCACAGTATCGCGGGCAAGCGCAGGAACTCTCCCACCTCGACTGCCGCCTGCAGAACGGCGAACTGGCCTTGCGTGGCAGCATTGCGGACTTGCTGGGTCCACGGCGGTTTGACCTGGCCCTGGTGGCTCAGCAGGTGCCGATGGCGGAACTGGCGCGCTTGGCGCGTCACGCCAAGTTCGCACTGCCCCTGGACCTGACCGCTGCCGGCGCCCTCGATGCAGACTTCGCCTACCGCACCGGACCCGGTAAGCGCGGCTGGAGCGGTGAGGGCAACACTAGCGATTTCGCCTTGCGCTCAGGAGTTTTTGGGCGGGAGCTGAAGCTGGGCGCAATCAAGTTCGAGGTCGCCCAGGAGAAAACGGCCCGCGCCGGCAATGGTCGCCTCGTCCGCAGCGCGCCCTCCTCCAACGATGGCAGCGCCGGGCTGCGGCTGCTCGTGGCGCCGTTCCCGGTGCCCTTGGGCGGGACCGCGCCCGTCACCGTCCAGGCTTCGTTTTCTGCCACCGGCTACAGCGTAGGGGTCGAGGGCGATGCCGAGCTCCAGCGCCTGTTCCGGGTGGCGCACGGACTGGGACTGCACGCACCTGCGCTGAACGCCACCGGCAACACCAAACTGGACCTGCACATCGCCGGCAACTGGACGGGATTCACCGCGCCGGTCACTACCGGGTCGATGCAGTTGCGAAACGTGAGCGTGCTGCTGGCCGGGGTTCGCGGGCCCGTCCACGTGCGTAGCGCCAACGCCGTCCTGCAACGGGATGCGGTACACGTCGAGAACCTGGCAGTCGCCTTCACCGCCAGCCACACAGCCGTGGATGGCTCTTTGGTTTTCCCTCGTAATTGCGCTTCCGAAGAGGCTTGCCCGGTCGGATTCGACCTGCACGCCGGCGAGGTCTCGCTGGCGGAGCTGAACCGGCTGCTCAACCCACAGTTTCGTCGTGTACCGTGGTACCGCGTGCTGGCCGGAGAGACGGGCGCGAGCCTGGGAAAGTTCACAGCCCAGGGGCGCATCCGGGCAGACCACGTTGCGCTTAAGGGTCTGGAACTCCAGCAGGTAGTGGCGTGGGCGGAACTGCGGGACCATGGGCTGCGGCTATCCGAGCTCCGGGCAGAGACGCTGGGCGGCAAGCTGCGCGCGGAATGGAGCGCCGATTTCGCTGGCGCCGTGCCCGTGTACCTTGGCTCGGGGACCCTGGAGCGCGTGGCGCTGCCGCAGGTGGCTGCTTTGACGCACGATCCCTGGGCGACGGGCACGGCCAGCGGCAGATTCAAGATCGAGCTGGCGGGATGGAGCGCCGCCGAGCTGGGACAGTCGGCCGACGGGATTCTCGATTTTGACTGGCAGCACGGCACGTTACAGCACCTGGCGCTGAATGGCGCCGGCGAGCCCTTGCGGCTAAAGCGCTTCACCGGACAAGCCGTGCTGCGGGACCGCCGCCTGGAGTTCCGGCAAAGCAAAATCGAGACCGCGGACAGCATCTATGTGGTGAGCGGGACTGCATCGCTGGAGCGCCTCGAACTTAGGTTGACCACCCGGAATGCGCGCGGCTACGGGGTCTCGGGCACCCTGGAGAAGCCGCGCGTCACCACGCTGTCCGCGAAGGAAACGCAGGCCGCGCTCAGCCCATGAACTTGAGGCGCTTAGCGGGCGTGAGCGAAGCGGGTCCCCAGGACGCGCCCCTTTTGCGCGTACTGGGGTGCAAGCGGGAGTCCGCTGCCGAAATCCCGAGCCCAACCGGGGTCCCCGGCGAACCCGCCTTTGGTTCCCTGGGGTGGTGAGCGCGGGACCCCCCAAGGAAAAGGCTTTGGTGGAGGTCGCGAGAGGTGAACTTACGAACCGCAGCCCTGGTCTTCGCCCTGTTGCTCTCCGTGGGTCTCGCACTCCCACAACCCACCGTCTCGACTGCCGTCAGTCCTGCTGTCCAAAGCATGGAGCGCAAGCTCCAGCACCTCGAGAGCAATGCCCAGGCGTCCCCGCCAGACTCCACACCCACGGTGCTGACCGAGGACGAGGTGAACGCTTATATCAACTCGGGCGCCGTCCACCTGCCGAGAGGCGTGCAGCGGGTGCGCCTCCAGGGCCTGCCGGGAGTGGTTACGGCGGAGATGCAGGTGGACTTCGATCAGATCACGCAGGGTAGCCGGTCCGTAAACCCGCTGCTGGCGCTGTTCAGCGGCGTGCACCAGGTGCAGGTCGCCACCCACGCTCACGGCCAGCGCGGCCTGGCGTATGTCCACGTCGATCGCGTGGCCATCGACGGCGTCGAGGTGCCGCAGGTCGCTCTCGAGTTCTTCATCGACCGCTACATCAAGCCGAAACATCCCGAAATCGGCATGGACACGCGCTTCCAGATGCCCAACCGCATCGACAGCGCCGTCGTCGGCCAGCGCCAGGTGACCGTGGTGCAGAAGTAGCTGCTCGGGCAGCTTTCAGCCGCGCCCCAGGTCACTCCTGCGATTGTCATTCCGAGCCACGCGAGGAAGCACCGCGACTGAGCGCGTGCGAGGAATCTCGGTCTTGAAAGACTCTGCCGGACAACAAGAGCCCACACCAATCAAGAACCGCATACAAACCAAGATTCCTTGCGGCTAAAGCCACTCGGAATGACAAGGAAAAATTGGTACTTGTACGGCGCGGCTGAAAGCCGCGCCCTATCAAGGCGCCGGGTGACCCACGGGCGACGCGCCGGCCTGAATCGCGCCCTGCGCCGTGGTACCATCGACCTTCGCCGCATGAATTTTGACGTCTTCGGTTTGGTCACCCAGATCGCGGTGTTCCTGTTCGCCATCAGCGTGCATGAGTCGGCGCACGCCTGGACGGCATCCTACTACGGCGATCCCACGGCGCGCATGCTGGGCCGGGTGTCGCTCAACCCTATCCGGCACATCGACCCCATCGGAACGGTGCTGCTGCCGCTGATGGCCTATATCGCGCATATCCCGATGATCGGGTGGGCCAAACCCACGCCGGTGAACCCGCTGAATTTCCGTAAGAATTACGTCCTGGCCGACATCATGACCTCGGTTGCCGGGCCGGTCAGCAACTTCCTCGTCGCGACCGGCGCCGTGATCTTGCTGGCCCTGATCTCGTGGGTTTTTCCCGAAGCCCGCAACATCCTCCGGTATGGGATGGAAAGCCAGTCGCCGCTGATGCCGCTGGTCATCCTGCTTTACACCGCGATGCAAATTAACGTTTTGCTGGCGGTCTTCAACCTGATCCCCATCCCGCCTCTGCATGGCAGCCACGTGATTCGCCCCATGCTATCC
>JAHFUA010000141.1 GCA_023265315.1 Acidobacteriota bacterium | reverse complement strand
AGCAGGTCGTGCAGATTGCCGGCGCGGATGTGGGGTACGCCCTGGGCGTCGCGGAGGACGGTGACCGGCGCCGACAGTCCCTCAACCCGCACCTGGCCGTCCACCTGGGGCAGGGAAGCGCGCGCCTCGCAGTAGAACCATCCCGTCACGGCCAGGACGAGCACCACGACCAGTGCCAACACCAGGCCGATGACGCGCGCTGCCGTGTTTCGGCGCCCGGAGGTGGAAGCAAGGGTGGGAGTGGCCATGGACTCGTCAGTGGCTTGTGATTGATTCAAGGGGGTAGCGGGCAAGCTGATTCTATTGTTCGGTGCAGAATCGTGCAAATGACGCGCAAGAAGCGCCGAGCGGCTCGTTCTCTCCCCAACTGGAGGTGTGTCGATGCAGGAAAACGAATTGGTTCAACGGGTAGAGCGCCTGGAGCGGGGAATCTGCCGGTGGAAGCTGGCAGCGCTGGTTCTGTTGCTGAGCTGCCTGGTGCTGCTGCTTACCGGCTTCGATTCTCCGCAGCCGTTTCTGGTGAAAGCCCGCAGCGTCGAGGCCCAGAGCTTTGTGCTGCGTGATGCCGACGGGCAGGTTCGGGCGCGCATGGCGGTCAGCAAAGACGGCCCGCGGCTGAGCTTCTTCGACGAACACGGCAACGTTACCACGTCGCTGCCCTTAAAGCCCGAAATGAGGCCCGCACGGTAATGCCCGCTGGCGCGGCGGGCGAGCGAGGGCAAGAGAGGAATCTTGGTTTTCGCCAAAAGCAGATCCCTCGCAGCGCGCTCTCGTCGCAAGCTCCGGTCGCGCTGGCTCGGGATGACAATATTGCTATGAGCTGTACGGCACGACTGAAGTCGTGCCCTCCCGCGAACCGCGAACCAAAAGGCCCACTCTCGCAGGCCTTTGCTCGGTACTCGGTACTTGGTACTCGGTACTTACTGGCGCGCCGTCGGACCTGCCGCCGGCGGCAAGGTGACGGGCGCGATGGGCTGCGCGGTCTCTTCCGCCACTTGGAACTGGGGCAAGGGACGCTCCAGGGCGATGGCCAGCACCTGGTCCATGTTCTCGGCGAAGTGCAGCTTCATGGCGTTGCGCAGGTTCTCCGGGACTTCCGGCAGGTCTTTCTCATTGTCCTTGGGCAGGATGACCTCGAAGATGCCGGCGCGGTGTGCCGCCAGCAGCTTCTCTTTCAGGCCGCCGATGGGCAGCACCTTGCCGCGCAGGGTGATCTCGCCGGTCATGGCGAGGTCGCGCCGCACGGGGATCTTGGTAAGCGCGCTGGCGAGGGCGGTGGCCATGGTGATGCCGGCCGAAGGCCCGTCCTTGGGGATGGCGCCCTCGGGCACGTGGATGTGGATGTCCACGCTGCGGTAGAAATCGCGTGCGATGCCCAGGCGGGCGGCGCGCGAACGCAGATACGACATGGCGGCCTGCGCCGATTCCTGCATCACGTCGCCCAGCTTGCCGGTGAGCATCAGCTTGCCTTTGCCGTCCACGATGGTGGCTTCGGTGCTGAGGATGGAGCCGCCGACCTCGGTCCAGGCCAGCCCGGTGACCAGTCCGACCTCGCTCTTCTCGTGCGCCGGCAGCTCGCGGAACTTGATGACCCCCAGGAACTCGCCGGCGTTTTCCGGAGAGATGACCACGGTGTACGCGGCGCCGTGCTTCACCACCTTGCGCGCCACCTTGCGGCAGATGTTGCCGATCTCGCGCTCCAGGTTGCGCACCCCGGCTTCGCGGGTGTAGCAGCGGATGATGTGCTGGATGGCGTCATCGGCGAAGCTCAGGTTCTTTTCCGTCAGCCCCGCCTGCTTCCGCTGCTTCTTCACCAGGAACTGCTTGGCGATCTCCATCTTCTCCAGCTCGGTGTAGCCGTGCAGCCGCAGCACTTCCATGCGGTCCTGCAGAGCCGCCGGAATGGTGTGGATCACGTTCGCGGTGGCGATGAAGAAGACCTGCGAGAGGTCGTACTCGACGTCCAGGTAGTGGTCGATGAACATGTAGTTCTGCTCGGGGTCGAGCACTTCCAGCAGCGCCGCCGAGGGATCGCCGCGGAAGTCCATCGACATCTTGTCCACTTCATCGAGCATGAAGACCGGGTTTTTGGTGCCAGCCTTACGCATCATCTGGATGATCTGCCCCGGCAGCGCGCCGATGTAGGTGCGGCGATGGCCGCGGATCTCAGCCTCATCGCGCACTCCGCCCAGCGACATGCGCACAAACTTGCGTCCGGTGGCGCGCGCGATCGACATGCCCAGCGAGGTCTTGCCCACGCCCGGCGGCCCCACGAAGCACAGGATTGATCCCTTGGGGTTCTTCACCAACTGGCGCACCGCCAGAAACTCCAGGATGCGCTCTTTGATCTTCTCCAGCCCATAGTGGTCTTCGTTCAAGACCTTCTCGGCGCGGTCGATGTTGCGGATTTCTTTGGAGCGCTTCTTCCACGGCACCGCCAGCAGCCAGTCCAGATAATTCCGGCTGACGGTGGACTCGGCCGACATGGGCGGCATGGCCTCCAGCTTCTTCAGTTCCTGCAGCGCCTTCTCGTGGACTTCCTTGGGCATGCCGGCGGCGTCCACCTTCTTCTTCAGCTCGTCCCACTCGCTCTTCTCGCCGCGCCCCAGTTCCTTCTGGATGGCCTTGATCTTTTCGTTGAGGTAGTACTCCTTCTGCGCCCGCTCCATCTGCCGCTTCACCCGCGACTGGATGGTGCGGTCCATGTTCAGCTTCTCGATCTCGATGTCAAGCACATCGGCGATGCGGTTCAGCCGCTCTGCGGGATCGAAGATTTCCAGCAGTTCCTGCTTCTCCTCGATGGAGAGCTGGAGGTTGGCGGCGATGGTGTCGGTGAGCTTGGCCGGGTCCTCCATACGCACGGCGGCGATCATGGTCTCGTAATTCAAGGACTGGCAGAGCTTTACGTACTGCTCGAACAGGCCGGTTGCGCGCTGCATCCCCGACTCGATCGCCGGAGTGAGCTCGGTCGAGTACTTGACGGTGCGGATGGTGGCCTGGAAATAGCCCTCGCCATCGGTGACCTGCAAAATCTTGCCGCGCTCGATGCCTTCCACCAGCACCTTGATGTTGCCGTCCGGCAGCTTGAGGCTCTGCACGATGTTGACCACGGTGCCGACCTGGAAGATCTCATTGGCCTTGGGTTCGTCGACGCTGGCATCGTGCTGGGTGGCCAGGAAGATCTTCTTGTCCGCCGCCAGCGCTTCCTCCAGCGCGCGCACGCTGGATTCGCGGCCCACCACGAAGGGGGTCATCATGTGCGGAAAGATGACCACATCGCGGATGGGCATCATGGGCAACTTGCGAGTCTCGAATTTTTCCCGGTTCTGTGTCATGCCAACCTGTACCTGAAGGATTGGTTCGTGCAGACTATCGAAGCCAATATATCAGGTTTTCCCGCCCGCAACAGCTGTCCCAAAAGACACTGTTGTACTCAAAAACGCATGACCAAAGTGCACGGGGAAAGCACCACCACGGTCACCGCCCTTTTGCTGGGGGGTGAAACGTAATGCATTCCCGGAATTGGACCAGTCTGCCCCCAGGGACCGCCCGTTGTCCCCGACGACGGCTGCCCGGGTTAAGGCGGCGGGCGAGAGCCTGCCCTGAGCGAGGTCGAAGGGGTACCCGCCCCACGTGAATCACTGGAAACGTGAAACTTCCTACCCCGCTTTCTCCATCACCGCCGCCACCGACAGTTCGCGCTTCTCCACCATCTCCTTGGTGAGCTCGAACTCGCGCACCTTCTTCTGGCTGGGCAGGTGGTACATCAGGTCGAGCATCAGCTCTTCCAGGATCATGCGCAGGCCGCGGGCGCCGACCTTGCGCATCATGGCTTCATGCGCAATGCCGCGCAGCGCATCCTGGGTGAACTTCAGCCGCACGTTTTCGAACTCGAACAGCCGCTGGTACTGCTTGATGATGGCGTTCTTGGGACGGGTGAGGATCTCGATCAACGCGTCCACATCGAGGTCGTCGAGCACGCCCACCACCGGCAGCCGCCCCACGAATTCCGGGATCAGCCCGAACTTGATGAGGTCCTGCGGCTGCACCTGCCCCAGCATCTCGGTATCGCGCTTGCTGGGCGGGACGGGCGGCTGGTCTTTCTCTTCCTCGCCGCTGCGGAAGCCGACGGCCTTCTTCCCCATGCGGCGGCCGATCACCTTCTCCAGGCCGACGAACGCGCCCCCGCAGATGAACAGGATGTTGGTGGTGTCCACCGGCGTGAATTCTTGGTGAGGGTGCTTGCGGCCGCCCTGCGGCGGGACGTTGGCGATGGTGCCTTCCAGGATCTTCAGCAGCGCCTGCTGCACCCCTTCGCCGGAGACGTCGCGGGTAATGGAGGGGTTCTCGTCCTTGCGCCCGATCTTGTCCACTTCATCGATGTAGATGATGCCGGTCTGGGTGCGGCCCACGTCGCCGTCGGCGGCCTGCAGCAGCTTGAGGATGATGTTCTCCACGTCCTCGCCAACGTAACCGGCCTCGGTGAGGGTGGTGGCGTCTACGATAGCGAAGGGCACGTCCAGCATCTTGGCCAGGGTCTGCGCCAACAGCGTCTTGCCGGTGCCGGTGGGGCCGATGAGCAGGATGTTGGACTTGGTCAGCTCCACCTCGCTGGCCCGCTGCCGGTTCATGTGGATGCGCTTGTAGTGGTTGTAGACCGCGACCGCCAGCTTCTTCTTGGTCTGCTCCTGGCCGATGACGTATTCGTCGAGGAAGACTTTGACTTCCTGCGGCTTGGGCAGGTGGTTGGGGGCGGCGGAGGCGTGAGTCTCGGCGCGGTCGTCCTCCAGGATCGAGTTGCAGACCGCCACGCACTCGTCACAGATGTAGGCCCGCGGGTAATCGCTGGGCGAGGAGATCAGCTTGGCGACTGCGTCCTGGGATTTGTGGCAGAACGAGCAGCGTAGAACTTCATCCGACCCCGACCGTGGTTTCACGTGGTTACTCCTTACCACCTACCCCCATCCTGGGAAGACACGCTCCTTGCTATTTGTGCTTGTAGATGATCTCGTCGATGATCCCGTATTCCTTGCTCTGCTGCGCGTTCATGATGAAGTCGCGCTCCACGTCTTTTTCCACTTTATCAAGTTTTTGCCCGGTGTGCTTGGCCAGTAGCTGGTTGGTTATCTCGCGCATGCGCAGAATCTCGCGGGCATGGATATCGATGTCGGTGGCCTGCCCGGAGAGCCCGCCCATGGAGGGCTGGTGGATAAGGATGCGGGAGTTGGGCAGGGCATAGCGCTTGCTGGGCGCGCCGGCGGAGAGCAGCAGCGCCGCCATC
Organism: Acidobacteriota bacterium; assembly: GCA_023265315.1. GTDB lineage: Bacteria > Acidobacteriota > Terriglobia > Terriglobales > Acidobacteriaceae > JAHFUA01. The sequence goes on along the minus strand of JAHFUA010000141.1, from coordinate 2,412 downwards.
GAGGCTGCCTGCCCGATGCAGATGGTCACCACGTCCGGCCGGATGAACTGCATGGTGTCGTAGATGGCCATGCCCGCGGTGATGGAACCGCCCGGGGAGTTGATGTAGACGGAGACGTCCTTCTCCGGGTCCTCGGCCTCGAGGAAGAGCAACTGCGCGATCACCAGGTTGGCGATGGTGTCGTCCACCGGCGTGCCCAGGAAAATGATGTTGTCCCGCAGCAGGCGGGAGTAGATGTCGTACGCACGTTCGCCGCGGCTGGTCTGCTCGACCACCATGGGCACCAGCGCCATATGTTCCTCTTTCACGTTGCCCTGCCTGACACTTCACCCCAGCGCTGAAGTGAGGCCGGGAGAGCTTGAAAAACCGCCGCCATCATGCCGAGCGGCGATAAAGAAAGTCGAGGGTCTTCTCGTTGCGGATTCTGTTCCGGATTCTATCCAGCGCTCCATCACGTGTCAAACGAGCGCGGACCGCCTCCGGCGTCTGCTGCATCTGCTTGGCCAGCGACTCGATCTCGTGGTTGACCTCCTCGTCCGTGACCTCGATCTTTTCCTGGTCCGCGATCTTCTCCAAAATCAGCGAGGCCTTCACCTCGCGCAGCGCGGCCTCGCGCTGGCCCGCCCGCAGGCGGGAGAAGTCCATCTTCTTCATGTCCTCGGTGCGCATGCCCTGGGCCGCCAGCGCCCGCAGCCCGCGCTCCAGCCGCACGTCCACCTGGCGGTCCACCAGCGCTTCCGGAATCGGGAAATCATTGCGGCGCACCAGCTCTTCCACCAGCTTGTCCTTGGCGGCGTGTTCGGCGGTGTGCTTCTTCTCCGCCTCGAGCTGCTCCCGGATTCTGGTCTTGAGCTCGTCGAGCGATTGAAAATCGCCCGCCTCTTTGGCGAAATCGTCGTTAAGCTCCGGCAGCGTCTTCTGCTTGATGGCCTTCACGGTGATGGCGTAGGCGAGCTTCTTGCCCGCGAGGCGCTGGTCGGAAAAATCCGCCGGGTAGGTGACCTCGAAGCGGCGTTCCTCGCCGGGGCGCGCGCCCCGCAGATGGTCGCTGAACTCGCGCACCGTGCCCGCGCCGCCGATCTCCACCAGCACATCATCCATGGTCACCGGCTTTCCTTCCGCAGACTGTGGCGTGCCCACCAGCGAGGCCTGGGCGAAATCGCCGTCGCGCAACTCGCGGTCGTCCACTGCATTGTAGGTGGCGTGCTGCTCGCGCAACCGGCTCAGCGCCTCTTCCACCTCCTGGTCGGAGACGCTGCTGTCGGCCTTCTCCGCCCGCAGCTCCTCGTATCCCGAGACCTGCACCTGGGGCATGATCTCGAAGCTGGCCTTGAAGCGCAGTGGCTGGCCCTCGGCCACTTGCAGGTCGCTGACCCGCGGCTGCGAGACCGGTTGCAGCCCGCGCTTCTCCACCTCCTGGCGGAAGTAGCGGGGGACCAGCACTTCCACCACCTCGCTGCGGATGTCTTCGCGGAAACGCTGCCGCACCACCGATGGCGGCACTTTGCCCTTGCGGAAGCCCGGCAGCCGCGCATGCTTCTGGAAGCGCTCAATCACCACGCCGGTCTCGCGGGTCACGACCTCGGCCGGAATCTCGACCTCGATCTCGCGGGTACAGTCGTTCTTGGTCTCGGTGGCGCTCAACGGGGAAGGCTTTCTGTCACTCGCATTGCCATCCATATTAAAGAGTGCGCGGACGAACGGTCAAACGCCCAGGGACGCAGCGGCTGTGATACAAAAGAGATCCGCGTTACTCTGCGTTCATCCGCGGCAAAGAGTCCCCATGCCCTCCTGGCTCGAGCAACTGAATCGCGAGATTGTGGCCTGCACCCGCTGTCCGCGGCTGGTGGAATACCGCCAGAAGATCGCGCGCGAGAAGCGCCGCGCCTACCTGGACTGGGAATACTGGGGCAGGCCGGTTCCGGGCTTCGGCGATCCTGACGCGCGGGTGCTGATCCTGGGCCTGGCGCCGGGCGCGCACGGCTCCAACCGCACCGGCCGGATGTTCACCGGCGACGGCTCGGGATACTTCATGTACCCCGTGCTCCACCGCACCGGCTTCGCCTCGCAGCCCAAGGCCACCCACCGCGCCGACGGCCTCGAGCTGAAGGACGCCTACATCACCGCGGTGGTGCGCTGCGCCCCTCCCGCCAATAAACCCACGCCGGGCGAGATCGCCAACTGCGCGCCCTACCTCGACCGCGAGCTGGCGGCTTTAAAGAAGGTGCGGGTGGTGGTGTGCCTGGGGCGGGTCGCCTTCGACGGCTACTTGAACTATCTCAAGCGCCGCGGCCTGCTCGCCAGCAAGAACGGATACGCCTTAGCCCACGGCGCGCGCTACAAAATGCCGGACGGGAAGATGCTGCTCGCTTCCTACCATCCGTCGCAGCAGAACACCCAGACCGGGAAGCT
>JAHFUA010000140.1 GCA_023265315.1 Acidobacteriota bacterium | reverse complement strand
AAGGCACAGGCTGGGCCGGAGGTTGTACTTCGTCCGGCGTATCGGGGGGAAACGACGGCATAACCGCCTGCTCGCCACCCGTGGCGGAGACGCGTATCTGGGGAGCGCCACAGTGCTGGCAGAAGGCCACGCCGTCCTCCACGCTCACACGGCAGCGGTGACAGGGATGATCCACTTCGAATTCAGGTTACAGGAGGGCCAGCAGGCGCGCAACGGCGGCCGGGACGAACGTCCCTCGCGAAATTGTCATTCTTCCGCCGACCGAAGCGAGGCGGGAGAATCTGGGATAGTAGTTAACACAACCGGTTCAGGTGGTGTAGGCCTTCTCGCCAGATCCTCCGCTCGGCTTCGCCTCGCGAAGGATGACACCCTGGGGAAACCTCGCGCTACAGCGTTCCCTTCTCCCCGCGGGTCTGCATGTAGACCAGAGCGAAGTTGGAACCCTTACCCTCGGATTTTATGGAAACGATGTGACGGCGCTCGTCTGTACCGGTCACCAGATTGATCTCCTCCCGCAGGCTGCTTGGGTTGCAGCGCACCTTGCCGTGCTCGAGGTCGATGCTGCCGCGGCACTCCGTCACCTCGCCGTACACCTTCAGTTGCTTGCGATAGAAGTCGAGCAGCTTATCCGGGGGATCGTCGGAGTGGTACTTGATGGCCACCACCTTGACCCCGAACAGCGCACTGTCCATCGACAGGCTGGCAGCGTGCTTGCTGTCGCCCTCTTCCGCGCGAGTCGCGCCGGGATAAACCGCCAGGCCGGTGTCTTTGGGATCGACCTGAGTGTTTACGTGCAGGCTGCCCACGGGTGTCTCGATGTCCACTTTCTTGTTCCCACCTTCGCCCTTCTTCTGGATGGTGCAGCCCGAGAGCCCGGCGAGCAGCGCGCCCGCCAGCGTCATGCCCAAAAACGCGTGTCGGGATAAGAACGGTTTCATGGACGACCTCCTTGCGCCAGCGCAGTGCGATCAAGTCCGGCGCCGCGCGCGGCGACCCCGGGAACGGTGACCGGCAGGCGCCCGCGGATGGGGATCTCGCCAAACAAAGCTTTCACTGCACTCATCTCCGAGTCCGGCGCATTGGAAAACGTGCAGAGATAATTCTGGACTTCCGGGAACTGAGCCGCCAAATAGGGATTCCCCAGGGCCACGAGCACGGTCTTGTCGGCAGCGCGCTGCAACAGGCGATGCAGAAGAGCGGCGGTCGCGTCGTCGAGCGAGACCGAAGCGGTGAGCACGCCGTTTACTCGCAGCACCTTGCCTCCTGAGGGAGAGGCAATGGCGGCCGCGACCACGGTTTGCGCGCGATCGGCAGCCTCCAGCACCTGCTCCGACATGCTGGTCGCAATGCGGGGATCAACATACAACATGTTCATGCCGGGAATGCGTGCCCGCAGCTCCCGCTCCAGCACCCGCCCGGAATCGGTGCGCACGTCGTCGGAGAAAACCACGGCCAGCACACGGCTTCCCGGCGGGCCTGGTGGTTGATACGCAGGCAGGGGCGCCGGAGTTCCGCTGCCCAGAAGCGGAAGCGCATGGCCGTTATCGCGGACCAGGGCGACGGCCTCATCGGCCACCTGCTGGGCCAGCGCCAGGTCGGCGGGACGGGCGATGATCTCAGCCAGCGCCCGGATGTCCACCAGCCGGGCTTTATTCAGACGGAGGGCAGCCTTGGCGCGCAGGATTTTCAGCACCGAGGCATCGATCTGCGCCTGCGGGATTTCTCCGCTGCGCACGGCATTGAGCAGCCCGTTGTAAGCGGCATTGAGGTCGGCGGGGATCAGTACCACGTCGTTGCCCGCCTTCACCGCCTCGACCGCGGCGCGTGCGGCGGGGAATAGCCGGGTGACGGCGTTCATGTCCATGGCATCGGTGATGACCAGGCCCTGAAAGCCGAGCTGCTGCTTGAGCACTCCGTCGATCACCGCGCGGGAAACCGTGGCCACGCGGCTGGGATCGGGCTCCAGCGCTGGCACGGTGACGTGCGCCACCATCACCGCGTCGACCCCGCCCTCAATGGCAGCGCGGAATGGAGGCAGCTCGACGCTCTCGAGGTGGGCGCGGTCGGCGGAGACGCGCGCCACCCCCAGGTGCGAGTCGCTTTCCACGTCGCCATGCCCGGGAAAATGCTTGGCGGTGGTGAGCATGCCGTTCTCCCGCGCCGCCCCCAGGTAGGCGAGCACGTAGGGGATCACCTGCTGCGGGTCTTCGCCGAAGGCGCGCGTATTGATGATGGGATTGGCCGGCGCCGAGTTCACATCGGCCACGGGAAAGAAGTTCCACTCGACGCCGATGGCGCGGGCCTCCTCGGCGACCACCCGCGCCATCTCGGCGGCGTAGCGCGGATTGCCGGTGGCGGCAAAGGCCATGGCCGCGGGGAAACCCGTGGTCCCGTGGAAACGCATGGCCAGTCCGCGCTCGAAGTCGGCGGCGAAGATCAGCGGCAACTGCGAGTCGCGCTGCAGTTGGTTGGTGAACATGGCGGCTTCGTAGGGCTGGTTGCGGAACACCGCTCCGCCTTCCGATGCCACCGTGAGCAGCACCCCGCCGATGTGGTAGCGGCGAAGGTTGTCGCGGAGCTGGAGGTAATCCGGGCTCTTCACATTGAAGAACTGGGTCTGCGCCCGGATCATGAACATCTGCCCGATCTTTTCCTCCAGCGACAGCTTGCGCAGGGTCTTTTGCGCCCACTTGTCGCCGTCGTGCGTCAGGCGCACCGGACCGGGCCGCTGAAACTTATCCTCCGAAAGACACGAACCCGCCAAGATCAGAAGAATGATGACCAGCCTTTTGGGCATGAGTGGGTTATAGCAGAGCAGGCCGGCGTTGTCAGTTACCACTTAGTACCATAGCCGAAATGGGCAAGATCCGCGCCCAGTGCTGGATTCGGGGGGCGGACGTGGAAATTATTCCTGATCCATGTAAGCAAGCTACGTCTTGCCGGACCGCCGTTCCGCTAAGGTATTGTGTTCCAAGGCCGGAAAAGGGCCGGCGGCTTGCTTTCGGAAGGAAGCGGAAAAGACTGTGTCTTCGCGAGGTATGTATGCGGAAGTTACTCCTTCTTGCAGTGGCCGCTGCGGCGCTGGCGGCCTTCTTTGTGGGCTGCAGCAGCAGCTCTAATCCTTCTCAGATGGGGGCTGTGACCCTCACCATGAGCGACCCTGCGACCTGCACCGCACCCCAGGGACCCTACAGCCACGTGTACGTCACCATCACCGACGCGCTGGCGCACACCAGTTCCACTGCCGGTCCCAATGATTCCGGTTGGCTGGACCTCACGCCCAACCTGAAGAGCAACCCCATGCAGGTTGACCTGTTGGCCGCGGCCAGCAACCAGTGTTTTCTGGCGACCCTTGGTTCCAACACCCAGCTCCAGGCGGGCAATTACCAGCAAATCCGGCTGATTTTGCTGGCCAACAGTAGTGCCTCCAGTGTTACGGGGAACAAGTGCGGCAGCGCGGCCAACTGCGTGGTGTTGGCGGCCGACAACAGCGTGCACACGCTGCTGCTTTCCAGCGAGGCGCAGACCGGAATCAAGATTCCTTCGGGTCAGATTGCGGGCGGACAGTTCACAGTTGCGGCAGGCCAGACCGTGGATTTAAATATTGACTTCAACACATGCGCCTCGATCGTGGTGCAGGGCAACGGGCAGTACCGGCTGAAACCGGTATTACATGCGGGTGAGGTTTCGACTACCTCCGCCTCCATCAACGGCAAAGTGGTAGACAAAGCCACGGGCCTGCCGGTCGTCGGCGGCAAGACCGTAGTGGCGCTGGAGCAGACCGGGGCGGCCTGCTCGGGCGCGGGATGCGTCTCCACCAACCCCATTGACCGCATCCTGATGGAAGTAGTACCGGATGCGAACGGCAACTTCACGTTCTGCCCGGTGCCGCCGGGAACTTATGACGTGATTGCTGTGGCGCTGAATGGCAGCAACGTGGCCTATGCGGCCACCATCACCACCGGGGTGCAACCCGGGAATGCCCTGGGGAACATCCCGCTGATCGCACAGACCGGCCCCAGCACGGCCCCAGCGACGGTCGGCGGTACTGTGACCACCACCACCGGATCGGCGGCGGCGGCAGCGGACATCTCGGTCTCACCCCTGCAAGCCATCACCGGGAAGCTGGTGACGATTCCGCTGACTCAGGGCTCCTCGACAGTGACCACGGCGGGTGGCGCAAGCTGTCCCTCCAACACCGACTGCGCCGACTACAGCCTGACGGTGCCGGCGATGAATCCCAACATCGGCGCTTTCAGCTCGGGCGGGACTACTTACACTCAAGACACGGTTTCAGCGGTGAGTTACACCGTGGATGCCCTGGCCTTCGTGGTCTCTTCGGGCGGAACGGCAGACTGCAGCCCGTCGGAGCTTCAGACCGCCAGTCTCAAAGGTGGGGGTTCGTTGACGGTTACACCGGGTGCCAGCTTCACCGCGGCGACTCTGGCATTTACCGGCTGCGCTCCCTAGCCCGGTGGTCAGCGGCGAGCTGAAGCCAACTGCTGCTCCACCTGCGCCATGGCTTCGGCGACGATCTCCGGGTCATCGCCGAAGCCGCGCAGCCAGTGCACGTCGGGCTCGCGGCGGAACCAGGTCATCTGCCGCTTGGCGTAGTTGCGATGCGCCTGCTGCGCTGCCGCGATGGCCGATTCGCCATCGACTTCGGCGCGCAGTAGCTGAACCGCCTGCTTATATCCCAGCGACTGCAATGGCGGCGCAAGCGCGCCGTACCGTTCCACCAGCCGCTCGGTCTCCTCGACCAGGCCAGCATCGAACATTCGGCGAGCGCGCCGGTTGATGCGCTCGTAGAGTGCGGCGCGATCAGGATCGAGCCCGATGCGCAGGATGCGGAATCCGCGGAGCGGGTCCCGCCCGCGCTGCCACAGCTCGGTCATCTTCTGCCGCGATTCCAGGCACACCTCCAGGGCGCGGATCAGCTTGGGTGCGTCGTTGGGATGGATTTTCCCAGCGGCGGCAGGATCGAGCCGGACCAGGATTCGGTGGAGATACGGCGATTCCTTGTGGCGGGCGATCTCGCGCAGGCGTTCGCGCAATTCCTCGGAGCGTTTCGGTCCGGCGAACAGCCCTTCCAAAAACGCGCGCAGGTAAAGCCCGGTCCCCCCGACCACAATAGGCAGGCGTTCGCGGGCGGCAATCTCCGCCACCACGCGACGGGCGGCCTGCGCGTAATCGCCGGCGGTGAACACCGCAGCCGGATCCAGAATGTCCAGCAGGTGGTGCGGCGCGCGGGCACGCTCCTCGACCCCGGGCTTGGCCGTGCCGATCTCAAATCCGCGATAAAGCGCGACCGAATCGCAGTTGACGATCTCTCCGCCGAAGTGTTGGGCCAGCGCGAGGGAGAGCGCGGTCTTGCCGCTGCCGGTCGGACCGACAATGGCTACCAGCAGCGGCTCGGCGGAAGAAGGCAAGTCAGCGCGCACTCCAGTGCAAGACGCGCGCGAAGCGCACCAGAGTGAAAACCAGAATGAGCAGGGCAATGAGGATCAGGCCCAGGGTCTGCTGGCGCGCGGGCTGCATGCGGGGGATTGTAGCTGATGCAACCGCCTGAGTAGGGCTATCGAAGCTCGCCACGGTCGGGGTTGTAGTAGAAGTGAAAAACCAGCGCGAGGTACTGGCCGCCGAACTCGTTAGGCAGGGGAGGAAAAGGATTGGAAGCGGTGATCCCGCCCCAGGCCGCGCGGTCGAGCGAGACGTCGCCCGAGGGCCCGTCCAATTTCATTCCCGCCACGCTGCCATCCTTCAGGATGGCGAATTCGATGGACACCTTGCCGCGCTTCATCAGCGGCGGGCGCGCCACTTCGGGGATCAGGTTGTACCAGTTCAAACGCACGTCGTGGAGCACGCGCTGGAGATAGGGGCCGAAATCCACCCCCATGGTGTCGCTGAGGATCTCCAGGTTGCCTTGTACGCTGCCGCCGCGGCCCCCGCCGCCGAGGCCGCCGTAATCGCCGCCGCCCATCCCGCTGGCGCGGCGGGCTGCACTCTCGCGCGCCGCCTGCTCGATAGCGGAGCCGGCGGAGAGCGGCGCCCTGGTGAAAGCATTGCGCGCGTTGGCGGCGGAGGGAAGCGGTTCCAGCCGCGCCATCTGATTCTGGCTGGGCCGGGGAGGCGCTGGCAGTGCGGCCTGCGCCGCCTGCGACTGGGCCGGGGAAGAGGGAGGCGCTGCGGGCCCGGGGCGGCGCAGCAAGCTGTCGCGCAGCTCCTTCATCGTCTTCTCGTCGAGCGTGGGGCGGCGCGAAGTGGCGATGCGGTCCTTGTCGGAAATGATGTCGGTGTTCGGCCGTTTTGTCACCCTCTGGCTGTCTTTGGGCATCTCCAGGTAGGTCAGCTCGCGGTCACGGTTGATGATTTCCTGCGCGGTCCAGACCTTAAGGTCTTTCCCTGCCGAGTATCGGAGCAGGCTAGGGATGGTCATGAGCAGCAGCAGGTGGAAGATGATGGAGAGCAGCCCGGCTTCGCGCAAACGGCTCCGCGAGCGCTCGTCACTGAAATCGAGCACCAGGACCGGGACCACATGCCGGTCGTTGTGAATCTCCCGCTCTTGCGAGCTGGGTCGCGTGGCTGGCTCGGTGGTGGCCATCCTATCCCGAGAGACCCCTCCGCTGCTCCTGAAGACACTCCTGAGCCACCGCGGGCATTGGCAGTGCTTGCTATTGTCTCACACTATCCCGCTCATTCTATTGGACGGACCGGCGCACGGGCGGGATTACCCTCAAAGCATCAGCTTAGTAAGGACCGCCACCAGCAGGAATCCGAAGATCAGCCCCAGAGAGGGAGCCTTGGCCTCCGGCTGTTGGCGGCTTTCCGGAATGAGCTGGTCGGAGGCGACAAAAATCATGGCGCCGGCAGCCAGCGCGAGTGCGAACGGCACCATCGGACCGACCACCTTAACAAACCACACCCCCAGGACAGCGGCCACGGGCTCCGCCATGCCGGAGGCCGTCGCCCAGGCAATGGCGCGCGGGCGCGAGAATCCGGCGGCACGCAGCGGCATGGCCACGGCCAGACCCTCAGGAATGTTCTGCAGCGCAACCGCTGCGGCCACGATGAGGCCCAGCGAGGGAGCGCCGCTGGCAAAGGAGACGCCCACCGCCAGTCCCTCGGGAAGATGGTGCAGGGTGAGCGCGGCTGCCATCAGCAGGCCGGTTCGCTTCTCCGGGGCGGTGATGTCCGGTGAAAAGTGGGGCTCCAAGTGAGGCACAGCACGTTCCAGCAAAAAGACCAGGAGAGCGCCGCAGGCCAGCCCGGAGGCAACCGTCAGGACGCCGTTTTGCCGCAGCGCCGGACCCAGCAGGGCCACGGCGCCCGCGGCCAGCATCACGCCCGCGGAGAAGCCGAGCAGGGTGTCGTAGATCTTGCGGGAAAGATCAGGAATCAGCGCGATGACCGCGCCCCCCACGCCGGTAGCGAGCCCCGCCAAGAAGCTGGCCAAGAGTGCGGCGCGCATCCCCCACCTAGTCTGCCGCGGTCAGCGCCGCGGGCGTGAGCGTCACCGGCGGAACCAGCAACGCCTTGAAGTGCTCGCAGTGGGGCGCGGAGCGGTACACCGGACAGAAGTAGCAATCCTGCACCGAGATCACCGGGCAGGTGGCGCGGTTCGACCAGCACGGACGCGACTCATCCGAGATGACCGGGCAGCCTTTCCTGCTTTCGAAGCCGCAGTTGCGCACCTGCAAGCACGGCAAAGCCGCCAGCAGGTGGCGAATGCCGGCCAGGTTCAGCCGGGCTTCCCGCACCAGGC
>JAHFUA010000139.1 GCA_023265315.1 Acidobacteriota bacterium | reverse complement strand
AGCTGTACGCCTTGGCGAAATAGCCGGCGTCCTCCGGCGTGGCCCAATTGGAAACGTAGAGCAGCCCGAGATCGCTCATGGGAATCGGCGCATCGGGCCTGGGGAGCTTGGCGTCCTTATTCCGGCCCAAGTAATAAACGCCGCCACGCCAGGCCTGAGAGAGCTTCTCCGCCAGCTCTGGGCCCGAGTACTGCTTGAGCAGGATATAGACGTCGAACTCGCCCACGGCGCCGGAGTCGTATCCCACATAGTTCTTCTTGAGCAGGTCGGCGAGCTTGGGCAGCCGCAACGGCTCCACGTGCTGGCCGTCGAGATAGGAATCCGGCTGCATGATCTCGCGGGTATCGCGGGGGGGATTCTTGAACGCCCCGGCGAAGGCCATCTCCTTGCCACCGCGGGTGAGCAGGTTCGTGAGGAAGGAAAGCCCGTAGGTGTAAGGGAAGATCACCATCTCGCGCAGGTAGAGGGGAGCCGTGGCGAAGATGGGCGAGTCGCCGGCGCGGTCCAGGGTATTTTGCTTGAAGATCTCGCCCACGGCCGGCATATCGGCCAGGCTCTGGCCGCTGGGCGCGAGCACGTAATCCATCATCACCGCCATCCCCTGCCCTTCGCTGACGGCCTGGCGCGCCGCCTGCTCCTCGTCGGGGCCGGCGTCGAGGTTGTCGGGATTGCCAGGCTGCCCGTCGTCACGCACTTTCAGCCACTTGTCGAGGCCGAAGTTCTGGTCCTGGAGAGCGTGCGTCAGCTCGTGCGCCAGCACCGGACGCTGCGCCTCCGGCGCCACCCAGTCGAGCAGGTACACGGTCTTGGTCTTGGGATCGTAGTAGCCGGCCACCTGGTCCTCGAGCAGGTCGAGGAGAAACTTGCGCAGGTCGAAGCCCTGCGGCAGCAGGCCGAACTTCTTCATGGAAGCTTCAGAGCGTTGCAGGCGCTGCGCGTCCTTGTCCTCCTGCATGTGGGTGAGGACGAACTTGCGCACCTGCTCGCGGTCGGCCAGCGCGCGCTTGACCGGATTCTTGATGGGCAGCTTGGTGTCCTTGCTGGCGAAGTTCAGAATCTCGTCCACCGAGCGGAAAAGCTCCTGCGCCTGTTCGGGCGTGATCTTGGTCTCGCGCTCCTGGAGGGGTTGGGGCTTTTGATCGGTGGAGGGTATCTGGGGTTTCTGCGCCTGCGGCTTTTGCGCCGGAGCGGACTGTGATGCCGTTTGCGCGGCGAGGGAGCTCCCGCCGAAGACCAGCATCATCACTAGAACGAGCACAAGCCAATGCCCGCGGATTACGATCCGCGCCGGTTTGTCAAACCTGGGTACCATAGTCATAATTCTTCCTGTCAATATCCTTCCTGTCGAACCGTATGCCGTCGGAAAGCGATCTTCGCAAGCTGGCCGTGGAATATTTTCAGCAGGCCTACGAGCGCCAGATGCACGGCGAGTACGACGAGGCCATCGCGCTCTACACCCAGTCGATCGAAGCGTACCCCACGGCCGAGGCCTACACTTTTCGCGGCTGGAGCTACTCCTTCCTCGGCGACTACGAACGCGCCATCGCGGAATGCCTGGAGGCGATCAGGGTCGATCCCGGGTTCGGCAATCCCTACAACGATATCGGGGCCTACCTGATCGAACAAGACAAGTGGGAGGAAGCCATCCCCTGGTTCGAGAAAGCCATTCGCGCCCCGCGCTACGATGCCCGCTGCTATCCGCACTTCAACCTGGGAAGAGTATACGAGCACGGACGCCAATGGCAGAAAGCCAAAGCGTGCTATGCGCGCGCTATCGAATTGAACCCGCAGTACCGGCTGGCCTGGGCGGGGCTGAGAAGATTGCAGGCGATGTGGAATTGAACTTCGCCGCCGCGGGTCGACGCGGATCAACGCGGATGAACGCGGATCCCTTGGTTTCTCCGTGTCTCCGTGCCTTCGAGGTGGGTTTTCAAACTTTTGCCGCGATCCAGTTTCCCACCTCGCGCGTGCCCAGCGTCCCGCCGATATCCTGCGTGGTCTTCTTCTGGCGAACGGATTCCAGCACGGCAGCGTTGATGCGCTCGGCCTCGGCGGGCAGTCCCAGGAATTCCAGCATCAGGGCAGCGCTGAGGATGGCGCCCACGGGGTTAGCGATGTTCTTGCCCGCAAACGGCGGCGCCGAGCCGTGCACCGGCTCGAACAGCGACGTCCGCCCCGGATGAATGTTGCCGCTCGCGGCCATGCCCAGGCCGCCCTGCAGAGCGGCGGCCAGGTCGGTGATGATGTCGCCGAACATGTTGTTGGTGACGATCACGTTGAACTGCCGCGGATCGCGCACCAGGTGCAGGCAGAGCGCGTCCACAAACATGTGCTGGCGCTCGATCCCGAGGTACTCCTCGCCGACCTGCTTGAAAACCCGCTGCCAGAGCCCGCCGGCGTAGGTCATGACGTTGGACTTGTCGGCCATCAGCACCTTCTTACGCCTCTGCTTCTTGGCCAGCTCGAAGGCGAAGCGGATGATGCGCTCCACGCCTTTGCGGGTGTTGATGTCCTCCTGGGTGGCGACCTCGTCGGGCGTGCCCGGCTTGAGGACTCCGCCCATATCCACGTACACGCCCTCGGTGTTCTCGCGGACAATGACGAAGTCCACGTCGGCGGGCTCGACGTTCTTCAGCGGGCAGAGTGACGCGTCGAGCAGCTTGACCGGGCGCACGTTGGCGTAGAGATCCATCTTGAAGCGCATGCCCAGCAGGATCTCCTTGGCGTGGAGGTTGGAGGGCACGCGGGGATCGCCCAGGGCACCGAAGAGGATGGCGTCGAAGTCGCGGCCCAGCATCTGGAAGCCGTCGGCGGGGATGGTGGTGCCGTCCTTTAGATAGCGGTCGGCGCCCCAGTCGAAGTGGGTGAGTTCGAGCGGCGCCCCGGTGGCGCCGAGCACCTTGACGGCTTCCGCGGTGACTTCCTTGCCGATGCCGTCGCCGGGAACCACGGCGATCCTCTTTTTCGTAGCCACGGCGCAGAACCATAGCAGGTTCCCGTTCAGTGTTTCCAGCTTTCCATGTCGCGACCTCGAAGACCCCTGCCTTTTGGCTATAATCAAACACTTGAGATGAATGAGACCTCGCTGAACAACAAGCTCCCGGAGGCGGGCCGCCTGGTCGATTACTGTGGCGCACAGACCCCGGCTGGGTTCTCTTCCCCGCAGGAAGAGCTGGCCGCATTGCGCACCGGGTGCGGAGTTTTCGGCCTGGGCTGGCGCACCAAATTGGTAGTCACTGGCCGCGACCGGGCGCGCTGGCTGAACGGCATGGTGACCAACAACATCCGCGATCTGGCGCCCGGCCATGGTGTGTACAGCTTCTTGCTGAATGCGCAGGGACACATCATGGGCGACATGTATGTTTTCAACCGGGGCGAATCGTTCCTCATCGACACCGATCGCTCGCAGGTGGAGAAGCTCACGCAACTTCTGAAGAAGTACATCATCATGGACCAGGTAGTACTCTCCGAAGCCGGCCAGCAGCTCACTGCAGCCTTGGGTCTGGAGGGGCCGAATTCGAAGGATGTGCTGGTGCGGGCGGGCTTCGAGCCCAGCGAGCTGCAGCCGCTCGAAGTCGAGGACCGGATGTGGAACGACGTTGCGATCTCGCTGGTCCGAACGCCGCAGGGCGGCTACATGATCTGGCTGTCACCGGAGAACGCCGGTGGGATGTGGGAAGCGCTGGCCGCGGCGGGCGCGACCCCCGTGGGCGCCGAGGCGCTGGAATTGTGGCGGATCGCGGCCGGCATTCCGCGCTATGGCATCGATATCCGTGAGCGCGACCTCCCGCAGGAGACCGGCCAGGAGCACGCGCTCAATTTCACCAAGGGTTGTTACATCGGGCAGGAGATCGTGGAGCGAATTCGTTCGCGAGGCGCGGTGCACCGCGGCTTCACCGGCTTCTGCTTCACGGGCCAGGCGCCGCCATCAGTGGGCACCAAGATCGAGCGCGACGGGCGCGCAGTGGGGGAGATCACCAGCGTGGCGGTGCTGCCTTCGGGCCAGGCTGTGGGATTGGGATATCTGCGGCGTGAGGCTGGCGGGCCGGGAACGGCCATCGACGTCGGCGGAGTGCAGGCTACAGTGTGCGAGGTGCCGTTTGATAGCGTGTAGCTTCCGTCGGCCTGGGTTTTTCAGGATATCGGCTCGTTTTGTGGGTGGAGCAGGGCTTTCAGCCCTGCATAAGGGCGGCCATAAGCGTGCGGCTTTAGCCGCTGAGGGCGGGGCTATGGTAAGTACCTCAGGGGCTAAAAGCCCGTAACCTTTGAGGGAGCGCCTTAATGCAGGCCTGAAGGCCTGCTCCACCCTACTGGCAACTGTTTTCCCGTGGCAGAGAAAAAAAGCGAATTCGTAGTCACTGACAAGCGCAAGTTCACCGCGGAAGGCGAACTGCGTCCGGAGACGCAGGGCGAGGAGCGGCCGGCGCAGAAACCGCCGGATCCGCCAGCAGCGGCTGTCTCCAAGAAAGAAGCCGCCCCTCCGCCCGCGGACCAACCCGCCGGGCCGCCGGCACCTTCGGCGGCCGAACAGCAGGCGCAAAACGACGCCTATCGCGATTCCGGCAAGAACTTCGAGCAGGCGGCCTTCCGCGGGCGCACGCCCCAGGACTACGAGATGAACTTCGAGCGCCTGGTAGCGTCTCTCTACATGACCGCCATGATGCAACTGGGGCTGGTGCACGAAGAAGGACAGCAACCCGTGGCCGACCTGCTGGGCGCCAAACAGACCATCGACACCATCGGGCTGTTGCAAGAGAAGACCAAAGGCAATCTCAGCGACCAGGAACAGCACCTGTTGCAGAACTGCCTGTACGAGCTGCGCATGGGCTTCGTGGAGCTGACCAATGCGCTGGCGCGGCAGGCCTCGTCCGACCTGTCGGCTCCCGGCGGCAAGCCAAAATGAAAGCAGTCCTGACCGTGCTGGGCAGCGGCACCTCCATGGGGGTGCCGACCATCGGCTGCACCTGCGCCGTATGCAGCTCGCCGGACCCGCATGACCGCCGCACGCGTCCCTCGGTACTGGTCGAGTACGAAGGCCACACCGTGCTGATCGACACCACGCCCGACTTCCGCCAGCAAGCCATCCGCGAAGGCATCCGCTACCTGGACGCAGTGCTCTACACCAACGCCCACGCCGACCACATCCTGGGGCTCGACGACTTGCGCCCGCTTACCTTCTGGCGCGCCGGCAAGATCCCGCTCTACGGCCACGCGCCGGTGATCCAGCGCCTGCAGCACATCTTCAGCTACATCTTCGAAGGCGATTACCACTATGGCGGCAAGGCCGAAGTCCATCTGCACGAGATCAACGGGCCGCTGGAGCTGTTCGGCGCCTGCTTCCTCCCGGTCAAGGTGATGCATGGGCCGGACGAGATCCACGGCTACCGCTTCGGCTCGGCGGCCTACGTCACCGACTTCAGCGAGATCCCGGAAGAATCCCTGGCACAACTCGCCGGGCTGGACGTCCTGTTCCTGGACGCGCTGCGCCGCCGCCCCCACCCCACGCATTCGACGCTGGAGAATTCGGTGCGCCTGGTGGAGCGGTTGCAGCCGCGGCGCGCCTTCTTCACCCACATCTCGCACGACCTGGGTCATGAAGAAACCAATCGCTCGCTGCCCGGCCATGTGCGCTTGGCGCACGACGGGTTGAAGCTGGAGTTCGAGATATAAGACTGCGCCGTCTTCCGATGAAAGTCTTCCACCATCTCGAAGAAGTGCCTGCTGATTTCGGCCCGGCCATCCTCAGCGTGGGGAACTTCGACGGGGTCCACCGCGCCCACCAGGCGGTGCTGGCGGAGGTGGTGCGGCGGGCGATGGAGCGCGGCGCCCGGTCGCTGGCTGTGACCTTCGAGCCCCATCCCACCCGCATTCTGCGCCCGGACGTGGCGCCCAAGCTGATCACGCCGCTGCCGCGCAAGCTGGAGCTGCTGGCGGCCACCGGCCTCGAGGCCACGCTGGTGCTTCCCTTCTCGCGCGACCTTTCGCTCACCCCGCCGCGCCAGTTCGCGGAAGAGATCCTGGGCCGGCGTCTGCGCGCGCTCGAGGTGCACGAGGGAGCGAACTTCCACTTCGGACACAAGGCGAAAGGCGACGTGCAGCGGTTGGCGGAGTACGGCCTTGAAACCGGCTTCGAGGTGAAGATCTATCCCGAGATGAAGATTCGCGGCGACGCGGTCTCCAGCAGCCGCGTGCGCGAGCTGCTGGAGCAAGGCCGGGTGGCGCGCGCGCGGCAACTGCTGGGACGCGTCTTCAGCCTGGTCTCCACCCCCGGACGCGGCCGCGGCTACGGACACAAGTACACCGTGCCCACCATCAACCTGAGCCCCTACGACGAGCTGGTGCCCGGAGACGGTGTGTACGTCACCCGCACCCGCATCAACGGGGAGTGCTTCGACTCGGTCACCAACGCCGGCTACCGCCCGACTTTCGAGCAGGAGTCGTTCGCCGTCGAAACCCACCTGCTGAACTTCCACCCCATCGAGCTGACGGCGCAGACCGAGGTGGAGCTCTTCTTCATGCACCGGCTGCGCGGGGAGGTCAAGTTCCCCTCGGTGGAGGCGCTGCGCGAGCAGATCGCGCACGACGTACGCAAGGCGCGGCATTATTTTCGGCTTGCCCCGAAAGGAGCCCTTAGCCCTTAGCTCTTGGCTGCTCGTTCTTGGAAAGGGCAAGGCTCTTAAGTCGTGCTGATCAAGCCACGACAGATTCCGGGGTTACCCCGGGTTTGCCGGGAGTCCGGTCCCCGAAGGGTTGGCGTTCCGAAACCGCCGCCTGACAAAATCTGTTGGTGAAATGACACTTTCTGTCAAGATTGCCGCTGCGAATACCCCGATTCTGGTGCAGCGCTCCCGGCGCCGCCGCGGCATGCGCGTAAGCCCTACGCAGGCAAAGCCTTAGAGATCGCTCTCGTAGGTCACCATGGGAGCGTGGTTGGTATGCCAAGTGCGAATGAGCAGCTTGCCCGGCTTACCAACCATTTTCCGAGAGGGAAGACTGACAATGAAGAAGCACAAGGCCAAGAAGCACGCGAAGAAGAACAAGGGTTTCTCGCTGATCGAACTGCTAATCGTGGTAGCGATCATTCTGATCATTGCTGCCATCGCCATCCCGAACCTTCTGCGGTCGCGCATTGCCGCCAACGAAGCCTCTGCTGTGGGCTCTCTGCGCACACTGAACACCTCGATGATCACCTACAACGTGACCTACCCGACCCAGGGCTTCGCCACGACTTTTGCTCAACTGGGGCCAGTCGCGAGCGGTGGCACGCCAGACTCCACGGCTGCCGGCTTGATCGATGCCAACCTTGCGAACTCTCCTAACCAGAAGAGCGGTTACACGTTCGCCTTGAACGATGTCGCTGGCACGCTGCCGAATTCGCAGTATGAATTCACGGCTACTCCAGTGACTCCTAATGTCACCGGCCAGCGGGGTTTCTGCACTGACCCCTCCGGCGTCATCGAGCAGTTTGCGGGTGGCTCGTCGGGGCCTACAATTCCCACAACCACTACCGCGTGCGCGACCGCCAGCTCGCCGATCTAGTAACACTGTTCGGGTCAAGTTCTGGCCTTCAGGTCTTGACCCACTCTGTTCGTGAAGTTTGGCAAAGTACCTGGGGGAGGGTACAAGCCAAAGGGGAGCAGAGGACGCGAGTCCTCTGTTCCCCTTTTTTTTTTGTAGGTATTTCGCTGGAAATTCCACCGGTTTCGCAGGCGTGTGGGCGAGACGCCCACACCGCGCAGCCGCCGAGACGGCGGCGCTGCTTCTAGGACATTCGGCCCAAATA
>JAHFUA010000179.1 GCA_023265315.1 Acidobacteriota bacterium | reverse complement strand
CATGCACGTCAGCCTACGTGCTTTACCGGGTGCGTCGGTTCGGCCTCGGGGAGATCCCTCGCGTTGCTCATGATTTCGGCAGCGGGCTCCCGCTCCCCTTCGCTGTCCTCAGGGTCGCTCACGCCCGCTGAGCGCCTCAACTTCAGCCTGGTGTAGGTGGTGTTGCGCTGGGCGGGGATTCTTCCCAGTTCACGGATGCGTTCGTGGAATTCCTCCGGACTGAGGTACTGCCCAGCGGTGGCCCCCGCCAGCCGCGAGATGTTTTCGTCCATCAGCGTGCCGCCGTAGTCGTTGGCGCCCGCGCGCAGGCAGAGTTGGGCCACCTTGCGCTCCAGCTTGACCCAGGACACCTGCACATTGGGGATGGAGCCGGCAAGCAGCAGCCGCGCCAGGGCATGGATCTTCAGGTGTTCTTCCAGCGTCGGCCCGGGGCGCGCGATGCCTTGCTGATAAAGCAGCGTGTTCTGGTGCACAAATCCCAGGGGCACGAACTCGGTGAAGCCTCCGGTTTCGCTCTGGATGTCGCGCAGCAGCCGCAACTGCGCCAGCCAGTGGTCCGGGGTTTCGATGTGGCCGTACATCAGGGTGGAGGTGGTGCGGATGCCGCAGCGGTGCGCCGTGGTGATTACCTCGCGCCACTGGCCGGTGCGCAGCTTGTTGCGCGAGAGCACGAAGCGCACGTCGTCGTCCAGGATCTCGGCCGCGGTGCCGGGCAGCGTGTCCAGGCCGGCGTCCTTGAGCATGAGCAGGTACTCGCGCACGGGCATGCCCGTCAGTTCCACGCCGTACACGATCTCCATGGGCGAGAAGGCATGCGTGTGCATGTCGGGAACGGCCGCTTTGACGGCGCGCAGGATGTCGCGGTAGTAGAACTTCGGCAGCCCGTGGGGTAGTCCTCCCTGGATGCAGACCTCGCTGGCGCCGTGCTCCCGCGCCTCCAGCGTGCGCCGCCCGACTTCTTCCAGCGAGAGGAAGTAGGCGTCCGCTTCTCGCGGCCCGCGGCTGAAGGCGCAGAACTTGCACCCCACGAAGCAGACGTTGGTGAAGTTGATGTTGCGGTTCACCACGTAGGTGACGACGTCGCCCACGAGCTCGTGGCGCAGGCGGTCGGCCGCGCAGATGACCCCGAGCAGATCGTAGCCTTCGGAATGCGCCAGCAGGCGTTGCTGCTCCGGGGAGAGCGCGCCGCCGTCGGCAGTCTCCAGCACTCTCTCCAGCGCGCTGCGCACCCCCGCGCTGAGACGGGGCGCCAGCTCGCGCCAGTCTCGCTCGTGGAAGCTTTCCAGTTCTGCGGTGCTGAGTTGCCGTGCCATGGTCATGGGAACAGGTCGCGTGATTTCGGCCGGATGAGCTGGCGCCCGCTACCGCGTCCCGCGTGGTAACGGAAGCCGCGGATGACGCACGCTGGGCTTCGCGAAAGCTTACCGCAAACCAGGCCGGCGGCGCACGCCAGCTCGTCGGCCACGGCCTCCAGAGAGGCTCGCAGCCGGTATCCGTGGGGGTCGCGCCGCTTGCGAAAATCGCGAAAGGGCTTCATGCCGGCCACGCCGATCGCCACCTCGCATAGCCCTTCGCGCCACGGCCGCCCGAAACTGTCGGTGATAAGTACCGGCACCGAGACGCCCAGCTTCTTTTTGATGGCGCGCCGGATCTTCCGGGCGGTCCGGTCCGGATCGGCGGGCAGCAGCACCGCGCAGCGGCCGCCATCCACGTTGGATACATCGACGCCGCTATTGGCGCAGACTAGCCCCTGCGGCGTTTCCGTGATGATGACCCCGCGCTTGCGCCGCACCATGCGCTTGGCTTGCTGCATCGCCAACTGCACCACGCGCGCATCGAGCTTGTAACGCGTTGCCCAGCGGCGTGCCGCCGGCGAGGGCCGCACCCGCTCGAGGACAACCATCCTCGCTTCCGCCTTGGAGACGATCTTGTGCTTCACCACCAGGATATCTCCCGGCACGAGCTTCAGCTTTAGCCGCCGGAGAGCTCCCAGAATGGTGTCCACCACCGAATCGCCCGGCAGGATCTCGCCCATGCCGGCGATGGGGATCGCTCGCAACTCCGTGGCTTCATCGATATGCCGCGGCAT
>JAHFUA010000038.1 GCA_023265315.1 Acidobacteriota bacterium | reverse complement strand
TCTCCTACCGGGCGAGAGCAGAGCTTGGTTTCCGAGGAGAAATTTGGCAGCGCGGTTTTACTGACGAGCTGGTTTGGGACGCAGAACAGTTCATTTCCGTTCGCCAGTACATTCACGACAACCGTGACCGACCGCGGACGAGACCGCGTTTTCGCAACGCCCCTGCGCTTGGCATCCCGCACAGCGAGATCGTCAAATCTTGTGTACATGTTATACAAATATAAAGGGTTAACTGTAACCGCTATTGCCCTACCGGGTACCATTCTCTCGCTTGATTCCACCGGCTGATGTCCGAGTGCCGGAGCACCAAGATGGAAGCCAGGAGACAAATCGTTCCGCGCCAGAGCGCAAATATTTCAAGTGGACGGGCGGTCCAGGTGAGCACGACTTCCCGAATCTTGCGTGCCCCCGAGGCAAGCGCCAGCTTGTCGGGGAATGAAAACCCCCGGGGGCCCCAGCAGCCGGTTCCGGGAAAAGGGGACGGGAAAAGGGGACAGCCTGAACTGCGCAATTTTTGGGAGGCCGCGAGGATCACTTGGCTTCGATTTTCTGCAGGGCTTCGGTGCCGGCCTTGCCGATCGACTTGTTCGCCACTGCCTCGCGCAGCGCCGGCACCGCCGCTTGGGCAGGAGGACCGATCTTGCCGAGAGCTTCGGCGGCCATCTGCCGCGTCATTCGATCCTTGGCGGTGAGCGCCGTTATCAGGCCGGGAACCGCTTCCGGTCCGGGACCAATGTTTCTCACGGCAAAGACTACTCGGTCGTACTCTCGACTGTCGGGCCGCTGCAGCGCTTCTACCAGGGCAGGGAGGGCCTCTTTGGCGCGCGGGCCAATCTCTCCGAGGCAGTTCGCCGCGTTCGAACGGATTTCCGCGGCGGGATCCGATAACGCGCCGGTGAGCAGGGGGATGATCGTCTTTCCTGATTCCTCATCGAGTTGCGCGATGTTGAAAAGGGCCCCGATCACGGGCGCGCGCGCCCACTCCGATGGGTCCTTGAGGGCGGCGGTCAGGGCGGGCAGCACGTCGTTCCGCAGCACGGTCTCGGAGAAGCCCAGGTGTACGGGTTTCTTGCGCGAGACTGCCAGGTTGGTCAGGATCTCGGCAGCAGCGTGCCGCGTCAGCTCATTCTCACTTTTCAGCAACTGCAACACCGCGGGCACGGCCGGTTCGCCGATTGAGATCAAGGTTCCCTCGGCCGGCCCACGATCGAAGACATTTCTTGTTTTTAGTTCCTCAAGCTGCTTGACCGCCGATTGGATTTTCTTGTCCTGAGAACCAGCTCCGTAGAACAGAAATGCAATGCACAACACGGCAAGAGGTCGCATGACGTTCTCTCCATGGAATCGCGATTTCCTTGTTGAGCCCCAAGACGCCGTAAACTCTACACCAATTCAAAGTGTCGGTTGATGAAGTTGCCCTGCACTCCCGCCCCCATTTATCCTCTCCCTGCACTTTCTCTGGTCCAACGAGGCATTCATCATGGCGACTCCAGCACAACCCAACATCCGGCTCACCAACACCGCCGACTACCGCGAGACCTACGCCAACAGCGTGCAGATCCGGGTCAACGTCTGGGATTTCTTCCTGGTCTTCGGCACGCTGCAGCAGGCCAGCCAGAGCGAGGTCGAGGTGAGGAATTTCCAGGGAATCTACCTGTCGCCGCAGCAGGCCAAGGCCCTGCTCACGATTCTTGAGCAGAACGTCTCCAGCTACGAGAAGACCTTTGGCGAGATCAAGCTGGATCCGCGTATGGCGACCAGCGGCGCCATCAACTAGGGCTCCGCCCGGATGGCCGCTTCGTTTTCACCACGGAGGCACGGAGACGCGGAGGCGGGTGAGCTTCTGCGTGTGATCCGGCGGCCGCGGCTGCATCCGCTCTTCATTTTCGCCCTCCTGTTTACGGCGCTCTTCATCCTGCACGCGCCGCTGCTGCGGTTGCCCTACTTCTGGGACGAAGCCGGATACTACGTTCCGGCGGCGCGCGACCTGCTGCTTACCGGCAGCCTCATCCCGCATTCCACCGCCACCGCCGCGCATCCGCCGCTGGCGCTGGCCTGGCTGGCGCTGTGGTGGAAGCTCTCCGGTTACACCCCGGCGGTGACGCGCACGGCCATGCTGCTGGTGGCGGCGTTGGCGCTGCTCGCGGTCTTTCGGCTGGCGAGCGATGTGGCCAACCTGCGGGTGGCGGTCGCGGCCACCGCCACCACGGCGCTCTATCCCGTATTCTTCGTGCAAAGTTCGCTGGCGCATGCGGACCTGGCCGCAGCCGCGCTATTACTCTGGGCTATAGTGTTCCACGTGGAACATTCCAGAGCAGGATCGGTCGTCGCCTTCTGTCTGGCTGTGCTGGCGAAGGAGACGGCGATCGTCGTGCCCGTGGCGATGGCTCTGTGGGAGTTGTGGTGGTGGGCGCGGCGACGGCGCGGGCACGACAGCCGGTTTGCGCCTCCGCCTATGCGCCTGATAGCCAGTTGCTCCCTGGCCCTGGCGCCGGCCCTCATGCTGGCTGCTTGGTACGCCTACCACTATGCGCGTACCGGGTACGTGTTCGGCAATCCTGAATTCTTCCAGTACAACGTGGGTGCGACGCTGGAGCCGCTGCGCATGCTCCTGGCGCTGGCCAAGCGGCTATGGCAGATCACTGGCTACATGAACCTGTTTCTGCTGACGGTGGCGGCGGCCATGGCGATGGCCTTTCCTCCGCAGCCGGACGGCGGGCGCCCGCGGGAGCGGATCGCGCTCCCGGTGCAGGCGATCTTCGCCGTGGTCATCGCGGCGCAAGTGGTCTTTCATTCGCTGGTGGGAGGCGCGCCGCTGGCTCGCTACCTGCTCGCCAGTCTGCCGCTGGTGGTGATCATCTGTGTCTCCACCATCTGGCGGCGGATGCGGCAATGGCCGGTGATCATCGGGATCGTGTGCGCCGGGTTCGTGCTGGCATGGTTCGTCAACCCGCCGTATCCCTTCACGCTGGAAGACAACCTTGCCTACCGCGATTACGTCCTGCTGCACCGGCGCGCCGCAGCGCTGGTGGCGGCCCACCATGCGCGCGAACGCTTGCTGACCGCCTGGCCCGCCACCGACGAGCTTTCGCGGCCCTATCTGGGTTATACGAAGATCGCGGTTCCGGTGGTACCGCTGAAGGACTTTTCCGCCCCGCAATTGCTGGCCGCGGCGCGCGACCCTTCGCAGTTCGATCTGGCGCTGCTGTTCTCCACCGAATACGAACCGGCACTCGACGTGTCGCGCGGCTTTCCCCGCTGGCAGCGCTGGCAGGCGCGCTTCTTCGGATACCACGGCGGCCTGCCTCCGGAGATCGCGGCGCAGATCCTCGGCGGGCACGTTATCTTCCGCGAGAGCCGCAACGGACAGTGGGTGGCGCTGGTGGCTATCGAGCGGGCAGAGAACGCAAACTTGGCGCAGCCGTTGGCAGTTGGCAATCAGAGCGGATCTACCGTAGGTGTATGCCGGTGAGATACCTGTTCTGGGCAACCGCTCTGGAGCTTGTCTATTACGAGGCTTCGGTACCGTGTATCGCCGATGAGGAGAGCCAGCGCGAATCGTTGCGATGTCTTTTCTGTTGCTCGCGAACCTTCTCAAGATAGTTGTAAACGGTGAACTTGGAAATGTTCAGCAGTTGGGCGGCGCGTTCCATCGAGTAGCGGATCAGAAAAGCACCTTTGCTTTCGAGATAGGAGATCACAGCGATCTTGTCGTCGCGATCCATTGCCGTCACAGCTTTTCCTCGCGCCCGAACCGCTTCGTTGAAGAGAAGGCCAAAGACTTCATCTACATCATGCTCGAATGTCTCCTGGATGCCGGAACGCTCCGGGGTGACGATGCTGTCGATCAACTGCTGGGCCGCAAGCAGGCCGGTGATATCCATGTTGACGCACATCGCTCCCAGCAGCTTGCCGGTATCGTCGCGGAGAAAGATGGAGGACGACCGGAGCGACCGTCCCGTCCGAGTCTTCGCGCGGTAATTGAGAACGTCTTCTTGGGGGTCGTTCCGCAGGACCTCATAGCCGAAAGCGTCCAGGCCCCCACCGACCTTGCGGCCGGTGATGTGGCCGTTCTCGATGGCCACGATAGAGCTTTCGGGATTGGTGAAATCGTGCAGCACAACCTCGCAATTGCTGCCCACGGCGGCAGCGATACTGCGCGTCAAGCGCCCCAGCAAGTCGAACATCCTCTTCCGCTCTGCGTCTTCCATCCGGCCCTCCCCGGCGCAACACAGGTTACAGCAAGACAGTGCCAAAGTGCCAAAGTTTTTGTAGAAACAGATTGACAGGAGGTTCCCATTCCAGGTATAAGCTGCGCGTAAATCGGAGAACCCAACAATCAGCGGACGCCGATAAGTAGCGGTAAACGCTCGTACTTCTCAGCTCGACGCGGGGGCGGTGGATCGCAGCAATCGAAAGCTTTGTACCGCGTACTTGTCGGATGGGGCCTTACTTTTTTTGGAAGCTGGTTTTGATTTGCAATCGGAGGGGACTTGTTTCACATGAAGCTGCGCTGGACCGCTCTTCTTCTGGCCCTGATCTGCGTGCCCTGGAGCACGCTTGCGGCCAAGGTTACCGTTGATGATCTGATGAAGCTCAGTTCGATCTCCGACGTACGCATTTCTCCCGATGGCAAGCGGATCGCCTACGTCGTATCGACTCCCTCGCTGGAGCGGGCTGAACATGTGCCGGTTCTCTACGTTGTTCCAGCAGAAGGCGGAAGCCCCCTGCGGATGACCCGCAGCACTCGGATTTTCAATAAGCCATTGCCTACGCCCTGTCTGCGCTGGTCCCCAGATGGTTCGCTGATCACATTTCTTGGTTTCGTTGATGACGTTCCCCAGGTGATGGCGATTGCAATAGCGGGGGGCGACGCATGGCCACTGACTCACGCGACGGACGGCGTAGGACCGTATGAATGGGCAGCCGATGGGAAACGGATTGCATATTTAGCACCGGACCCGGTTTCGAAGGAGATCAAGGAACGGAAGAAGAACAAGTCGTATGTTATCCAAGTAGACCGAGACGACCGTCTGCCTCGCCTGTGGGTGCTCGATTTGCAGAGTAACACGGCGAAGCCGATCTCTCCGATCAATCAGACGGTAGTCGATTTCGGCTGGTCGCCGGACGGCCAAACCATCGCGTATGCGGGTTCGGATCGGAAGGGCTTCTACGCGAGGTTCAATCAGCAGATCTACACTGTCTCCTCGAATGGCGGCACTCCGCGCGCGATTGTGGACCGTCCGGGCACGAACAAGACTCCGCGTTACTCGTCTGACGGCAAGTGGATCGCGTTCATTTCCACCGGCGGATATGAGCGGATGATCTCGGCTGAAGATTTGTTCGTGGTATCCGCCGCCGGCGGTAAGGACACCATCCGCAATCTGACAGGCAAGAGCGAGGTGTGGACGGGAGAATACATATGGAGCCCGGACAGCCGCTCGCTTCTCCTCATCGCGAACGAGGAAACGTCGATGCGGGGTGAGCACATGTTCGAGCAGCCGATCATGCGGGTGGCGATCGATTCCGGCCAGATGGAATCGCTAACGCCGGGTCCGGTGGTCAACTTCTCGGTCAGCATCTCGCGTGACGGCAAATGGATCGCTTACAAGTCGGTCGAGAGCCGAACCATGGGCGATGTTTTTGTGATGAACCTGGCGGACAAGAAACCTGTCCGCCTGTCCGAGATCAATCCCCAATTGCGGCAGATGGAGTTGGGGAAACTGCAACCGATCGGTTGGAAATCATTCGACGGGAAGGAAATCTGGGGACTGCTTCTGACCCCGCCCGGATACAAGAGCGGTGCGCGCTTGCCGGTCGTCGTATATTGCCATGGCGGACCCATCGGCGGGTTCACATACGGGATTTTTCCGCAGTTCATGCATATCCCCGGTCAGGTTGATCCCTACCCAAGTGAGGCGATGGCCAGTGCGGGCATGGCGATCTTGTTCCCGATGCCGCGCGGCGGTTCCGGGTATGGCGTAGCCGGATTCAAAGAGATCATCAAGGCCTGGGGTGAAGGCGACTACAAAGACATCATGGCTGGAGTCGATTACCTGATCGATCAGGGAATCGCTGACCCAGACAGACTGGGCGTGATGGGCGCCTCCTATGGTGGGTTCATGACCAGTTGGATCGTGACTCAGACCGGTCGGTTCAAGGCTGCCTCGACGGGCGCATCGGTGAACGATCTCATAACGGAATACTACCTGTCAGACGCCGGCGACTTTCTCATCGAGTATTACGGCTATCCGTGGGAAGCAGGCGAGTCTTTGATAAAGCATTCCCCCATCACGTTTGCGTCAAAGGTCACGACGCCGCTTCTCATCCAGCATGGCGAGGAAGACCACCGCGTCCCTATCGAACAGGCATGGGAGTTCTACCGGGCACTGAAGGCGCAGAAAAAGACGGTTGAGTTCGACATTTACCCGCGCGGTGGACACGTCAATTTCGAACCGCCGCTGGAACGCGAGTACATGCTGCGCAACCTTGAATGGTTCGGGCGCTGGTTGAAGATCGATGTATCCCAGCACGAAGAGAAGGTCAAAACCTCGGAGGTAGGCAATGAAGAAGAATATAACCGTTCTCGCGCTTATTCTGCTGCTCTGTTGCTTGCCGTCGTTCGCCCAGACGTTCACCGCAACTGCGGAAGGCACGGTCTATGACGCAACAAAGGCCACTCTCCCTGGCACATCGGTCATCGTAAAGGGAGCCACTGTCGAACGTAGCGTCGTCGCCGACGGCAAGGGGTTCTATCGAGCAGTTGCCCTGCCTGCCGGGGCCTACACCATCACAGCGTCGCATCCGGGTTTCGCTGAAAAAGTGCTTACCGGAGTCACCCTGGTGTTGGACCACACCGTCACCGTGGATATCACTTTAGAGGTGGCTGCCCGCTCCGAGTCCGTTTCTGTCACCGCCACCACGCCGCTGGTGGACAGCACGGATTCCAGCATCCGCCAGGTTGTGGATTCGCGCACCATCGATGCGATTCCACTCAACGGCCGGAATTATCTCGATCTGGTTCAACTTTCGCCCGGAGTAGCCGTGAATACCCAAGCACGATCGGACCTGACGGATCGGGATACCAAGGGAGCGATCCTCGGAGACCGGGCAGGCAACGCCGCATTCCTCGTGAATGGCCTGGAGAACAACGATGACTTCCACGGCGGAGCGTTCCAGTCGTTTACCCAAGACGCCATTCAGGAATTCGAGGTAGTCGAATCAGGCTACAAGGCGGAATTCGGCCGGGGGTCCGGCGGGGTCGTCAACGTTGTCACGAAGAGCGGCACGAACGCATTTCACGGCTCCGGGTTCCTGTTTATTCGTAATGACGCTCTGGACACGTCGAATGTGACCAACCAGGCCCCTCCGCCTCTGACCCGCTACGACTTCGGCGCCACCGTGGGAGGACCCGTTCGCAAGGATAAGGCCTGGTTCTTCGGCTCTTTCGAGCGCTTCCAGGAAGACCGCGGCGTCATCTTCAATCCCAATATTCCAGCCGTGCTCAAGAGCGGGGAAGACTTCAATGTCGTTCCTCAAGGCCGCAACATCTTGGGTTTTGGAAAATACAGTCAGCACTTGACCAGCAAGAATGATCTGCGAATCGAGTACAGCTATTCGCGGTTCCAAAACCTGAACGACGTTGTGGGTGCCACCTCTCTGCCGAGCAACAGCAACAATAACCTGACGAAAACCATGCTGGGAACCGTGTCCTTGACCACGATTTTCAACCCCAAACTGGTGCTGGATAGCTCGTTCAGCGTTCGGGGGCAGAATTTCGATCAGAACACTCACGCCGCAGTCGGCGGGAGCTTTAGCGTCTTTTTCATCGATGGTGGCGGCAGTTTCGACTTTGGTCCCCCGGTCGGCAGCGTTCAAACCCTGCACCAGCGCTATTACAGCGGACGCGAGATGCTCAGCCTGTTCTCCGGCGCGCATGCTGCGAAGTTCGGAGTTGACTTCATCCGGACGACTGCGATTGGGGTAAACGGCCAGGGATTGGAAGACGTGATCGTTACCACCCAGCCTAACTTCGCGTTGTATGGCATCGCTTCCTTCCAAATCCCCCAGGGAGTCGCGTTCCTGAACCCCGGCGACAACCTGACAAATCTGGCTAACAATGGGATCAGCTTCTTCGGGCAGGACGATTGGAAAATCAGTCGCAAGCTGTTGCTCAGCGGTGGACTCCGATACGACTACGATTCCAAGTTTGCTACCGGCAACGTGTCTCCGCGCTTGGGGCTTACATTCAGCCCCGATGACGGAAAGACTTTGTTCAAGGCGAGCTGGGGACTCTTTTACGACCGCTACCGCCTCGGCCTGGTTCAGGCCGTTCCCGAATTTGGCGGCTTCAACGGCCAGACCGTGGTCGAGTTTGACTACCCGCGCTTGGCCGACGACGCCCTGCCGCTTATAGGGGGCTCTGTCGCTGGCGCCTGCCGGGCCTCCGGAGGTGGTCCCACCTGCCTCAACACGCAGTTCAACATTCCTGTGGGCACGTTGGTCAACGCTTCCAACATCCAATCCCTGACTGGCATGACGCCGGCTCAGTTTGCCGTCGCGGTGAACAACTACCTTGGTCCGTATGGATTGGGAATACCGGTGTCCTTTTCACCTTCGACCGGTTATCTCACCCAAAATCTGAGCGCGTTATTTACCGACAAGATATTGGCGGATCATCCGTTTCGTACCCCGTACAACGCAAGCCTGAACGTCGGTATCCAACGGCAACTCAAGCCGAATCTCGTCGTGGGAGCCACTTATATTCATCGAAACTTTCACGACATTCTCGGCCTGAAGCTAACGAACCTCTCGCCGTTGGCGCGGACGGGTGGCCCTCTCACCACCGACGGGGGACCCCTGCAGCGGACTTACGGTTCGTGGTACAGCGGCCATTATGACGCGGGGATCGTAACGGTTGATAAGCGCTTCTCTAAGCGGTTTCAGATGCAGGCGAACTATATTCATGCCAAGAGCATCGACGATCTGCTGAACTCGAATCTTGGAATGGGAATAGCCGCACAGGGCGGAGGCGCGGTGCCTACCGACAATCTCAACCTGAATTTTGACCGCGGCAATTCGGACCTGGCATT
The DNA here is from genome assembly GCA_023265315.1 of Acidobacteriota bacterium. Taxonomy (GTDB): domain Bacteria; phylum Acidobacteriota; class Terriglobia; order Terriglobales; family Acidobacteriaceae; genus JAHFUA01. Next base: position 17,874 of record JAHFUA010000038.1, on the reverse strand, counting down.
GGCCGACAGCTTTGTGGCCTCGGGCGTGGTGACGACCCCGGGCAACGTGTGGGTCAGCGGCGTTTTCCATGTCACCAGAGGCACTTACTACACTGCCTCCGGTACTCCCATCGACTACGATGGCGATGGCATCGTTTCGACCCGCCCGCTGAACACCAGCCGCAACCAGTTTCGCGGCCCCGCTACCGAGAACCTCGATATGCGCGTCGAAAAAAGGTTCGTCTTCGCCGAGCGCTACACGGCATCAGGGATGATCGAGTTCTTCAATCTGGCGAATGCACGCAATCCGAAATTGATTGACAACTTTTTCGTGAACGGAGCGCCCGGGCCGACGTTCGGCACAACATTGGTCCCGCTACCAGGACGTGAGATCCAGTTTGGCTGCCGGTTCACGTGGTGAGCACACCGCTCTATAGGTTTGGAGCTATCGTGTAGGGCTGGTCGGTTGCATCCCCGGCATATTGGGGGGACCGAACGGGAGCTGCGTTCCCGGCCGCCTGGGCTCCCGGGGCAAGCGGGTTCTGCCGACCTGGGGCCCCGGCCACGGGCTGGGCTGTAGTTATATCGAGGCGCGGGTCGTACACGAATTCCCAGTCGTTGTAGTGGTTTTTTTGTCGAGTTCCTTGATGGACTGCTTCTTGTTCGTGCTCGCCACTCCCACCACCGGTCCGCCGCCGAAGGTGGGCCCTCCTCCCAGCGGCGAGCCGAGTTGTGAAGCCGGCGTGCCGGGCTGTCCCGATTGTCCGCCGGACTGGCCGCGGTGAGAAGAATCCACCGATGCACTCTGCGTGCCCCCAGGCCTGGCCCTGTATTGTGCCGTTTGACCCCGCATCGTGCTCGTTTGCCCGGACCCGGGCTGAGGGGAGCACGGACAGTGGGTGGCGCTGGTTATCGGTTACTAGGCCGCGGCCGCCGTCCACCCGCCCCACCCGCCCATCCCTGATATCTTTAGAAACATGATGGGACCTGGCGGCACGAACTCGGCCGAACCGGCAGCTTCTGCCTCCCGCGTCCCGCGCGGTCTGCGCTCGCTTCGTCACCGCAACTTCCAGCTCTTCTTCGGCGGGCAACTGATTTCGCTGATCGGCACCTGGATGCAGAACGTGGCCCAGGCCTGGCTGGTGTACCGCCTGACGGGTTCGTCGTTCCTGCTGGGCGCGGTGGGTTTCGCGGGACAGATCCCGGTGTTCCTGATGGCGCCGGTGGGCGGCATCGTCGCCGACCGCAAGAACCGGCACCGCGTGGTCGTCGCCACCCAGACGGTCTCCATGCTGCTGGCCTTCATCCTCGCCGGACTGACGCTGACCAAGCTCGTCCAGGTTTGGCACGTCATGGTGCTGGCCGGGCTGCTGGGCGTGGTGAATGCCTTCGACATCCCCGCGCGCCAGGCCTTCATCGTGGACATGGTCGGCAAGGAAGACCTCATCAACGCCATCGCGCTGAACTCTTCCATCTTCAACGGCGCGCGCGTGGTGGGCCCGGCGATCGCGGGACTGCTGGTGGCCTCAATCGGCGAAGGCTGGTGCTTCTTTGGGAACGCCGTCAGCTACATCGCGGTGATCATCGGCCTGAGGCTGATGCGCGTCACCTGGCAGCGCGGAACATTCTCGGGGTCACCGCTGGAGAACATCGTCGAAGGCTTCCAGTATGTGCGCCGTACGCGGCCCATCCGGGTGCTGCTGCTGCTGGTCGGCCTGGTGAGCCTGGTGGGCATGCCGTACGCCGTGCTGATGCCCATCTTCGCCGACCGCATCCTGCACCGCGGCGCCGGCGGTCTCGGCATCCTGATGGGCTCGACCGGCGTGGGCGCGCTCATCGGCGCCCTGAGCCTGGCGTTCAAACGAGGACTGAAAGGGCTGGGAAACTGGGTGCTGCTCTCCTCGGCAGGATTCAGCGCCACCCTCATCCTGTTCGGCATCTCGAAGAACTTCTGGCTGTCGGTGGCGCTGTTGGTGCCGGTAGGCTACTGCATGATGGTGCAGATGGCGTCGTCGAACACGCTGATCCAGTCCATGGTGCCCGACCGGCTGCGAGGACGGGTGATGGCGGTCTATTCCATGATGTTCATGGGTATGGCGCCGATTGGGGCGCTGGGCGCGGGCGCGGTGGCCGCGCACCTGGGAGCGCCCCTAACCCTGGCCATCGGCGGCATGGCGTGCATGCTGGGCGCGGCCGTGTTCGGCGCGCGCCTGCCGGTGATGCGGGTGGAAGCCCGCCGCCTCATCGTTGCCCAAGGACTGGCCGGCGGCGACCCGCCGCAGGAAATCGTTTCCCAGGAAGTCTCGGAGAAAGCCTGAACAATCGGGTAATCGGGTGATCGGGAGATCGGGTCATCGGGTGATTGGGGCGGATTGGGTAATTTGATAATTTGGGTAATTGGGTAATTGTTTGGGTGCGCTGTGCGTCGCCTGCAACGGCTGTCATCCCGAGCGGCCTTTAGCCGCGAGACATCTTGGTTATAACGGTATAAAACCGAGATCCCTCGTCGCGCTCGGTCGCCCAGGCTCCCTCGCGCTTCCTCGGGATGACAATTTGAATAAGAAACGCTTACGGCCCGGCTGAAGCCGGGCCCTCCCAAGAAGTCTCGGATGCCTCAGAAGATTCCTAGGAATTTCTTTGCCGGCAGGAACGCCGTCACCCGCGCCCGGCAGGCAGAGCAGAAGTGGCTGCTCTTCAGGTCGATACGTTCCACGGCGTGCGAGGCGGCCATGACGCAGTCGTAATCGCGGCAGTGGGTAAGCCCGAAGGTGTGTCCCAGCTCATGCACGGCTTCCTTCAGCAGGCGCTCGCGCAGGAGCTCATGGCTTGGAGGAAGGCCGTAGAACTCCTGCCGCAAGCGATGGCTCGAGACCACCGCACAGGCGCTGTTGAGCTGCGCCTCGCCGAAGACGAAGGTCAGGATGGGCATGTAAAGGTCATGCGTGGTGACGCCCAGCAAGCGCCAGCAGCCCTGCGGGAGGGCCTTCTCCATCTGGCGGAGGATCTCGGTGGAGTGGTACTGGCGACGCTGGCTATGGAAGGCAAACTCCGGGTTCAGCCGCCGCGGCAGGACTTCGCAGCGGGCGCGGAACTCAGCTCCCAGCCTGCGGCGCAGGTCCTCGAGCAGGGAGGACCCGATCTCTCCCACCGGCAGCAGGTGGAGGACGCTCATCAGCCCCCCACAGGTATCTTTTTCCAACCGTAGCGCTTCAGCTTGTTGTAGAGGGTGACGCGGTCGATGTCCAGCTTCTCGGCGGCGCGGGTCTGGTTGCCGCCGCACTCCTCCAGTACTTTGAGGATGTGAGCCCGCTCGACGTCCTCCAGGGTCTGCGGCGCGCCTTCCGCCGGCACAGTCAGCTTGAGGGTGAAATCCTCCTGGCGCAGCTCTGGCTCCTGGGCCACCACCATGGCGCGTTCCACGGCGTTCTCCAGCTCGCGTACGTTGCCCGGCCAGTCATACTGCTGCAACAGGCCCATGGCGGCCGGGGCAACGCGCACGATGCGCTTGTTCATCGCCTGCGAGAACTTGCGCACGAAGTGGTCCACCAGCAGCGGGATATCTTCCTTGCGCTCGCGCAGCGCCGGCACCTCCAGCCGGAAGACGTTCAGCCGGTAATACAGGTCCGGGCGGAACCTCCCGTCCTCGACCAGGGCCTCCAGCGCCTTATTGGTGGCGGCGACGCAGCGGAAGTCCACCTTGATGGGCTGATTGCCGCCCACACGGGTGATCTCGCGCTCCTGCAAGACGCGCAGCAGGTCGGTCTGCGTCTTCAGGCTGATGTCGCCGATCTCATCGAGGAAGACGGTGCCGCCCTCGGCAATCTCGAACTTGCCTTTCTTGCGGTACTGCGCTCCGGTGAAGGCGCCCTTCTCGTGGCCGAAGAGCTCGCTTTCCAGCAGGGTTTCGGTGAGCGCCCCGCAGTGGATGGCGACCAGGGGGTTGAAGCGGCGCGGGCTCTGCGCATGGATGGCGCGCGCCACCAGCTCCTTGCCGGTGCCGCTCTCGCCGGTGATGAGCACGGTGGCGTCGGTAGGGCCGACGGTCTCGATGGCGTCGAACACCTTCTTCATGGCCGCGCTCTGGCCGATCAGCTCGGGCGGACGCGCCACTTCGGCCACCGCCTCCTTCAGGCGCACGTTCTCGCGCGCCATGCGCCGGTGCTCCAGCGCGTTGTGCACCACGTGCGCGATGTCGTCCGGGTCGAAGGGCTTGGTCACGTAGTCGTAGGCGCCCTGCTTTAGCGCCTGCACCGCGGTTTCGACCGAGGCGTATCCGGTCATGATGATGATGACGAGTTCGGGATCGATCTCCTTGAGCCGGCGCTGCAGCTCGATGCCGTCGGTGCCGGGCATCTTGATGTCCACCAGGGCCGCGTCCCAGCGGCGCTCGGCCATGCGTTGCAGGGCCTCGCGCGCGCTCTCCGCGATCCCGATCTCGTAACCTTCTTCGCGGAACCATTTGCCCAGCGAGTCGTGGACGATTTTCTCGTCGTCCACCACCAGCAGGTTTCCTCTGCCGTTGGTCATGGCTTACCTCGCTTTCCCCGCAGCCGCCGCCGGGGCCGCCGCCACTTCCGCATACGCGTCCACCGGCAGGGTGATGGTGAACTTGGTCCCCTGCCCGGGCTTGGACTCCACGTCGATGCGCCCGCGGTGGCGCTCCACAATGCCTTTGCTGATGGCCAGGCCCAGTCCCACTCCGTGCCCGCCCTCCTTGGTGGTGAAGAAAGGCTCGAACAGGTTGGGCAGGATGTCCTGGGGGATGCCGACGCCGTCGTCCTGCACCTCCAGTTGCACCGCGCCGATCTGGGGCACCATGCGGCTGCGCACCCACAGGTTGCCGCCGTGCGGCATGGCTTCGCCGGCGTTGATCATCAGTGCCAGCAGCAGTTGCTCGATCTGCGCCGGATCGCATTGCACCTGCGGCAGGTCTTCCGCCATCTGCGTCTGGAGCTGCACATTGTTGAGCTCGCTCTGGTGTTGTACCAGGCGCACGCAGCGGTCCACCACCTGGTTCAGGTCCGCCCATTGCAGGTTCATGGGCGCGGAGCGGGAGAAGGTCAGCAGGTTGCGCACGATCTCCCCGCAGCGCCGGCTCTCGCCCTCGATCAGCTCCAGCGAGCCGCGCGCCTCGTCCCGCCGCGCGTCGTCCCAACCGCCCCGGTCCAGCCATTTGCGCAGCAGCTTGGCGTAGGTGAGGATGCCGGAGAGCGGATTGTTGATCTCGTGAGCCACGGTGGCGGCGAGCTTGCCGATCGACGCCATCTTCTCCGCCTGCATCACCTGCTCGTGGGCGTGCTTGAGCTCGCGGCTCTTCTCGTCGACGCGGGCTTCCAGCGTCTGCGCCCAGGCGTCGGCCTCCTCGCGCGCCTCGCGCAACTGCCGGCTCATCTGGTTGAAGGAGAGCGCCAGCTCGCCCAACTCGTCGCGCGAGACGATGTCGAGCTGGTATCCGAGCTGGCCGTGCGTCAGACGTTCCGTGCCCGTCGTGAGCTTTTTCACCGGGATGTGCACCATCCGCCAGACGAAGAGCCCGGTCAGCACCGCGATCAGCAGCACCGCCACCACCGTGTACGCCCCCATGCGCAGGCTGCTCTCGTGCAGGTTGGCGTCGGCGCGCGCCAGCGAGACGTCGGTATCGAGCACGCCCAGCACCTGCTGCTCCGCCGGATGCGCATGGCACTCCGCCGACGAGCACGAAGGCTGGTTCTCGATGGGCGTGATTACCCCCAGCACCCGGCCCCCGTTGGGCTTGAAGATGCGGAAGCGGTCAGGCCGGTTCAGCTTGGTCAGCGGCTGGGCCTGGGCGTGGCAGCCGTAGCAGGCCTCCGCCCGCTTATCGACATAAGTGTTGACCTCGGCGGCGTCGCTGGAAAAGCTGATCTTGCCTTCCTGATTGAATATGCGGATGCGCACCACGCCGGGCTCGTTGGCCATGGTATCGATGGAGCGATAGAGCGCCTCGCGATCGTTGCGCAGCATGTGGTAGGTGGTGGCGCGCTTGATCACGTCGCCCATGCGTTCGGCGGCGAGCAGCGTGGCCGCTTCCAAGTGCTGGCGGTGCAGGCGGATGTTCAGGTAGCTGAGCAGGGCGAAGATCACCACCATCCCCGCCAGCAACAGCACGATCAGCCTGGCGCTCAGGGTGTTACCCAGGCGCCGCCAGCGCGCGGGGTCCCCATCACGCGCGGTTTTCGCGTGATGAGGTGGGATCGCGTGCCCGGCCTGGTTTCCGGACGCCATAGGTTCAATCTCCCGCTACCGGCTGCTGCTCGACCGCGCGCCGGCGAACCACCACCGCCGCCGCTTCCGCGGGCTCGCCCTTCTCGGGGAAGATGGGCAGGTACTTGGTGGCCAGACCGAACAGGGCGAAGCCGCCGGCAATGATCATCGCGGTCACCGCCATCTCCGTCCACTTGGGGATATAGTGCAGTCCGGCGGCGCCTTCCATCCCGGTGATGCTCACGTTCAGGCGGTTGGTGATGAATCCCAGCACCGTCAGCACCGCCGCCAGATAGAGCCCGCCGGTGCTCTCACGGATACGGCGTCTGAAGAGCATGGCGATAGGCAGCAGCAGTCCCACCACCACCTCCAGCAGGAACAGGTAAGTCTCGTAGCGGGGCTGGAGCACCAGCTTCAGCGCCCCGCGGTGGTAAAGGTCTTCGAAGCGCAGCACGGCATAGACGGAGAGCACCACCGCCAGGATCCGCCCCAGTTCGCTGAGCAGCGGCAGCTCCAATTGCCGGTGGAAATACTTCGAGCTCATGTAGGACTCGAAGATGGTCATGGCCAGGCCGATGCCGATGGCCGAGATGAAGAAGAACACCGGCAGCAGCGGCGAATACCAGAGGGGGTACAGCTTGTTGGGCATGATCAGGTAGAGCGAGCCCAGCGAGGACTGGTGCAGGGTGGAGAGGATCACGCCCAGGATCACGAGGGGGATCGAAACCGCGCGCAGGATGCGCAGCGGCTTCTCCAGCCGCAGCCGCTCGAAGACGATGGGGGCGAACTCCAGCGCCAGCACCGTGGTGTACAGCATCACGCACCAAGCCACCTCGAACATCACCGAGTGCGGATTGCGCATGACCAGCGGGTGCCAGATGCGGTAGTAGCGACCCAGGTCGTACATCAGCGCCACGCACACCAGCAGGTAGCCGAGGAACGCCGTGAGCACCGTGGGGCGGATGATGGGCTTGAAGCGCTCGATGTGGAAGATGTGCACCGCCGCCATCAGGGTGAAGCCGCCCGCGGCCAGCATGACGCCGCACAGCACGTCGAAACCGATCCAGATGCCCCAGGGGAACCGGTCGCTCAAGTTGGTGGAAGCGCCCAGGCCGCGGGTGAAGCGCAGCACCGTGGCATAGAGACCCGCCGCCATGATGGCGAAGAACACCACCTTCCAGAGCGTGAACCGCATCAGTCTCTGCTTCACGTCACTTCTCCTTCTCGTCCGCGTTAGTTTTGCCTTCGGCAGCGGCGACTTTGGAGCGGCGGTTGGTGATCCACCACACCCCGCCCAGCAGCACCCCGCCCAGCCCTACCAGGTCGGGGATGCGTGACAGCACGCGGAAGGTGAACAGCGGCAGCGGCTCGCGCACCAGGTCGGTGCGGTAACCGAAGGTCTCGAACGGCAGCGAGGAGAGCAGCAGCACGCTGGTGCCGCCCACCTCATCCAACCCGTAAATGTGGTTCACGTAGTTGCCGGGATTGTCGTGCAGGCGCTGCTTGGCTTCGGCGATCAGCTCGTCGCGCTCGCCAAATTTTGTTGCCCCAGTGGGGCAGACTTCAGCGCAGGCCGTCATCTTGCCTGCCAGCACCCGGTCGGCGCACATATCGCACTTGCAGACCGCGGGTAGCACCTTGTTCCACTGATACTTGGGCACGCCGAACGGGCACGCCACCATGCAGTAGCGGCAACCCATGCAGCGAGCCTCTTCGTAGATCACCGGCCCTTCCTTGGTCTTGCGCATCGCGCCCACCGGGCACACCGAGGCGCAAGTGGGGTCGTCGCAGTTCATGCACAGGCGGCGCATGAACTTGTCACCCTTGGCCAGGACCACGGTGTACTTGTGCGCCGACTGCACCTGCTCGGCCGCGACCGTGTCGTTGTACGGCAAGTGGTTGCGTTCAGCGCACGCCTGCTCACAAAGCTTGCAGTCGATACACAGGGTGGCGTCATACAGAATGGCTTTGCTCATCTTCTTCTCCGGCACAAACCACCACCCTGGTAGACGGCAATCTCCTTGCCGCCCAAGGTCCGGGGAGGGGAAAACAGCGGAGGCGCCAAGTGCCTGGCTGGCTGGGACTTGCGGGGGTGCGGAAAGCTTCGACACGGCGCCGCAGATGTCCGCCGGACAAGTGCTGAGAAATTAAGCGCAGCGCCTGCGCGGGCTCGCACAGTTGTTGAGAAGTTCAGCGGCGAGAAATCTGGAGCGGCAGAGGACCTACGCTGTCCCCTGCCGCTCTCTCCGCGCCGGAAGCTCATCTTCTCAGCTCAGGAAGAACTCGCGGGTGACCTCCGCCCACTCTTTGTCTCCCAAGTAGGTGGTCAGGTCGCTGATGGTGGTGCCGCCATCCTGGGCCACGCCGGCGGGGATGGGCATGAACTTGCGCAGCCGGGCGGCCGCCTCGTCCATCCACCAGCGCGCCAGCTCGCCGCTCAGCAGGTTGCGGAAGTTCAGCTTGGCGTCGGGCGATTCCACGCTCACCAGCCAGCCGTCGCCGTAGGGATCGCGACGCGCCAGCTCAGGATCTTTGGCGGCGGTGTCGTTGATGTCGGTGACCACTCCCTCGACCGGCGACACCATGTCCACCTTGGCTCCGTCGCGCTCCAGCGTCCAGATCTTCTGCCCTTGCCGGACCCACTGCCCGCGTTGCGGCAGCATGATTTTGTGCACCTTGCCCAGCAGGCGGGCGGCAAAATCGTCGAGCCCGATGCGGACCATTTTGGGACCTTCGTTCAGCGCCCAGGTGTGTCCGGGGTGGTATTTCAAGTTCTCCGGCACCTGGAAGCCGGCCACGACAGTAGGCTGAAGGGCGGCGGCGGCGCGGACCGCAGTCGCGGGCTGCGGCTGAACTTCCATTACCGGACGAACCGCCAGACGCCGGCTATAGAAATGATCGATCAGTAAGAAGACGATGAAGGTGGCGAGTACGAGGATGACGGTCATGATGAGCCTCCCTGCGGGGTCTAACTTCCCGCTTTCCGACTTTATTAAAGGCAAGCTCCATGCCACCCCTGCCAATCTCCACGGGCTGGCTGTATGTCGCTGAAGTCAAATAAGATGGAACGCGGTTGAGGCGCTGGCGCAAAGCCACGTGCGGAAATGCTCGACAACCATTTGTAGAGAATCGCAACGCAGCGCAGTAGGCTAAGTGCCGCTTTTTCTGCGAGGACGAGCAGAATGTACGGCTTAGGCGGAAAGCAGAGATGTTGAATTCATCAATACGCGTTGCTCAATAATTCGGCGGTATTTTGGGCCTGCTGAGGCTTTTGGACTTGGCATCTAATAACACATCAGTTTTTTTTGAAGGCTGTAATTGTACTGGGCCCGAAACAGGCAGACTCCCCCGGAGGGACGATGTTATGAAGAGAGTCCTGGTTGTAGTTCTTGTGCTGGCGGTGCTGGCGGTGATGGCGGCGCCAACCTTCGCAGCCGACGATGGCGCCAGGGTGTTTGCCGCAAAGTGCGCCGTGTGCCACGGCCCCGATGGCGCCGGCAAGCTGAAAGGCACCCCCGACTTCCGCACGGCGGAGTTCCAGAAGAAAACCGATGCGGAACTGACGGAGGCCATCGCCAAGGGTCCCAAGGGCAAAGAGTCGCACGCCTTCGCCAAGAAGGGCCTGGACGACGCCAGCATCAAGTCGCTGGTGGCTTACATCCGCACCCTGAAGAAGTAAAGGGATCTGGCCGCGAAGGATGACAATTGTTAAGGGGACGGTTGATGCAATCCCTGTGCGGGCTTGGCGGTTAGAATCTAGTGCGTGCCTGACTTGACGCCCGGCCGCGTAGTCTCTCTGCAGCCCAGCGCTACGGTCACGCTGGCGCGCCTCGGCCTGCTGGAGCGCGTGGTCGCCTGCACGCGTTACTGCCGCGACGTCTGCCCGGAACTCGCCTTCCGCGAGGTCGCGATCGTTGCCGACTCCTGGACGGCGCAAGCGGCGCAGATTCTCGCCGCGCGTCCCGATCTGGTGATCGCCTCGGTGCCCTACCAACTCGAAGCCGTCGCTGAGATCCTCAAGTCGGGGGTGCGCTTCCTCGGCCTGGCGCCGCGCTCGCTCGCCGACATCTATGCGGACATCGCGCTCATCGCGGGCGCGATGGGAGCTTCCGATCGCGGCCAGTACATCATCGACTCGATGCAGCGCGAGATCGAGGGCGTGCGCGCGCGCCACGCCGCCGGGCCGCACCCGCGGGTCTTCTGCGAGGAGTGGGGCAAGCCCATCATCCACTCGCAGCGCTGGGTGGCGGAGCTGGTAGAAGCCGCCGGCGGACGCTTCTTGGGCGAGCCCGGCGCGAAAACCGATGCCGACTGCGTGCGCCGCGCCGATCCCGAGGTGATCATCCTGGCCTGGTGCGGCGCCGGCGACCGCGTGCCCCTGGAGAAGATCGTCGGCGAGCGCGGCTGGAGCGAAACCTCGGCGGGACGGTCGCGGCGCGTGTATTGCGTCCGCGATGAGCTGCTGAATACGCCTGCGCCCACGCTGCTCGAGGGCCTGCGCGCTCTCGAAGCCGCGATCCATCCGGATCTGTTCCCGCAAACCCCCGCCGGGCTGCGACGGACAACAGAATGAATGCCTGAGCCTAGGTGGAGAGGCAGCATGCTGCGTCTCTGGAGTGGTTGTGTTTTAATCACTGGCGATGGCGCCTGCGCACGGTCCTGACCCGCGAACTCGAAAACATTCCTGCATGAAGCGCGTGGCTGCCGCCCTGATTATGCGCGGCCGCAAGATCCTCATCTGCCAGCGCACGCGCCATCAGTCCATGCCGCTGAAGTGGGAGTTCCCTGGCGGCAAGATCGAGCCGGGCGAGCACCCGACGGACGCGCTGCGCCGCGAGCTGGACGAAGAACTGGGCATTCAAGCGCGCATCGGCGACGAAGTGGCGCGCCTCCAGCACAAGTACGGGCGCGGCGGCACCGTCGAGCTGCGCTTCTTCCTCGTCCGTGAGTTCAAGGGGGAGCCGGAGAACCGCATCTTCCGCGACATCCAGTGGGTCGCGCGCACGCGCCTCGCGGAATTCGATTTCCTGGAGGCGGACCGCGAGCTGGTGCGGGAGATCGCGGCGGGAAGGATCTTGTAGCCCGGGTGGAGCAGGCCTTCAGGCCTGCATTCATGCGATCCTTTCAGTTAGGGGCTTCAGCCCCTGAGGTGCTCTAATAGTCGGGCGACGGTGTGCCCAGAGCATCAATCCCTCAGCGGCTAAAGCCGGAAGTCATTGATGCTGCCATTATGCAGGGCTGAAGCCCTGCTCCACCCGGAGAGCGCGCTCGCTCACCCTTGACGCAGGGTCCAGAACCAGGCGATGGTGAGCCCGATCATCACCACCGTAGTGATCCAGGCCACGGCATCGAAGAAGCGCGAATTGGTGTAAGCGCCCATCAGATCTTTCTTGTTGATGAGCAACAGCATGAAGACGAGCACGAAGGGCAGGGTGATGCCGTTCACCACCTGCGACAGCACCGTGATCTGGACCAGGGGCACATTGGGAATCAGGATGACGCCCGCTCCCAGCGCGATCAGCGCCGTATAAAGCCAGTAAAAGAACGGCGCTTCGCTGAACTTCTTCCCCACACCCGACTCGAAGCCCAATCCTTCGCACACGGCGTAGGCCGTGGAGATGGGCAGGATGGAGGCCGCGAACAGCGAAGCATTGAACAACCCCACGGCGAACAAAATGTAGGCGTAGTTTCCGGCCAGCGGCTTGAGCGCCTGGGCGGCGTCAGCCCCGTTGCGGATCTCGAACATGCCGTGCGCGAACAGGGTGGCGGCGCAGGCCACGATGATGAACCAGGCCACGATGTCGGTGAAGACGCAGCCCGCGATCACGTCCAGCTTCGAGGCCCCGTACTGCCGCGCGGTGATCCCCTTTTCCACCACCGAAGCCTGCAGGTAGAACTGCATCCAGGGGGCGATGGTCGTACCCACCACGCCGATCACCATGTAGAGATAGGCGGAGTGCGAGAACACCGGCAACTCGGGCGGCCGCACCGTGGCCGCCAGCGCCAGCTTCCACTCCGGGCGGGCGATCAATCCGGCCACGATGTAGGTGACATAAATGAACGACGCCACCAGGAAGATCTTCTCCACGCTCTTGTACGTGCCCTTCACCACCATCAGCCACACGATCGCCGCGCATACCGGCACGCTGACGTATTTCGGCACCCCGAACAGTTCCAGGCTGAGGGCGATGCCCGAGAACTCGGCCAGCACGTTGCCGAAATTGGTGATCACCAGCCCCAGCATCATGAGGAAGGTGATGCGGAAGCCGAACTCCTCGCGGATCAGGTCGCTGAGCCCCTTGCCGGTGACCGCTCCCATGCGCGAGGCCATCTCCTGCACCACGATCAGCGCCAGCGTGGTGGGGATCATGGTCCACAGCAGCATGTAGCCGAACTGCGCCCCGGCCTGGGAATACGTGGTGATGCCGCCGGCATCGTTGTCCACGTTCGCGGTGATGAAACCCGGACCCACCACCGCGGCGAAGATCAGGATTCGGGTCTTCCAGCGTCTCAGCCAATTCATCGCACGTTCGCATACAGGGAGTCAAAGGCCGACTCAGAATAAATGGGGGCGGCGATTCAGGGAAGGATAGAAAGAGAAAAAGACAGGGAGGGGTGATCGCTAACCGGCACCGCAGGGCTCACGCCCTGCTCTCGTGGCTGGTCGAGCGCAGGTCCTCACGCTCGTCCCTACGGGACTGTCGCTCAGGATGACAATCGATATTATGTTTACAGCTTGCTGCGCAGCAGGCTGATCACGTCGTCGGCGGTGATGACGCCGGTCAGCAGGCCCTGGTCGTCCACCACCGGCAGCATCAGCAGGTTGTACTTATCGAACCGCTCCGCCACTTCTTTTTCCCTGGTGCCGGCGAGGCAGGAGATGGGCGGCCCGGGGGCCAGGCTCGACAAGGGCGTCTCGCCGGAGGCCAGCACCAGACTGGCCAGCGGGACCGCGCCCACCAGCTTGTTGTCTTTGTCCACCAGGAAGATGGTGCTGACGCCCTCGATGCCGCCTTCGAACTTGCGCAGCGCTTCAATGGCATCGTTCACCGTGGCCGCGGGCGCCAGCGCCAGGTAGTCGGTGGTCATGCGGCCGGCGGCGGTATCTTCCTTGAACTCCAGCAGCTCGGAGATTTCCTCGCGCTCCTTGGGCTGCATCTCCTCCAGGATCTCATCCGAGCGCTCCTTGGGCAGGTCGGCGAGCAGGTCGGCGGCCGCATCCGGGCCCATCTCCTCAACGATGTCGGCGGCGCGGTCGGAATCGAGCGATTGGACGATGGAGACTTGCAGCTTGGGATCGACCTCCTCCAGCGCCTCAGCCGCGACTCCCTCGTCCAGGGTCTCGAAGACGGCCTCGCGCTCGGCCGGCGCCAGATCTTCCACGATGTCGGCGATGTCGGCGGGATGCAGCTTGGACAGCCGCTCGTGCGCGATCTTCAGCTTCACCCGCCGGGCCGGGTCGGTCTCGATCAGGTCCACGAATTCCCAGGGGATGACGCGCGCCGGCAGCTTCTGGGTGAGGGCGTGCAGCGCGCCCGCAGGCACGATCCCCTTCAGCAGACGCCGCACCGCCCCGCGCGCCCCCACGTCCACTGCCCCGACTTTCAGCACCGGGTGATGATTCACCAGCTCCTGGTGGAAGTCGAGGTCGTTCACCCGCACTACCTTGCGCCCGTGCACGTCGATGATCTGCTGGTCGAGCAGGTCGCGCTCCAGCAGCAGCAGGCCCTCGGCGCTGGTGAAGGGCGCCCACTCCTCGGCCGGGGCGCTGGCCCGCACCGCCCTGGCGCCGATCTCCGCCAGCCGCTCCGGCGGCAGCAGGCGGTCACCCTGCTTGGTCCTGACGATCAGCCCGCAGACCCGCACGGGGTCGGCTTGCGGGCACACCGCTACCTCCCGCACGCGGCCCTGGGATCGCCCGCCAGGGTCGAGCACGGGCGCGCCCAGGAGTTCGGAAAGCGCAATCGCCGCCATGGTCTCGCAGAATACCGGAGACGGCAGGCCGAATCCAGCGGTTGTGCAGGCAGCTCCTAGTTGACATTTGCCAGTGCCGCATTCAAACTGTCGCATTCTTGGGGAGCGGACTGCTGTTTTTCGTACTGGTATAAATAACTTGAAGATGACCGCCAACCGGGTCTCCTACACCCTCGAGTCGTCGCTGCAGAGCGTGAACATGGCCGAGGAGACGGCGCAACTGATCGCCGCCAAGGCGGGCTTCGATGAAGACAATTGTGTGCGGATTTCCATGGCGGTACGGGAGGCCGCGGTCAATGCCGTCCTGCATGGCAACGCCTACGACCCCAGGAAGAAGATGACCGTCGCCTTCGAGAACACCGGCCGCGCCCTGGTGATTACCGTCACCGACGAGGGCGGGGGTATGGATGTAAACAGTGTCCCAGACCCCACCACACCGGAAAACCTTCTCAAGCAGTCCGGTCGGGGCATTTTCCTCATGCGGTCGTTCATGGACGAGGTCCGCATCCGGCTCCTCGCACCGGGCACGGAAGTCACTATGGTCAAGAATGTCAGCGGCCCGGCCGCCCATCCTAAGGAGGCTTCAAAGTGAGCATGAAATCCAGTATCCGGCAGGTGAACGGCATCACCATCGTCGACCTCAGCGGGCGCATCACCTTGGGGGAAGGCAGCGTCCTGGTGCGCGACATGGTGCGTGACCTGGTCACCAAGGGCCAGCGCAAGATCCTGCTGAACCTGGGCGACGTCACCTACATTGACAGCTCCGGCATCGGCGAGCTGGTCAGCGCCTTCACCACCGTACGCAACCAGGGCGGCGACCTCAAGCTCCTCAACCTGACCAAAAAAGTCCACGACCTGCTGCAGATCACCAAGCTCTACACCGTCTTCGACGTCAAGGACGACGAGGCCGCGGCGGTGGCTGCCTTCAAGTAAGCTTTGGGGTCGTTGGTCGTTGGCCGGTAGTCGTTAGCTAACGACCAATGACCATCGACTAACGACCCCCGATGCCTTTTGTCCCCTGGCCGAAAGACCTCTACTCTGGCCGAATCGCCTCCCGTATACTCCCGCTCCTTGTGCGCCTTCTCTGGATACTCGCCATCGCCGCTTGCGCCTCCGCCGCCTGCCTCCCCATGCAGGAGGCGGCCCAACACGTCGGCGAGACCGCCTGCGTTCACGGCAAGGTCCTGACCGTTTCCGCAACGCCGGCCGGCACGCACCTGCTGCACTTCTGCGCCGAGGGCAGCGAGTGTGGCTTCTCCGCGGTGGTCTTCGCCAAGGACCTGCGGCAGGTCGGCGACGTGCGCACCCTTGAAGGCAAAGAGGTGGACATCCACGGGCAGATCCGCCTCTACCACGGCCGCCCCGAGGTCATCGTGCGCGACTCGCGTCAGCTCAAGGGCGAAGCCGCCAAGCTGCCGCCCGTCCCCAAGACCTACGATGTGGCGAACCGAGGCAAATACAGCGCCGGCCAGCGCCCCACGCACAAGGACAAGACTCCCAAAGCTAAACGCCCGCGCCGTGGCGCCGAAACCATTCCCGAAACTCCGCCGCAAGCGGAGCGCGACTGATTTTTTTGAGTGGCAAAGGCGCGGCCGGGGGCCGCGCCCTTTCAATTCGTGTCCGCGTTTGGATACATCTACAGCGGAACTCTTCTAGTGCAAATCCATGAATGGTGTACCCTGCCCAGTTCAGCGCTGATCCATTTCTCCAGCACAGAAAAGCCCTTCCCTTTGACAATGTCATCCTTCGCGAGGCGAAGCCGAGCGGAGGATCGGACGAGAACGCCTCCGCCACCTGAACCGGTGGTGCAGACGGTTTCGCCAGATTCTCCCGCCTCCCTTCGGTCGGCGGAAGAATGACAGCTTAAAGTCACGTTGACGTAAGAGCGTATCCGACTGGAGCCCACGGCCGGAAAGGTCCGTAGCGGGTACAGCTACTCTGAATCCGCTCTAATACACCTGGTTGCGAACACTTATGACCTGCAGTGCATTTGGACTGACGCTGGGCACCGCAGGAATTTTGGCAAGCATGTCGTCGGCCCAGCAATGATTGTACTGAATGCCGTTGCCGCCGCCGCCAGCCCAGTCTACGCTGGGAAAGTTGAGCGTACCGCCCGCGGTGTCGGCAACGAAAACCGAGCCATTGATCTGCCCATTCCCGCCGCCGTTCATTACCGAAGCGCCGGCGCCAATGACCAGGATCAGACCATTCCAGCCGTAGTCGCCGTGGAAGTACAACGTCCCGGTTACAAGCAGAATGCCATAGCCCGTAGTCGGCCCCATGGTGTAGTCACCATAGACCACATCGATGGCGGGATTGGCTGCGCTTCCCAGGTTAATCGTGGGATTGTTCGTGTAGTATTTGTTGGTTGCGTACGAGGCGACCTGCTGCACAAACGAATTCAACTCGGGCGCGGTCATGTTTCCGAGGTTGGCATTGTGCACGTCGGGAGCCGAATTGGCGCCGATGTAATTGTTGGGTTTGGCGAGAGAACTGATGACCGTATCGACCGCGCTCGGGTTGGTGGCCTTGGTCGGGTCGTAAACACCGATGGCGTCCCTTGCCGGGTTGGGAGTAGAGTTGCAACTCGGAGGTGTGGGGCCGCAGGTAGGGCAGTCGGTGCCGACGATCTGGAAAGGCATGGAATGCGGTGTCCCGAAGGCGGGACTCGGTCCGATTAGGGTGAGCGCGCCCCCCAGACCGAGCGTGAATTGATCGTAATTGACGCCTGCCTCCGTCTGCACCATCGCCCGCGCGCCGCTGGGCATCTCCGCCAAAGACGTCAGCAGGTACACCGCTCCCATGTACGCCCCCCCCGATCCCACTGTGGCTACCGCCGTCGCTCCTAAGCCGCCACCACCACCGCTTAGGGTTACGGTCGGGGGATTACCCGGGAAATAACCGCTGCCGCCATTCGTCACCTGAATGCTGAGGACGCCCTGGCTGGGAGTGATTGAGGCGGTTCCTGTGGCCTGCGTGCCGCCGCAAGCCGGGTACGGGGTGCATGGCGGGGCGATGGTCAGGGGCACCGGATTCACCGTGTATCCGCTGCCATTTCCTCCGAACGGGATAGAAAGGCTGGCGACGGGTCCCGGATTTGCGGTTCCGCTGAGCGTAGCCGTCGCGGGAGGCGATCCGGGCTTCGGGGTTGCCCCCACAAATGACACGCTGGGCGGATTTCCGGCCTGATACGCACCGCCACTGGTAACGTTAACGGTGTTGATCTGGATGCCATAAGTGGGCGTGACCTTTGGCACGTTGGCGCCGTTCCCAGGGCTGCTGCAGTTTATGGTGAAAGCAGAACTCCCGGGCAGCGAAGACGGATAGTTCCCTGGATTACTTACACTGGTGGCGCTCGACGTATGGCCGCTGCCGGCCCACGTGACCGAGCCGCTGAAGCCCCCGCTGGCCGTAACCGAACTTGTGCTGTCGCTGCACTTTCCGCTCACGGTGAACGAATATACGCAGGATTGGCCGGTCATCGTGGCCGAGGCGGTGGCCCCGGCGGGGTTGAAACTAACAGTTGGGGTGGCGCCTATCGCATAGCAGGCCGGGGGTGAGCTTGTCCAGGTCACGGAACCGACCGGCAAGGTACTGTTCAGCGTGGCATTCACCAGGGCTCCACTGCCGTCGCCGCCGACGGTTACACTCGGCGGGGTGGTATAGCCGGCGCCTGGATCGGTCAGGGTGACGCTGGTG
>JAHFUA010000037.1 GCA_023265315.1 Acidobacteriota bacterium | reverse complement strand
GAATTCCACAGGATTTTCCACAAGGCTTAGGATAATCCTCCGCTGACGAAGACCAAGAAGGCCGCCCAGACGGGCGGCCTGACTTCTTGCACCGGCAGGCGAACTACTGCGGCTTTGTTGGAGTCGTGGGCGTGGTGGTCGCCGGCTTGTGTGTGGTGGTCGCCGGTTTCGGAGTCGTGATGCCGCTGGTCGGCCTGCTGCTGGAGCTGGGAGCCGAGGCAGGAGCCGCTACACCCGACTGGGCGTTATAGAGGTCCACCACCTGCTTGGTGACGTCGGCGTTGGCTCCGAACCACAGCACCTGTCCCTGCGGCCACGGCTGTGAGACGTCGATCAGCAACGAGAACTGGTTGTCCTTGGCGAACCGGTCGATCACCGGCGCCATCTTCTGCAGGATGCGCTGCGCGATCTCGCTCTGCTGCTGCTGGTAATCGTTCTGGGCGTCCTCGGAGGCGCGCTGCATCGTCTTTTGCTTGGTCTCCAAGCTGCGCACCAGGTTGCCGCGCGCGTCGTCGTTCATCTTGTCGCCCTGGGCGCTGAGCTGCTTTTTCAGATCCTCGATCTCCTTGTTGAGGTTCTGCAGCTCGGTGCGCTTGGGATCGAACTTCTTGTCCAGCGCTTCCAGATCGCGACGGCCCTCATTGGAGGCCATGATGGCGCCCTGGATGTTGATGATGCCGACTTTAGTGACGCCCGTGACGGGAGCAGTGGCTGTGGGCGCGGCAGCAGGCGCGCTGGCCGGAGCGGCAGCGGCGGGAGCGGCAGCCGCCGTGCCGGTCTGCGCCAGAGCGGCCAGAGACAGGACTACGGCGGCGAGCAATGTAAAAGGTGCAAACTTGCGTGTCATCGGATGCTTCGGACTCCTTGGGAGAATATCTTCGAGATTCCTCGGAACTGCGATCGGGGCCCCGCCTTCTCAGAGCGGACCTTCCAGCCCCGGCCAGTAGAACCACGCTCGCCGGGAAGGCATATTTTTTCGCGGGAGCGGATAGCGGCATTATAGGGTGCGGTTCAGGTTAGCGTCAAACCGGCGGGTGGCAGGCAGCAGGAAACAGCATTGCTCCTAGAAGGTCGTGCTCACCGTGAACCGGAAAGTCTTGCGCGGTTCCTTCAGGAGATAACCCGGGACGAAGCTCTTCATAGCCTCCTGAAAGGTAAAGTCGCCGGCGGCTCCGGGCGGGAACATAGCGCGCGTGAACAGGGGGGGATTCGGTGGTGGGGCAGTGGTGTTGAGGAGCAGCGGGTTATAGGCCCAGTACACGCGGAAGGGCGCGTTGATGACCGGCATCATCACCTGGACCTCCAGCCCGGTGGACATGCGCGGCACGTAGTTCGTCCCCGGGACCATCTGCAAGTCCTGCTTAAAGGCCGTGGTGAGGGGAACGGTACTGCATTGGTAAAAGGGGGGAGGTCCCAGGCTGGGGCAACCGAAGGTACTGTTCAGTTGGGCGAAGGCGGCGTCGGAGATGCGAAGCTGCGAGCTGCGGGCGGCAAAGTTCATGCCGAAGTCGACGAACGGAGCAAGGTTCACCGGTCCTACCAGCGGGATGCGATATTCCAGGTTGGAAACGAGGCTGGTGTCGCCTCCTGGGAAGACAATGCTCTGAACCGGGATCGGAACCGTCCACACGCCCGCCCTGGGCAGAGTCGGATCTTTCGGGACCGGAGTGCCATCGGGGTTGGTGAGAACAATATTAGCGGTCGTTGGTATGAAAGCCACGGGCGAGACCGAGCGGATATCGAACCCGCGTAGATCTTGGTCGCCACCCAGGTAAAAGCGCTCGAACGGAGGTGCCACCAGCCCCCCGTAACCGCTGAGGAACGAGCCCTGCACCCGGAAGCCCAGTACCTGGTGGCCTTCCTTGCTGGGATGCAGGCCCTTCATGCTGGTGAACCGCTTGTACTCCACAATCGGCCGCACCGCCTTGACGTTGCCTCCGATGCCGGCTATTTCCCCACCGACAAAGTAGCTTTGGCCCGTCGTCGGCCGGATGGGGCTGTTGATGGTGCTGTAGGTCAGGCTGGGGACGATCTTGCTGGTGACCACGCCGCGCAGCGCATTCGGTCCGGAGAGGCCGCGGAATGCCAGGGTCTCGAAGTAGTTCTGCGACGCCTGGCTGAAGACGGTGAGCGACGAGGTGTCGTAGCCGTAGCTAACGCCGATGCGCTTCAGCGAATGCCGCAGCGGATAGCTGGCCGAGGCAGTGAACCCGGTGCTCGACTGGGTGAAGTTCTGCAACGTGTTCAGCACATTCTGCGGCAGATTGAGCGCCTGCCCGGACAGGATATTTGCCTGCTGCGCCTGGTTGTAGTTGAACCTGCGCGTGTACACGGTGAAGCCGACCTGCAGCGGGCGGTCGAACATGTAGGGCTCAGTGAAGCCGAACATCAGGTTGCGCTCCAGGTTGCCGATGTTGGCCGAGACCGTCAGCGTCTCCCCCAGGCCCAGGAAGTTGTTGGTCTGGTAGTTGATGCCGATGAACGATCCCGCGAGTCCGCTGACGCCGCCGGTGAGCCCGATCGAGTTCTTCCCCTTTTCCTTGACCTTGAGCGTGATGTCGACCGTGCCTTCCTGGTTGTTCTGTTTGGTTTCCGAGTCCTGTTCGGGCTTGAGCGGCTCGAAATACCCGAGCTGGTTCAGGCGCAGCAGGCTGAACTCCCAGAGCTTGCTGTTGTAAACCTGGCCCTCCTCGAGCGCCAGTTCGCGGCGGATGACCTTGTCGCGGGTGGTGGTATTGCCCTGAAACTCGATGCGCCGCACGAAGAACTGCTTACCCTCGTCGAGGTCGAACTTCACCGTCACCGTCTTGTGCTCGTCGTCGATCTCGGTGTCCGGCACGGGAGTGAAGTTGATGTAGCCCAGGGCGCCATAGGCGTCGCGCAAGTTCTTGATGCCTTTGCGCATCAACTCCACGTTAAAGATATCGCCATCCTTCATGGGGATCTGGGCGCGCAGGGCCTGGATGTTGGTGATGGCCTTGTTGCCGCTGAACTTCACCTCTTTCAAGCGGTAGCGCTCGCCCTCCTCGATAGGCAGGGTGATATCCACCGCCTTGCCGCCGCCCTTCTGGATGAACGGCAGGTGGAAACCGCCGCTATCGCGGATGCTGGTTTTCGGGTCCTGCACCAGGGCTTTGAAGTAGCCCTTCTGCTGGAGCGCATCGCGGACGCGTTCGGCATCTTCACTCAGCTTGGTGGCATCGTAGGTGCGCGACCACAGGTTTTCCAGGATGATGGAGTGCGGGATCCCCAGCGGCTTCAGGTTCTTCATGGCGGAGCGCAAGTAGCGGCTGCTGACGTTTTTGTTGCCTTCGAACCTGATCTTGCCGACCTTGACCTTGGGGCCTTCCTTAACGATGAACGTGACCCCCACTGCCGCCGGCGGGATCTGCCGCACTTCGGTGCGGATGGTGGCGAACTGGCGGCCATGCTCCGCCAGCAGCTCCTTCAGCGTGACCTCCGCCTTCTTGATCTTGGTGGGGTCGTACTGGTTCTCCACCGTCAGGCCGACTTTGCGCTCCTTGAAGCGGTCGAGCACGTCGCTCTGGGTCACCGAGTTCAGGCCCAGGTAGTTGATCTCGCGGATGGTCGGCTTTTCCTTGACGTAGATGTGGATGATCCAGCCCTTGGTCCCCTGCTCGCGTTCGAAGCGGATGTCCTCGAAGTAGCCGGCATTCCACAGCGAGCTGAAGTCGCGCTCCAGGGCGGCCGGGTCGTAAACGTCCCCGGCATGGGTGAAAATCCTGGAGCGGATGGTGTCGGCCGGGATGCGGCGGTTGCCGTGGATCTGAATCTCCTGGATGAGCTCCTGTTGCGAGCCGGCCATCACCCCGGAGCCGAGAAACAACACCGCCAGCAGGAGACAAACAAGCCGGGCAAACCCAGATACATGGCCGGCACGAACTGGTGAGAAACCCTGAAGAAACGCAGAAATATTCCACCCTCAGTCTGGCGGTACTGGGAAAAGGGGAATTATACGGTAGCTGGGCTGATCGCGCCAAAGCCCCAAGGCTCGATGGCGCCGCCCGCCGCGCGCCCTAAGTGCTTTACGTGAAATCGAGTTAGTGTGCGGAGGCGTGCAGGATTCCCGGTGGCGCTGCCAACTTTTGAGATCCCTCGCTGCGCTCGGGATTTCGGGCTTCCGGTCCCCCTCGCTGCGCTCAGGGTCGCTCACGCCCGCTCACCGCCTCAACTTCCACCAGCACCGAGTAGAAGGTGGCTCCGGCGCCCATGTCGGTGAGCCGGTCCGAGGTGAGGACGTTGATGTTCCGGCCCTGCGGCGAGAGTTTGGCCCAGTCCAGCTGGGCGGCAACCACGCCGGGCGGCACCGAACCGTTGACCCGGGCCGTCAGCTCGATCTCGCCGCGGCTGTTAAACACGCGCACCCGGTCGCCGTCGCGGATGCCGCGCGGCTCGGCGTCGGCGGCCACCATCTCCAGCAGGTGGCGATCTTCCATCTGCTGCATCGCCGGCAGGTTGGTGAAGGTGGTATTGAGGAAGTTGTCCGCCTTGCGGGCCAGCAGCTCCAGCGGATAGGTGCGAGCCGGCGGGCTGTGCCGCGATTCGGTCGGGGGAACGAAGGCTACGACAGGATCCAGTCCCTGGGCCGCCAGAGATTCGCTGTAGAACTCCGCCTTGCCCGAGGGGGTCGGGAAGCCGCCTTCCGCAAACGGGAGGAACGGAGACTCGTTTTCGGTCGGTGTCTCCGTGTCTCCGTGGTGGAAGTTCAGGCGGACATGCCCTTCGCGTTCGAGGCGCGCGCGATCAATACCGGCCAGCCACGGGTGCGTGAGGTCAAGCGCGGAGTCCATCGCCTGGTCGACCGTTTGCTTGAAGCAGTCCTCGGTGAATCCCATCCGCTCAGCCAGGTCAGAGAAGAGCTGGAAATTGGAGCGGCATTCGCCCACGGGCTCGATCGCCTTCTCGGAGACCTGAAGATAGTAATGGCCGTAGGCTGTCTGCAGCTCTTTGTGCTCGAAGAAGGTGGTGGCGGGCAGAACGATATCGGCGTAGTCGGTGGTATCGGTGAAAAACTGCTCGTGCACCACTGTGAACAGGTCCTGGCGCGCGAAGCCCTGGACTACATGATTGTGATCGGGCGCCACGGCAACCGGATTCGAGTTGTAGACGAAGACTGCCTTGACGGGCGGATCGGCGAGCGCGGCGAGCGCGTGCCCGATCTCAACCATGTTGATGGTCCGCGCCGGCCGGCCGAGCGCCGCCAGCATCAGCTCCGGACGCTCGAGGCGGTCACGCCGCAGCGGATAAGCGCCGCTGGTCGAGAGCTGCAATCCGCCGCCGGCCTCTTTCCATGACCCGATAAGGCAAGGCAACATGGCAATAGCGCGCACCGCCATTCCGCCGTTTTCCGCGCGCTGCACGCCGTAGTTCATCCGAATGGCCGCTGGACGCGTAGTGGCGTATTCGCGCGCCAGCCGCACCACATCCTCGCTGGAAATGCCGGTGATGGCGGCCACGCGCTCGGGCGGATACTGTGTGGCCCGATTCCGGAGTTGGTCGAAGCCGAGCGTGTAGCGCGCCACATAGTCCGCATCGTGGAGGTTTTCGCGGATGATGACGTGCATCATGCCCAGGGCCAGAGCCGCGTCGGTGCCCGGACGGATGGCGAGATACCAGTCGGCGCAGCGGGCGGTGCGCGTCTTGTAAGGGTCGATCACCACCAGCTTCGCGCCCTGCCGCCGCGCTTCCTCGATGAACGGCCACAGGTGGACGTTGTTGCCGTGGATATTCGCGCCCCAGGCGATGATGTAACGCGACTGTGCGAACTGCTCCGGCTCGGTGCCCAGTTTGCGTCCCAATACGGAAACCAGACCCACTTCTCCCGTCTTCGAGCAGATGTTGCGGGCGAGCTGCGACGCGCCCAGTCGGTGGAAAAAGCGCCGGTCCATGCTGGCGCCGTTGAGCACCCCCAGCGTGCCGCCGTAAGAGTACGGCAGGATGGCCTCGCTGCCGAACTCGCGGTTGATGCCGCGCAAACGCTCGCAGATCTCATCGAGCGCCGCATCCCAGGAGATGCGCTCCCAGCCCGCACCAGGACCGGGGTCCCCAGCAAACCGGGTTTTGGTTTGCTGGGGTGGAGGACCTTTTGAGCCGACGCGGCGCGCCGGGTAGAGCACGCGCTCCGGCGCGTACACCCGGTCGAGATACTTGGCCACCTTGGCGCACAGGAACCCGCGGGTCACGGGGTGTGCGGGATCGCCCTGGATCTTGGTGGCGCGGCCGTCCTCGACGGTGATCAGCACCCCGCAGGCGTCCGGACAATCGTGGGGACAGGCGGCATGGACGACGCGCTTCACAGGTGTCGATTATACCGAGTGCTCAGTACCGAGTACCAAGTACCGAGTTCAGGGGGTCGAGCTTTGCAGCACCGCAACTGTGCTTGGCACTCGGCACTGGGTACTCGGTACTCCTCTAGCTCGCTGCGTCGCGCATCAGCACGTCCCACGATTGCGCCTCGGCCCACTGCCGCAAATCGTGCCACCCCGTCTCGGGATACTCGCGGTGCAAGCCGGCAACGTCGATCCCCGGACCCACGCGGTCGAACCATTCGAACATGAGCGCCATATCCTTGCTCCAGGCGCGCACTTGCTCAATGGGAGTCTGGTGATACTTGATCCGCCGCCCCATGACGTGCGCCAGAATGTCGGCGATCTCGGGCGGTGTGCGCTCGTCGGAGGCGATGTCGATCCGCCGTCCCAGGAAGCGTTCGCGCTGCTCCAGCACCGGGGCGGCGAAGGCCGCAATGTCGTCCAAACAGATCAACTGCAGCTTGCAGGCAGGCGAAAGCGCGATGGCAAAGCGGCCCTCCAGCAGCTCCGGCTTGAAGTACGGCCCGAGGAAGTTCTCCATGAACATGGTCGGCCCGATCACGGTCCACGGGATGCCGAGCGACTGGATATGGCGTTCCACCTGCCCCTTGCTCTCAAAGTGCGGGATGCCGGTGTGCGTGTCCGCCTTCGGGACGGACATGTAGACCAGGTGTTTTACGGCGGAGAATTTGGCGGCATCGGCCACGTTGATGCCCTGGCGCACCTCGGTTGCCGGCCCGCCGGAGTCAAACGGGGTGGACACGCAGAAGACGGCATCCACGCCGCTGGCGGCGTGGGCGAGTGAGCCGCGGTCTTCCATGTCGCCGGTGGCGATCTCCGCCCCTAGCGCTTGGAGTTTCCTGGCGGCTGACGAATCGGGCTTGCGGGTCAAGCCGCGCACCCGGTGGCCCCGGCTCAGCAGCAAGCGCGCCACCGTGCCACCCTGGTTTCCTGTAGCTCCGGTGACAAGGACGGAAAGACGATCTGGCATGAACGACGACCTCCCGGAATGGAAGAGACGTGGCAATCTTAAAGATGCGATGCCAGGGCCTGTGGATTCTTGGTGCCAAAGAATCTGTTAAGAATACAACTTTGCGCTTGTCCCCGCGGCGCCCCCCTGGTACTCGGCACTCGGCACTTGTTACTCGGTACTTGGTACTCGGCACTCGGCACTCGGCACTCGGTACTTGGTACTCGGTACTCGGTACTTGGTACCAGGTATCAAGTTGGGGACTGTGTGGCGAGGGACGGCACCGCTATGATCGTGGCCAGAGGGTTAAGGCTGGGGCATGAGCATGGCAACGACGCAGGTCATTCTTTACTTCGACACTCCCGCAGACGCACTGCGCTTCACCCTGGCCGCCAGCTCCGCGCTCGCGGGCGACGGCAAGAAATCCAACGACCATCCCGACCTGAGCCGCGAGATTAAGCGCGCCACCCGCATCCGCGCTGAAGACGTCACCGTCGCGGCACCGAAATAGGCGACTTTTTTCAGCACTCGCCATCACGGGATATCTCCAGTTCCGCTTGACTATTTTATTTCCAGGATCTCTTTCTCCTTGGCCTTGCCCATGTCTTCCATTTTCTTGATTTCGTCGTCGGTGAGTTTCTGGATCTCGTCGTAGGAGCGGCGCTCGTCGTCCTCGGTGATTTTTTTGTCCTTGAGCGTTTTCTTGATGAGCTCGTTGCCGTCGCGGCGGATGTTGCGGACGGCGGTGCGATGGTCCTCCAGCACCTTGTGCAGGTGCTTGACCATGTCGCGGCGGCGCTCTTCGGTCAGCGGCGGCACCGGGACGCGGATGAGCTTGCCGTCGTTCATGGGATTCAGGCCCAGGTCGGCGGAGCGGATGGCCTTCTCGATGGTGCCCAGCGAGCTGGGATCGAACGGCTGCACGGTGATGAGCTGGGCCTCGGGCGCGTGCACCTGCGCGATCTGGTTGAGTGGCATCGCGCTGCCGTAGTAGTCCACGGTAACGGAATCGAGCATGTGCACCGAGGCGCGGCCGGTGCGGATGGCGGCCAGTTCCTTGCGGAAGTCTTCCACCGCCTTTTCCATGCGCGTGCGAAGCTGCACGAAGGTTTCCTTGAGCGCGGGATTCGTTGCCATGCCGGGTTGAGGCATCAGGTCCGCCTGGTACCAGTGGCCACGGGCAGGCGCCCGCGGCCAGGGATGAGGAACCGGGAATTATAGCGAAGTTGAGGCGTTTGGCGGGCGTCTGAGCCCGCCGCCGAAATCCCGAGCGAAGCGAGGGACCTAGGCGGTGACCAGCGAACCGATCTTCTCGCCAGTCACCACTCGCCGGATGTTTCCGGGCCGGTTCAGGTTGAAGACCACGATGGGCAGGTTGTTGTCCTTGCACAGGCTGATGGCGGTGGAATCCATGACCTTGAGCCCCTGCTGGAGCACGTCCATGTAGGAGATGCGGTCGAACATCTTGGCATCCTTGACCAGCACGGGATCGGCGTCATACACGCCATCCACCTTGGTGGCTTTCAGGATGGCATCAGCCTTGATCTCCATGGCGCGCAGGGACGCGGCGGTGTCGGTGGAGAAGTAAGGACTGCCGGTGCCGGCAGCGAAGATCACGACGCGGCCCTTTTCCAGGTGGCGGATGGCGCGGCGGCGGATGAACGGCTCCGCCACCTGCTTCATCTCGATGGCCGACATCACGCGGGTGAAGACGGCGTGCTTCTCCAGCGCGTCCTGCAGGGCGATGGCGTTGATGACCGTGGCCAGCATGCCCATCTGGTCGGCGGCGACGCGGTCCATGTCGCGGGACTGCTCGGCGACGCCGCGGAAGAAGTTGCCGCCGCCCACTACGATGGCGATCTCGACGCCAAGGGAATGGACGTCCTCGAGCTCAGATGCGATCTGGTGGATGCGGGTCCCGTCCACCCCGAAGCCCTGCCCGGCAGCGAGGGCCTCGCCGGAGAGCTTCAGCAGAACGCGTTTGAAAGCAAGAGGCAAAACAGCAGTTGTCAGTCGTCAATTACCAGTTGTCAGTTTAGCACTCGGCCGTCCGACGGGATCGCGCTACTTGGTCACGGCAGCGGCGCCGGGTTCGTCGCCGGGGCCACCCGGCTTGCTCAGTGCGATGGTCTCACCCTGGTCGCCGACCTTGAAGCGGGCAAAGCGCCGCACGGAGATGTTCTCGCCCAGCTTGCCGATCTTGGAGGCGATCAACTGCGAGACGCTGATGGTCTGATCCTTGATGAAGGGCTGCTCGTAGAGGCAGACCTCTTCGTAGAACTTGCCCATCTTGCCCTCGACGATCTTCTCGGCGACGTGGTCGGGCTTGCCGGTGGCCTTGGCCTGGGCGCGGTAGATGTCCTTCTCGCGCTCGTAGGCTTCGGGCGTGACGTCTTCCTGGCGGATGAACTTGGGATCGCTGGCCGCGATGTGCATGGCGATGTCGTGCACCAGCTCTTTGAAGTCGTGGGTGCGGGCGACGAAATCGCTCTCGCAGTTGACCTCCACCAGCACGCCGATCTTGCCGCCGGCGTGGATGTAGCTGGTGACCAGGCCTTCGGTGGTCACGCGCGTGGCCTTCTTGGCGGCGGTGGCGATGCCCTTCTTACGGAGGACGATAATGGCCTGTTCCAGATCACCCTTGGCTTCGGTGAGGGCCTGCTTGCAGTCCATCATGGGAGCGCCGGTCTTGTCGCGGAGCTCCTTCACTTGGGCGGCAGAGATGTTCACAGTCGTTGTACCCATGATTGCGTTATTAGAGCCTTCCTACGATTCTAGAATCGCCGGTCTTCAGGGGCTAAAGCCCCAAAAATCTGAGAGCCCTTAGCGGCACGGCTAAAGCCGTGCCCTTTCACCCGTCTACGCGAATAGACCCGCAGCGCGTGAAGGCGCGCGGGCCACAGGGATTTGATTCAGCAGTCCACGCCGTCGATGCAGGCGGTCAGAAGGTCTGGCTTTCAACCTGCGGGACTTCTTCGGTGTCCTCCTTGGCCGGACGCTTGCGGGCGCCGGCGCCGAGGACGTCTTCCATGCTAACGTCGTCTCCGCTTTCGCCCGCGGAGCTCTCGGTGGCTACGCCTTCGGCGGCCTCGGCGGGACCGACTTCCGGTTCAGCCTGGGCGACTGCGGCGGAGATCTCCACCCTCTGCTTGTCGCTGGCGGCCTGCGTGCCCTCAATCACCGAATCGGCGACCTTGGAGGCGAACAAGCGGATGGCGCGCAGCGCGTCGTCGTTGCCGGGAATCACGTAATCCACTTCGCTGGGATCGCAGTTGGTGTCGACCACGGCGACCACCGGGATCCCCAGCTTGCGCGCCTCGCGCACGGCAATCTGCTCCTTGTTGGAGTCGATGACGAAGATGAGGTCGGGCAAGCGATTCATGTTCTTGATGCCGGCCAGGTTGGCCTGCAGGTGCTTGCGCTCGCGCTCCAGCTTGATGACCTCTTTCTTGGGCAGCAGCTCGTAACGGCCGTCCACGGCCATCTCGTCGAGCTCTTTCAGCCGCTTCACGGATTTCTGCACCGTGACCCAGTTGGTGAGCAGCCCGCCCAGCCAGCGCTGGTTGACGTAGAACTGGCCACAGCGCTGCGCTTCTTCGGCGATGGCGTCCTGGGCCTGCCGCTTGGTGCCGACGAAGAGGATGAACTTGCC
The DNA here is from genome assembly GCA_023265315.1 of Acidobacteriota bacterium. Classification (GTDB taxonomy): domain Bacteria; phylum Acidobacteriota; class Terriglobia; order Terriglobales; family Acidobacteriaceae; genus JAHFUA01. The sequence continues at coordinate 16,074 of JAHFUA010000037.1, read as the reverse complement.
TCCGGCCGCGGCGTCCTGCACGAACTTGCTGGCGTCCTTGAACATCTTGAGCGTTTTCTGCAGGTCGATGATGTAGATCCCATTGCGCTCGCCAAAGATGAATTCCTTCATCTTGGGGTTCCAGCGCTTGGTCTGGTGCCCGAAGTGGACGCCCGCTTCGAGCAGTTCCTTCATGGTGATGTTCGCCAAACTACCTCCTCATTTGGATTGCATCCCTGCGCTTTGACTGCGCGCTCAGGATTACATTCCCGCAAGCCCGCTCCCTGCACGGGTGCGGGAAGATTTGAACAACCAGTCGTCGGTCGTTGGCCGTCGGTCGTTGGCAAAGACCACCGGCGATACGACGCAAATCAAAGGGCTAACGCTTGGAGTACTGGAAGCGCTTACGCGCACCCTTCTGCCCGTACTTCTTGCGCTCCTTGGAGCGCGCGTCGCGCGAAAGCATGCCCTCTGTCTTCAAGCGCTTGCGCAGTTCCGAGTTGAACTCCAGCAAAGCCCGGGCAATGCCCAGCTTCACCGCGCCTGCCTGTCCGCCAACCCCGCCGCCGGCGACATTGGCGACGATGTTGAAACTGCCCGAGGTTTCGGTGATCACCAGGGGCTGCCGCGCCAGCGCGCGCTGCGCCGGAGTCACAAAATACTGATCGAAAGCCCGGCCGTTCACTGTGAACTGGCCGTCGCCGGGACGCAGAAACACGCGGGCCACGCTGGCCTTGCGCCGTCCCGTGCCGTAATACTGAACCAGATCCGCCATCGTTTCGTCGCGCCCCGGCGCGCGGCCGGGGCTGAACCTTTCCCAAAAATTATGCAGCCAAATCCGGCTGCAGGAAACCCTTAATCCGATTTGCTGGCCAGGGCCATAGCTTCCGGCTTCTGCGCCTGATGGGGGTGCTTGTCGCCACGATAGACTTTCAGCTTGCGCGCCATGGCACGACCGAGCTTCGTGTGGGGCAGCATGCCCACGATCGCCTCCTGCACCACGACTTCCGGCTTGCGCTCGAAGCGCTTGCGGAACTCTTCACTGCGCAAGCCGCCGGGATAGCCGGTGTAGCGGTGATAGACCTTCTGCTCGCCCTTGAGTCCGGTCACCTGCACCTTGGCCGCATTGATGACGACCACATGATCACCGGTGTCGAGGAAAGGAGTGTAGCGGGGCGAATCCTTGCCGGTGAGAATGCGGGAAATGCGCGACGCCAGCCGGCCGAGCGTCTGCCCCGTCGCGTCCACGACGTACCATTTGCGCGCAATTTCCCCCTGCTTGGGGAAATAGGTTGCCATGCGAAAACTCTCCCAAAGAATGAACGCCAAGAAGACCGCTGAGTCACCCGGAAGGGAAAAATCCACTCAGGGTGCCCTGGGCGGGCAACTGCAGGCTGCGAAAGTATAAAGATTACCGGTTAGCGCAGGTGATGTCAACGAAGCCGCAGTGACATGCAAGGAACCAGGACCGAGGACGCAGGCACCGAACTCCGGTTTTGCTGCTTCCTGCCTCCTGCTTCCTGCATCGGGTTTTATTCGTATGCCAAGGCATCGATCGGGTCCTTCTGCGCGGCTTTGAATGCCGGGTAGATGGCGCCGCCGAGAGCGCCGATGATGGCGATGCCGGTAGCGCGCAGGATCCATCCCGGTGTCACCTGGATGCGCAGCGTGGAAAAGTGGGTGACGATGGCGCCGCGGGCGGCATAGCTGATGGCGATGCCCACGGCGATCCCCAAGATGGCCAGTAAGACGGTCTCGCGCAAGATGGCACTGATGATGTACGCCTTGGAGGCGCCCATCGACTTCAGGATACCGATTTCGCGGGTGCGTTCCATCACCGCCGCGTACATCGCCTGGAAGATGACGATGAATCCGATCACGACAGCAACGCCGATCACCACGTTGATGAACGTCGACAGTCCGGGGATGTTGCCCATGGTCATCAGTGAGAGGTATTCACGAAGGGAGCGCACGACATAGCTCTGCATCCCGGGAATCCCGCGGATATAGCCGGCGACCGCGTCCGCGTTCTTGGGGTCATCCAGCTTGACGTAGAAGATCGAAGCTTTGCCCTGGGCGCCGATGAGATCCTGCAGGGTGGACAATGGCAGGAATTTGCGGGCGCCTTTGCCATGCTCCACGATGCCGCTGACGCGGAACTCGTGATTGAGCACTTCGATCCTGTCGCCGACATGCACGTTCTTCTGGTGGGCGAAGAAATCGTCCACCAGGACATCGTCCGGCTCCTGGAAGGGGCCGCCGGCAAGGTAATGGAAAGGCCCGCCAATGGCCTGAAAACTGTTGAGGTCGATGCCGTAAATGACTTCGAGGGTTCCGGCGGTGTTCAGTTGCGTGATCACCGGAGCGACGGCCACCACGTGGGGAACTCTGCGCATGACATCCGCCACCTTGGCCGAGACCGGCGCGCCGGAGATGCCGCTGAAGAAGGACGAGCCCGGCGGCTGCACCATGATGTCGGCGCCGATGCCCGCCTGCCGCTCCCTGGAGTCGTTCAGGATCCCGACCGAGAGCCCGACGATCAACAGGATGAGGGTTACCTCCACCGCCACGGCGATGATGCTGATGCAGGTGCGGATGGGGCGGTGCACCAGGTTGGCGAGGATCATCTTGTTCATCTTGACCGCCCGGGCGGATCGCCGTCGCCGCCGGAGTTGCGGGTGGAGTTCGGCGCGTCGAGGCGCACCACCTGGGCCCCGGCCGGCTGCTGCAAAGCAAACTGTTCGTCGGTCAGCGGCTGGTTGATGCTGAGTCTCTGGATGGTCAGATTGATCGCGTACTCCTCCTGCGGGCGCCAGATGTCGATCTGGTTGGGAAAATCGATCCCTGCATGGTCGCTGAAGCCGCTGTAGCGGACATCGCTGGCGATGTAGCCGTTCCGGTCATAGACGATCTGCTGGTGAGGATCGAGGTCAGTGCGGCTGAAGATGATCTTGCGCGCGAGATACCAGCCGGCATCGCCGCGATGAATGACGGTGATCACGTAGTCGGGCTGCTGCACTTCCTTTTTGGTCTTCGGGTCGATGACCGTTTCGTAGCTGTTCTCCAGCACCGCGATCTCGCGGGAAGGATCGATCTCCTGCACCAGCAGCGCGTCCAGGATGTGCTGCGGACGCAGGTTCTCCAACGGCTGCTGGGTGCTGTGGGTGATGATGTCGTTGCGGCCGACGATGAACCGGTTCTTCGGCGGGATGGAAAGTTCGAAGCTCTGCCCGTTCGACACCATGTCGAAGGCGCGGTTGCGCACGATGGGGAGCAACCCGATCATGCGCAGCATCTGCGGCTTGCGCACCAGGATGTAGCCGCGAATCTGCTGATACTGGGTGATCTTGCCCCTGCTCCAGCCGCCGACCGAGGTGGAGATGTCCACGGTCGCGTTCAGGGTACGGATCTTGGCGGCCTGGGAGTTGATGCGGTCGAGGAGTTCGGCTTGCGTGGCTTGCTTGAGCGGCGTTGTGGTGATGCGGGACTCCACCTTATGCGAGCGGAAGAGACACCCGGAGAGCGGCGCCAGAACCACGATCGCGAGCAGAAATCGTAACCACCGCCGGGAATACATGGATCCCCTTTCACTTGGATGCAATCGCTAAGTATAACGCGGGATAGCGGAGCGGGTGTGACGCGCGCGGGCTCAGCGCGATTCGGCCAGCGCACGGCGGTAGGCGGCGACGTTGCGCGAGTGCTCTTCCAGGGTGCGGGCGAAGCGATGGTGTCCGGTGTTGTCGCTGACGAAATAGAGGAAATCGGAGTTGGCGGGCTGCATGGCAGCCTGCAAGGAGTCGCGTCCGGGATTGCAGATGGGGCCAGGCGGAAGGCCCGCGTGCTTATAGGTGTTGTACGCCGAGTCGAACTGCAGGTCCGACTGGCGGATCACGCCGTTGTAGCGTCCCGCCAGCAGCGCGGCGTAAATGACGCTGGGATCGGTGGCCAGGATGATGTTGCGATGCAGCCGGTTGTAGAAAACGCTGGCGACCAGGGGACGCTCGGCCGCGACGGCCGTCTCTTTCTCCACGATTGAAGCCATGGTCACTACCCGGTGGAAATCGGTGGTTAGGCCGAGCTGGCGGCTCGCCTGGCGAAAGCGCTTGACCATGACGGCCGCCATGTCGTGCAGACTCTGGGTGCGCGTGAACTCATAGGTGTCGGGGAACAGGTAGCCTTCGAGAGAAGGCGCCTGGGGATCGAGGTCGGAAATCAGCGACAGGTCGGAGCGGGCGACGGTGAGGAAGTCGTCGCGCGAGCCCAGGCCGGCTGCCTGCACTGCATTCGCAATGTCGAAGAGGTTATAGCCCTCAGGGATGACAACGGTGTGCACGTAGATGTCGCCGGCGACGATGCGTTCGTACACCTCGCGGGCGGCGGCGGGATGGTCGAACTTGTATTCCCCGGCCTTGAGAGTCGGCCGGCCGCGCCAGTAGTGCCAGGCCAGCAATGCAGACGCGCTGCGAATCACGCCGGCGTTCTTGAGGTCAAGTGCGATGTGACGGGCGGATGAACCAGGGCGAAGGAGCACGAACTTCTCCTCGCCTTTGGGCCCGGCGGGGAGCAAGAGGCCGTACGCCAGCCAGGCGGCTGCGGCGAGGACGGCAGCCAGGAGCAATGTGAGAATCGCGCGCAAAGCTCTAGTTTAGATGCTCGGGAGTGGCGAGTCGCGAGTCGTAAGTCGTAAGCCTACTGGTGATCTGTACTCGCAAGTGCCTTCACATCTGAGAATTGCGCTCAGAATAGCGATCACAAACTCGCGACTTACGCCTCGCGATTGGGAAGAGAGTGCCGGTGGTCCAAAAAGCTCTGTAGGATCAGCACCGCGGCGAGGCGGTCCACCACCTGGGCGCGGCGGCGGATGCTCATGTCGGTTTCGCGCAGCAAGCGGTTGGCCTGGGCGGAGGTGAGGCGCTCATCCCAGAGGTGTACGGGAACCCCGAAACGCTGCCGCAATTCCTCGGCGAATGCCACCATCCTCTCCGACTGTGTGCCTGCGGACCCGCTCATGCGCAGTGGGTAGCCGACCACGATCTCCCGGACTGCGTACTGGCGGAGCACAGGTTCCAGGGCCTCGAAATCAGCGCGCTTGTTCTTGCGGCGAAGGGTTTCCAGACCCTGGGCGGTGATCCCCAGCGGATCGGAAACCGCCAGACCGATCGTTTTGGAGCCCACGTCGAGAGCCAGCACGCGGTGGGCAACAGGGCCGGGGCTCCCAGGTTCAGGGTTAACGGGAGAGGACACTCTGCGATTATAGGTGGGAGCGCATCCTAGTTTGGGTACCATGGTGTTGAGTACCATAGCAGCAGACGAAAATGCCTGAGATCGACGAACCGACTGAAGTAGCCGAACACGTGGCTGCGGAGGCGGAGACGCTGCCTGGGCCGCCCGATCGGCGGCGGGCGGAGCGCATCCAGACCTCGGCACAGGTCATCGTGGCCATTGCGGTGGTGCTGGCGCTCTGTTACGTCGCCAAGCCGGTGTTGATTGTGCTGCTGGTCTCGGTCCTGCTGGCGTTCATGCTCGCCCCAATTGTCGACGGGCTACAAAGGATCCTAGTGCCGCGCAGCCTGGGTGCTGTGGTCGCGCTGCTGGTGCTGCTCGCTATTGTGTACGGGATGACCTACTTATTCTACAACCGGGCCATTGCCTTCGTGCACGACCTGCCCAAGTACTCGGAGAGGATTGAGAAAGAGCTGGGGACCCTGCGGCAACAGGCGCAGAAGATTCGCAGCACCACATCGATTCTGCCCTCGGCGAAACCGGAGAACACCGTCACCGTGCAGCAGGAGACGGACTGGACGTCGGCCCTGACCCAGGGAGCGGGGGCGGTTTGGGATGTGGCCCTGAGCGTTTCCTTCGTGCCCTTCCTGGTGTACTTCATGCTGACCTGGCAGGAGCATGCGCGGGCGGCGACGGTGATGCTGTTCCGACTCGAACACCGCAACACCGCATATGTCACGCTGGGACGGATCTCGGCCATGATTCGCAGCTTTCTGGTGGGCAACCTGCTGATGGGGATCTTCATGGGCGTGGTCAGCACGGTGGCCTTCGGGGCTCTGCACCTGCCGTACTTCTATTTCTTGGGATTTATCAGCGGTTTCATTAGCCTGGTCCCCTATCTTGGACCCATCGTGGCCATTCTCCCGCCCCTCGCGGCCGGCCTGGGACAGTTACGCGGCGGCGGGATACTGGTGATCATCATCACGGTTTTCGGGCTGCATATCTTCGCCATCAACGTTTTCTACCCCAAACTGATCGGCAAACGGCTGCAACTGAACCCGCTGGTGGTGACCATTTCGTTGCTGATCTGGGGGTGGATCTGGGGCGCCGTGGGACTGGTCCTGGCGGTGCCGATCACGGCCGCCCTGAAGATCATCTTCGACCACGTGGATTCGCTGCGGCCTTATGGCGCGTGGCTGGGAGAGTAAAGTACGTTCAAGCTTCGGCGGTGATCTCGGGGAACTTCAGTTTGGATTTGGAGAGGGCCTTGGTGAGCATGTGCTCGACCTGGGCTTCCTCCAGGTTCTTGGCCAGGGCCAGTTCACTGACCAGCAGGTAACGCGCCCGTTCGAGCATCTTCTTCTCGCGGAACGAAAGCGGTTTACTCTGGCCGAGCATCACCAGGCTCTTGAGCACGCAGGCGACCTCCAGCAGAGATCCTGTCCGCATCTTCTCGGAATTCTCCTTGAAGCGGTACTTCCAGTCGTTGTGGTTGTCGCACTTGCCGTTGGTTAGGTAATCGAGGATCTTCTGGACTTCGCCGTTGCGGATAACGCGCCGGAGTCCTACATTGCCGGCGTTTTGAAACGGCACCATCACTTTGAGGCTGCTGGATTTAATGTTGAGCAGGTAGAACTTTTCAACAGTTGCGCCGATGGTCCGGCTGCTGATTTGCTCGATGACTCCGACCCCATGATTGGGGTAAACCACCTTATCGCCGATACGAAAACCTGGTTCGATATTCATGAGGAGCACCCGACCAAAGGGCGTCGAGAGGGGAACTTTTGAGATTATACGCCGCCAGACCACTGCGGTCAAATGCAAGCATCAGCATAAGCTGTTGAAATAAAAGTATTTGCTAATCTGCTCGCACCACACTCGCAAGCAACGATCTCGGGATTTTCGGGGCGGCTCCAAGCAGTCCAGCGGCCCCCGCCGTGGCGAAGCGAGAGAGCGCGTGAAAGGAGCCGGACCTGGCGGCGTTCAGGACTGGGAAAGTCTTATAATTGCCACTTGTGGTAAGGGTGCCCGAATTCATGTTTTGAACTTCGGTGGCGGCCACTCGATCCCCAACCTAATCCTGCGCCACGATAAAAGCGCTATGCCAGAGCACATCAGGAAACGGCTGGAAGAAGAGATCCAGCAACTGGAACACGAGTTGAACCACGAACTGCCCAAAGAGCTGAAGAAGGCGGTCGCGATGGGCGACCTGAGCGAGAACGCCGAGTACCACATGGCCAAGCAGCGGCAGGAATTTGTCCGGGCGCGGCTGGGACAACTGAAGAAGCGCATGGCCGAGCTCTCCATGGTGAATCTCGCCAATATTCCCAAGGACCGGGTAGCCTTTGGCGCCACGGTGGTGGTATACGATGGGGCCAAGGATGAAAAGATCGAGTACACGCTGGTGACCAGCGAGGAATCGGACGTCTCCAAAGGGCTGATTTCCACAAGTTCACCGATCGGAAGAGGCCTGATGGGCAAAAAGGTGGGGGACACCGCTACGGTGGTGACGCCCACGGGCAAACGCGAACTGGAGATCTTGAAATTGACCACCGTCCACGACGAGGCGGTATGAGCTGGACGGGCGCCTTCGGCCGGGCCTGCGGAGCGCTGCTCTACCGGATCGTGCGCGGGCTGGCGCTGACCCGCATCTCGCCCAACGTCTATACCGCGATCGGACTGGCGATCAGCGTCTTTGCGGCCTATCTGTTCGGCAAGGCCAGCGGCGATGACACCGCTCGCCTTTTCCGCTACGCCGGGTCGGTCATTTTCCTGGCCGGGTTCCTGGACATGATTGACGGGCGCATCGCGCGCGCCACCAACCAGGTGACCGTGTTCGGCGCGTTTTTCGATTCTGTGGTGGACCGCTACAGCGACGCCGCCCTCTATTTCGGCCTACTGGTCTATTACGCCCGGGCGAACCGCTTCTTCTACGTGGTGCTGGCTGCCGTGGTGATGATCACCTCGGTGATGGTGAGCTATACCCGGGCGCGGGCCGAGTCACTGATCGGGACCTGCAAGGTAGGGTTCATGGAGCGCCCGGAGCGGCTGGTTCTGGTCATCCTGGGAGCGGTGTTCAATCGCATGGCGCCGGTGCTGTGGGTGATCGCCGTGCTCGGCAGCATCACCGTGATCCATCGCATCTGGTACACCTACCAGAGAACCAAGCCGGTGGTTCCGGAGGAGGCCATCACCCACCAGCCATCCACGGCCGCATAAGCCCACAAACCCGCCACGGAGCGCAGGAAGACAGGGAGGACGAAAGTCGCTCCGTGGCTCCATGCCTCCGTGGTGGACTTTCCTTCTATTCGAGCACGTGGATGTTCTTCCGCGCGCACATCTCCTTCAGCACCTTCGGCCAGACGGAGACGGTGACCTCGCCCAGGTGCGCCTTGCGCAAGAGCAGCATCAGGGTGCGGGACTGCCCGATGCCGCCGCCAATGCTGAGCGGGATCTCGTCCCTCAGGATCGCCTGATGGTAGGGATACTTGAGGAAGTCGAGCTGGCCGGTCAGTTCGAGCTGCCGCCGCAGGGTCTGCGCATTCACCCGGATGCCCATCGACGTCAGCTCATGTCGCCGGCGCGTGACCGGGTTCCACACCAGAATGTCACCATTCAACCCGTGCATGGGCCGGCCGTCTTCGGAGCGAGTGGGCGTGACCCAGTCGTCATAGTCGGCGGCGCGCATCTCGTGGGGATAGCCGTCCTTGAGCGTCCAGCCGATCCCGATGATGAAGATGGCGGGATACTTCTGCAGGATCGCGGTCTCGCGCTGCTTCCGGGGCAAATCGGGATACATGTCGAGAATATCCTCGGCATGCAGAAAGGTGAGCTCATCTGGCAGGCGGGGATAGCGAGCGTCATTGAGCTCAGGAAAGAGGGTGAGCACGTGCGTCTCTGCGCCCTTCAATACCTTCCAGATCTTGCGCACGATTTCCTTCAAGAAATCGAGGTTGCGTTGCTCGCGCGTCACCACGCGCTCCCAATCCCACTGGTCCACGTAGCAGCTATGGTCGTGGTCGAGGAAGTAGTCTTTGCGCACGGCGCGCATGTCGGTGCAGAGCCCTTCGCCAACCTGCATGCCGAACTGCTTCAGCGCCGCTCGCTTCCACTTGGTCGCGGCCTGCACCACCTGGGCGTCGATGGGGTGCTTGCCGTAGTCATTGGAGATGTGGAACTGGATGGGAGTGCGCGAACCATCGCGGTCCAGCAGATCGTTGACGCCGCTTTCGATGTCCACGATCAGCGGGACGGTCACCATCATCAGGTTCAGCTCCTTGCAGAGGTTCTCTTCGATGTAGTTCTTGGCGGCGAAGACGGCTTGCTGGGTTTCCTTGGGGGTGAGCAGAGAGTGATAGTCGCTGGGGAGAATCTGTTCCAACTCTTCATAACTGCCGATGCCGGGTCCGGCGAGGTCGGCTGCTTTGCTGGTCAGGGTCGCCATGGTGGTCTCCTTGGCTGCGGCGATGAGCGATGATTATTGGCCGAATAGTCGGCCGAGTATAAGGACGACAACACCCTACTAATGAACGCGGGCGCGCATCCACGCAGTGACGGGCGTCACGCCGAGCAGGTTGTTACAATCCTGCGGGGTTCTCACGAGGGACAGCTTGGCAGAAGGACATTCGCCGGTCCTGCTGGTGCATGGCGGGGCGTGGGCCATTCCGGATGACATGGCCGAGGCGCACGTGAACGGCGTGCGCCTTGCCCTGGCCGCCGGCTGGAAGGTGCTCGAGCGCGGAGGTTCCTCGGTCGACGCGGTGGAAGCGGCCATCGTGGTAATGGAGGATGACGAGGCCTTCGATGCCGGCCGCGGTTCGTTCCTCACCAGCGACGGCCGTGTGCAACTCGATGCCTTGCTGATGGATGGCGCAACCCTGCGTGCAGGGGGAGTGGGGTGTGTGGAGCGCATCCGCAATCCCATCCGGGCAGCGCGGCTGGTGCTCGACGAGAGTCCGCACGTGTATCTCGTGGCTGAGGGGGCGGAGCGATTTGCCCAAGAACATGGTCTTCCGCTGTGTGCGAATGAAGAACTGGTGATCGAGCGCGAAGTGGAGCGCCTGCGGGAAGTGCGGGAGCAGGCTGCCGGGAGACCGCCGGAGTTCTTCGCCGAGCACGACACGGTTGGGGCTGTGGCCTTGGACAGTCGCGGCAAGGTTGCTGCCGCCACCTCGACCGGAGGCACACTGAACAAAACCCCCGGGAGGGTGGGCGACTCCTCCCTGATCGGGTGCGGATGTTATGCCGACAACGAGAGCGCGGCCGTCTCCACGACCGGTTGGGGCGAGCCGATCATGAAGCTGGTGCTGGCAAAGTGGGCGGCTGACCGCGTGCAGGAAGGCATGGCGCCGGAAGCCGCAGCCGGGATGGCCATCGAGCGGCTCGAGACGCGGCTGGCGGGGCACGGAGGCATCATCCTGCTCGACGCGCGCGGCCGTCACGGGCTGGCGCATAACACGCCCCGGATGGCGTGGGCGCTGAAGAGCGCACATGGGGAATGGGCCGGGATCAAGCGTCCAGGTCCCTAGATACCCAACTTTTCCTAGGGGTGGGTCCCAATGCACTTGCGGGGGAACAGGTTCTGTTATACAACTCCGCCGCATCCCTAATCCCATGCAAGCCTGCAAGTGGCAGGAGGCGAGGTGGAAGCCATGAAGCGTTTCCTTATAGCTGTTCCTGTGCTGGTGGGAGTGCTGTCGATGGGCGCGGCAGCGCAGTCGGTGGCGACGGCGGAACTGCATGTCACGGTGAAGGATCCCAATGGGCGCATGGTGACGAACGCCAAGGTCACGGTGCGGGACGAAAGTCGCGCTATCGAGCGCACGCTGGAGAACAAGCCAGAGGGTGAGTACCCGTTTCTGTCGTTGCCCCCGGGCCAATATACGGTGACGGTTGAGGCCGGCGGATTCGCCAAGGCTACGGCAGTCGGGGTGCGGGTGACGGTGGGACAGGCCGCCGAGTTGCCGGTGTCACTCAAGGTGTCGGGGCAGGCGACAGAGATGACGGTTTCCGGCGAAACGGAAATGGTGGAGACGCAGCGGACCTCGGTTTCCACGACGATCAACCAACAGCGCATCGACAACCTGCCCATCAACGGCCGCAACTACATCAACTTCACGCTGCTGAATTCACAAGTGGCACGGGACGCCGCGCCCAGCATCGGCATCGCCCCGACTTCAGGACTGAACGTCGGAGGTCAGAGGGCGCGTTCAAACCTGGTCAATGTGGACGGGATGGATGCCATCGGCAACTCGACGAATGAGGTCCGCTCCACGGTATCCCAGGAAGCCGTTCAGGAGTTCCAACTCATCAACAACGGGTACGCCGCCGAATTCGGGCGGGCCTCGGGCGGGGTGGTGAACATCATCACGCGCTCCGGTTCGAACACCTTTCACGGAGACGCTTTCGGTTACCTGCGGAATCGGAATTTTCAGGCGATTAACCCCTTCAGCACACTGCCGCAAGGGGAGAAGCCGGCATACACCCGCGTGCAGACAGGACTGACCGTGGGCGGCCCCATCAAAAAGGACAAGACGTTCTTCTTTTTCTCCTACGAGACCACACGCCGGCAGGAGACAGGTTTCTCCAGCATCGGCGCGGACAACTTTGGGCTGGTGCCGTTAGGTGCGGCTTTCGGCGACATTATGGTCACTCAGAGCCAGCACGATTTTATCCTCGCCAATCTGGCGAACCCGGCGATGCAATCCTATATCGCGGCTGTGGGCGCAGCCTCCGGCATGGCGGTGAACGGCCGCTGGCCGGTGGCGCTGGGCGGGGTCCGCGGATTCTTCCCCATCTGCAACCCCACCGTACCGGGATTCCCGAACTGTCCGCCGATACCGGCGTCCTTCTTTCCATTGAGCGCCGAGGTGGGGAACTATCCGGTTTCCGAGGGTACGACGCTCGTGGCCCTGCGGCTTGATCACCGGTTCAACAGCAGCCAGCAAGGAATGCTGCGGGTCAACGTCAGCCCGAGTACGGTAAGCGGCATCAACGTCCAGGGGCAGAACCAGCCCTTTGGGCAGAACGCATTTTCGCGCACCTCTATCCAAACTTACCGCGATGCCAACGTCACCGCGCAGCACACCTGGCTGATCGGCAACGACAAGATCAACGAGAGCCGCTTTCAGTACGCACGCCGCGGCCTGCTGTTCGACTTCAACACACAGACGCCCGGCGGCAGCCAGGTGGCGGTGAACATTCCCGGGTTCGCATTCTACGGCCGGGAGCCGTTCTCGTTCACCCGACGCACCGAGGAGCGCTACCAGTTCGCCGACAACTTCTCCTGGGTGAAGGGCAACCACAACCTCAAGTTCGGTGCCGATATCAACCACATTCCAGTGACCGCGGACTTCACCGTCAACTTCGGCGGACTTTACGATTTTGGGTCGCTAGCCGGGGCCGCTGTGAACCAGGCTTTCGCCGGATTCCCAGATTTCTCCCCACTGCAAGCCTACGGGCTGGGGCTGCCGCAGGATTTCATTCAGGGCGTGGGAAATCCTCACGATTCCTTCCAGAACAACACGCTCGGTGTGTTCCTGCAGGACTCGTGGCGCATCCGGCCGAATCTGACGCTGAATTATGGGGTGCGTTACGATGTGGAGTTCACGCCGCTATTCGCTCCTACCAACCCGACGGTCACCACGCCGGCACAGAATTTTTTGGGAATCACCCAGGGCATCCCGCGCGACACCAACAACGTGGCGCCGCGGGTCGGTCTGGCATGGGATCCAGCCAGTAACGGGAAAACCGTCATCCGTGCCTCGTACGGAATCTTCTACGATCATCCCTTGTTGGGGTTGGCATTCATCTCCGACGTAGCCGACGGCAGCCAGGCGCCCCAGTTGGGCATACCGCTGACCGGAAAACCCGATGGCACCTGCACTCTGAATGCGCCCAGCATCTTCATGGGCATTCTGGGTTTGGCCGTGGGTGGCTGCCCAGGTTTTGGCTACATCCCCTCACAGCAGCGATTTGATCCTAACTTCCCCACAACCTCGACCATCTTTGTGAATCAAAACTACCTCGCTCAGAGTGTTCCGCTCACGGTGCTGCCATTCGGCTTCCCGGAAGCACAAAGCTTCCAGTATGCCTATTCCAACCAGGCCAACCTTGGGGTAGAGCGGGACCTGGGGCATGACTTCTCTCTATCAGCGACCTACAGCTTCAACGGTGGCCGCCACCTGAACCGTCCGATCAACGTCAATCCCATCGATTCGGAAGCGCTCGTCACTAACTGGCGACGCGCTCTCGCTGCGGGAGATTCATCGGCTTTGCGAGGTCCTAGCGGGGTTTCAGGATGCGGCGTTATCAGCGGACAACCCTTTGTGCCGGCAGCGGTGGTGAGTTTCTTCCGGCCTTCCGGGCTGAATCCATCTCTGGCGCCGCTCGTACCCCCGGCGTGTATGCAGGGAGTCATCATCCCCCTGCTGCACAGCTTGTTTAATCTCACCAATGGATATCCCGCCTCCGCCCCGTTGGGCGTTCCCTTCGCAGACATGTACGCCCAGTTCGGTAACGGCAGTTCGGTGTACCACGGGCTCACCCTGAACCTGAGAAAGCGTTTTAGCAAACACTACGAGTTTCTGGCCTCCTACACCTACTCGCACGCGATCGACGATTCCGTGGACCTGCAATCTCCCTTGCAGCCGCAGGACGCCCGTTTCCCCAGCGCCGAGCGTTCCACCTCGCTCTTCGATCAGCGGCATCGCTTCGTGTTCAGCGGTGTTTATCAGACCGGCAGGGTTTCCGGCGAAGGGTTCCTCAGCAAGTTCTTCAGCAACTGGACAGTAGCGCCCATTATCGAGCTCGGATCCGGCCGCCCATTCAATATCATCACCGGCGCGGATCAGAACTTCGACCAGAGTTCCAAGACTGACCGCCCCAGCGCTGTGCCGGCTGGAACGGCTGCAAATCCCATTTGTGCGAATGCGCCCGTAACCTCGCAGTTTTCGCCGACAGGGTTCCTGCAGGCGACCTGCTACGCGACATTGACCGACGCAGCCATCGAGCAGCTTATTGCTACCGGACAGCCTATCCCAGCGCCCCTGGCGGCAGCGGCACTCGCGGAACCGCTCCCGGCACTGAACGGCAATCTGCGGCGCAATGCCGGCCTGAAACCCATGACCGTCTTTACCGACCTGCGGATCGCGCGGCGGATTCCCATAAACGAGCGCTTCAGTATCGACGCGCTGGCCGATGCCTTCAACCTTATCAACCGGTTCAATGTCGCCGACGTCAACATCCTGTTCAACGCTCCAGGAGGTGCCGGTGCCCCCACCTCCTCGTTTGATCCGCGGCAGTTCCAGTTCGCCCTCAAGCTGAGCTGGTAGGCTCGCCGGCAGGCTGAAGGCATTGAGGATTTTGTCGCCAGTGTGCCTAACCTGCTCGGCATTAAGGGTCAGCCGCTTTGCGGCAAGACCAGACCCGTAAGTACCAGACCCTTTCGGCGGATTGACCGACCAAATTGCAGAGTAGTACGATTCACGAACCAAGTCGGCCCCGTGGTTTGCAAGGACCAGAGAGGTCTATGAGATTTCGTAAATCGTATTTACTGTCGCCGATTGTAGCCTCTCTGGTCCTGGCGACGATCTCCTGCGAAACCGCTGAAAAGAAAAAAACTGCGGCGAGCCCGCCCGCCCAGGCCCTGGCCCCTGCGCCGACTCAGGCTTCCAAGCTCACTCCGCCAGCAAAGATTGAAGACCCCGCCAAGCCGCTCGGCAGCAATTCGGGTGCGGTGGAGGCGCTGCTGGCGCAGGTGGAGCAGGAACTCCAGGCCGGCCAGGCTAATTACGCCGCCGGACACTTGGAAGCGGCACGCGCCAGCTTCGATAAAGCGGTGGACCTTCTGCTGGCGGGGCCTCTGGACATACGCTCTGACGAGCGGCTCCAAGCCGAATTCGACAAAGTCATCGACAGCGTGCACACACTGGAGATGGCGGCGCTGAAAGAGGGAGACGGATTCACCGAACAGAAGTCGGAACCGGCGCCCATCGACGAAGCCAACAGCATCACCTTCCCGGAGCTACCGACCGTCACTCCAGAACAGCAGGCGGCGGTCAAGCGCATACCCTCTGAGCTGCCGCTGGACCTGAAGCCGGCGGTGGAGAACTACATCTACTTCTTCTCCAGCCGGGGCCGAGGCACGCTGGAGGCGGCACTGGCGCGTTCCGGCCGCTACCGCGACATGATCCAGCGGGTGCTGAAGGAAGAAGAAGTCCCGCAGGAGCTGATCTATCTGGCGCAGGCAGAATCCGGATTCCATCCCTTGGCGGTCTCGCGGGCGGGAGCGCGCGGCATGTGGCAGTTCATGGCCAGCCGCGCCACGTCCTACGGCCTGGAACGCAACTGGTGGTTGGATGAGCGCCAAGATCCGGAGAAGGCCACGCGAGCCGCAGCCCGTCACTTGAAGGATCTCTACCAGCAATTCAACGACTGGTATTTGGCGATGGCGGCATACAACTCCGGGCCGGGGACGGTGCAGGCCGCCGTGGCGCGCACCGGGTATGCGGATTTTTGGGAGCTGTACAACCGCGGCGTGCTGCCCAAAGAGACCCGCAACTACGTGCCTATTATTCTCGCCGTCACCATCATGGCCAAGAACCCGGCACAGTACGGGTTGGAGCACGTGGCGCTGGAATCGCCGCTCCCAGCCGACACCGTGAAGATCGATTATCCGGTGGACCTGCGCCTGGTGGCCGAGTGCACAGATGCCTCGGTGGCCACGCTCCAGGACCTGAATCCCAGCCTGCTACGCATGACTACCCCCAAGGACGGTGACTTCGAACTCAAGCTGCCGCGGGGAACCAAGGACAAGTACTTGACCAATGTCGCCGCGATTCCGGTGGACAAGCGAGTGTGGTGGCGGTACTA
>JAHFUA010000138.1 GCA_023265315.1 Acidobacteriota bacterium | reverse complement strand
GCGCCGCTTGCTTGGGCTGCAACTTCATCTGGTTCTCAGCCAACTGTTCCCAGCCGACTTTCTGCCCCGCAACCATGATGAGAGCATAGGAGGCGATGGTGAGCAGAATGAACGGCGACCACCAACGCGAAACCCGCTTCAGGTCGGCGAAGGTCTTGGTGGGCGCGACGAAGGTGGTGATGATGCGGGCCGGCTCGGACAGCGGCTCGGCTGCCGTCGCGGGGACAAAGCTGCCGCTGGTCCTTCCCTGTGCCGCATCAAGGGCTGCCTTGATCCGCTGGAAGTTCGCACGGCCTTCCCGGACAGTTCCAATCAACATGCTGCGCAGCCTGAGCCTGGCGTCGGGTAACATCTGATCCCATTCGCGTTGACTGATGCCCGTGGTACCTGTTCCGCCGCTGCCGACCTCCAGCACCTGCCGGTAAAGCTCAAATCCGAAGCTCGCTTCGGGCGTGGTCTCAAGCAGGGACAAGGCGTCGCTGTAGGCTGCAAGCTGGGACTTGGCCATGTCCTGCAGGTCCGTGAGCTTCTCAGAGCTCATGCCGCCGCTCTGGATTAGCTGAATCAGGTCGTCGGATTCACTCATCTGTCGCCCCTTGTGCCCAGCTGCGCGCCGGCTCGGAAAGCGGCTCGGGTGCCGCTGCGGCGGGAGCTGTGGACATGGAGTCTCCTGGAGACTGGAAACCGTGCGGGATTTTATACCAGTGAATGCATGGAAATGAAAACCGCAGAGGGCGCGGAGGAGGCAGAGGTGATCACGTCCGCAATTCCGGCGTGGCTTCCAGCAGGCTCCGCGTATAGGGATGTTGCGGCCGCGTGGTGACTTGCTCGGTAGGCCCAACTTCCACGATTTTCCCTCGCTGCATGACGGCGATCCGCGTGGCCAGGTAGCGCACCACCGGCATGGAGTGCGAGATGAACAGGTAGGTGAGCCGGAACTCGCGCTGCAGCTCGGCCAGCAAGTTGACGATCTGCGCGCCCACGCTCACGTCCAGCGCCGAGACCGGCTCGTCGGCGACGATGAACCTGGGCTTGAGCGCCAGGGCGCGTGCGATGCCGATCCTTTGCCGCTGGCCTCCGGAGAACTCGTGGGCATAGCGGCCGAGCGCCGATTGATCGAGGCCAACGGCGCGCAGCAGCTCGGCGGCGGTCGCCATGCGCGCGCTGCGAGCGGCGCCGTTGTGGATGACCAGCGGCTCGGTGACAATGTCCGCCACGGTCATGCGCGGGTCGAGCGAGCCGAAGGGGTCCTGAAAGACAATCTGCATGTCGCGGCGGAGGCGGCGCATCTGGGCCCGGCCGGCGGCGAGCACGTCCTGGCCGTCGAATCGAACACTGCCCGAGCTTGGCTCGATCAGCCGCAGGATCAGCCGCCCCAGCGTGCTCTTGCCGCTGCCCGACTCCCCCACCAGCCCGAGGGTCTCGCCGGCGGCAATGTCGAGCGAGACGCCGTCCACGGCGCACACCTCGCCCTGGGCGCCGCCGCCGAATGCGGATTCGCCAAGCGGGAAAACCTTGGTCAGGTCGCGAACTTCGAGGAGTGCCACTGGCGGGATAGTACAACAGTTGGCAGTTGCCCGCGCAGGCGCGACAGAGTCGCGCCATGGCGGGCGAGGGCACCCGCCCCACGTGCATGTTACAATTTCCCAAGTCTCGTCTCTCGAGAGTTCTGCTTTGATTGAGCTGGCACCCTCGATCTTGTCCGCGGATTTCGCACGCCTGGCGGACGAAGTGACCCTGGCGGTGGAGGGTGGGGCGACCCTTCTGCATGTGGACGTGATGGACGGGCATTTCGTCCCCAACATCACCATCGGACCGCCGGTGGTGGCTTCGCTGCGCAAGGCGACGGAGCTGCCGCTGGACGTCCACCTGATGATCGAGAACCCGGACCTGTACGTCCCGGCCTTCGCCGACGCGGGCGCCGACTGGATCTCGGTGCACCAGGAGGCCACGCGCCATCTGAACCGCAGCCTCGACCTGGTGCGCAAGCACGGATGTCAGGTGGGCGTGGTGATCAATCCCGCCACCCCAGTGCAGACTCTGGGCGAGGTGCTGGACATGGTGGACTTCGTGCTGGTGATGTCGGTGAACCCTGGTTTCGGCGGGCAGAAGTTCATCCCCGGCTCGGTGGAGAAGATTCGCAAGCTGGTGACCATGCGCAACGCCAAGGGCGTGGACTTCCGCATCGAGGTGGATGGCGGCATCGCGCTGGATACGGTCGGCGACGTGGTGCGCGCCGGAGCCGAGATCCTGGTAGCGGGCAACGCCGTCTTCGGCCGGGGCAATCCCAAGGAGAACGCGGAGAAGCTCCTGAAGGCCGCGCACGAGGCCACTCTACAGAAGGTGTGAAGAGAAGGTGTGAAGCTTTGGCCAGAAGCTAAAAGCCAAAGGCCAAGAGCGTCTTTGAGGTATTCATGATCCGACGTGTTTTGTTCGTGATTCTATTATTGCCGCTGCTGTTGCCGGCAGTTTCCTGCTTCCGCAAGAACAAGAACGTCACCAACCCCATCGCCAACCTGAACTCGGCCCAGCCCGACAAGGTGCTGTTCGACCGCGCCATGGACGCCATGCAGCACAACCGCTTCGACGTGGCCCGGCTGACGCTGCAGACCATGATCAACACCTACCCCGACTCGGAGTATGTGGCCCGCGCCAAGCTGGCGGTGGGCGATTCCTGGTACGCGGAAGGCGGCTCGGCCGGCCTGGCGCAGGCGGAGATCGAATACAAGGACTTCATCACCTTCTTTCCCAACCTGCCGGAGGCGGCCGAAGCCCAGTTGAAGGTGGCCAACATCCATTACCGCCAGATGGAGAAGCCGGACCGCGACTTCACCCACGCCAAGCGCGCCGAGGAGGAGTACAAGCAGCTCATCCTGCAGTTCCCCGACAGCAAGCTGGTGCCGGAGGCCAAGCAGCGCTTGCGCGAGGTGCAGGAGGTGCTGGCGGAGCGCGAGTTTCGCATCGGGCGCTTTTACTATCTGAAGGAGTCGTGGCCGGCGGCGATCGCGCGGCTGAAGTCGCTGACCGATGCCTATCCGCTTTACAGCGGCGTGGACGACGCCCTCTACATGCTGGGACAGTCCTACGAACATGAAGCCGAGCGCGCGCGGGTTTTTAAGGACGAAGCGGTCCGGGCGCGGATGGTGAAGGAGTTCGATGACCAGGCCGCAGCCGCCTATGACAGGATCCTGACCCGCTACCCGGTGATGGACCGCGCCAAGGAAGCGCGGGCGCGCCTGGAAGCGCTGCACCGGCCCATCCCCCAGGCTACGCCGGAAGCCATCGCGCAGAACAAGCAGGAAGAGGAAAGCCGCCGCGAGATGGGACACCTCAGCCGGCTGATGCTCAATCTCCACCGCCGTCCGGACGTTTCCCAGGCCTCGAAGGTGGGCGAGCCGACCCTGGTGCCGCCCAAGGAGACCAATGCCACCGACGTGGCGCGCCAGGCGCAGCGAGCGATGATGGGTTCTGCCGGCGGCGGACCCAGCACTGTGACAGGCCAGGTCATCGGTACGGGAGCGCCTGCTCCTAACCAGCCCATTCCCCGCTCGGCGAGCGCCGCCCCGGCAACCGACAACTCCATCCCTGAGCTGAAGCCCACGGGCGACGCCGCACAGCCAATGACGCAAGCTCCGCAGCCGGCGCCGGCGCAGGTGAACGAGGCGGCCGGCGATTCCCAGAGTTCCACCGCCACCAGCGGCTCCCAGCAGGGCTCCGCCACTTCCTCGGCCAGCTCGGTGCAGGGGGCGAACGAGGCGCAATCCTCCAGCAAAAAGAAGAAGAAGCGGAAGCTGTGGCCCTTCTAAGGGCAGGAGCCGGGAGTCAAGTCTAGCTTTGGGGCACGCGCGGCGTGCCCTGTTCCTTGCGCCAACGCCGTTGGCACATCGCAATCCCAACAAAACACAGCCAATGACCGGGCCCCAAGGTCACGTTACTGAGGTGCATGTTTCGTTGACTTTGCGCAGCCAATGAAAGTACTTTGGGGCGAGACTCTTCTGTCCAAAAGGAGCTCCGTGTCTTTGAAGATCCTGTTGGCCGATGACAGCCTGACTGCACAGAACATGGGGAAGAAGATCCTCGCCGAAGCTGGATATGACGTGATCGCGGTCAGCAACGGCGCGCAGGCGATGAAGAAGATCGTCTCCGATAAGCCCGACCTGGTGGTGCTCGACGTTTACATGCCCGGATACTCGGGCGTGGAATTGTGTGAGCGCATGCGCAACAGCCGGGAAACGGCCACCACTCCGGTCGTGCTCAGCGTGGGCAAGATGGAAGCGTTCAAGCCCGAGGAAGGGAGCCGGGTGCGCGCCGACGGGCTGATCGTCAAGCCCTTTGAAGCTACGGAGCTGCTGGCGGTGGTGAAAAGACTGACGGAGAACGTCTCGCCCGGGCCACGATCCAAACGCTCGCCGGAACCGGAGGAGGTGCCCGATATGACGGCCGAATCCGCCCTGGCTGAGAACGAGTCCGATACCCAGCATCGGTCCGTCGAGATCCCGCAGGAGTTTGCCTCCACCCCGGTGATCGGTATGGAGCACATTCCCGAGGAAATGCGGGGGCCGGCCGCGCCTATCGAATTCGAGGTGGAACGCGACCCGGCACTGGTGAAGTCTGATGCGGGTCCGGGCATGGCGTCCGCCGCCGGCCTCTCCGGCGTGTTCGAGTTGGAAGCGGCTGCCCCTGCTGCCGGCGAGAGGTCTGCCCAGCCCGCTCCCGTGGAAGAGGTCCAAAGGTTTCCGGGGCCGACGGTAGCTCCCGCCGCAACGCAGCCCGCGCACCAACCCGCGGCTGACCTGGGCGCCACCACGACCGCACAAGAGTTCCATGTCGAATCGTCAGAGGCGTTTGGCGGCGAAGTGGAGTTCGATTCCCTTACCGGGTCGGTGGCCGAGACATGGTCCGCGCCACCGGCGGACAACAGCCCATTGCCATACGCCGTCGAGCGCTTCGACCATGCCCAGCCTGAGGCGAGCGTCGAGCGCGTAACTCCGCAGTCGCCAGAAGCCTTGCCTGAGCTTGCATCCTGGGAAGGGGCGGTGAGGGTGCCCACCGTGGACCCGCCACACCAGTCCGCGGTGCGGGATAGTTCTGCCCTGGAGTTGGCGGCGGCAGGGCCGGTGTGGGTCGCCGAAGAGGCGGAGATCGAGGCGCACGAGTCCGCCGTCCCGCTGCACCAGCAGATGCAGCAGGAAGCGCTGGTTCGCAAGATGCCTGCGTCCGAGGCGGCAGCCAGTCCCACCGGGAGTGCGGAGACCTCGTTCCAGAGGTGGGAGATTCCGGTGCCATTTCCAGCAGAGCCGGATGAGCCGCGAGCCGGGATTTCCACCTTCGATGAAGCGGCCATCCTGCCGGAGTTCGAACCTGCTCCGCCGCCAGCTCCGGTTGAGCCACCCGAGATCCAGAGTGTGGACCCCGGGCTTGCCCGCTCCAGCCCTGATTTCCCTGCGGACTTCATGGCAGCAAGTGACACGCAACTGGGCGCTGAGCCTGCGTCCGCGCCGGAACTGACCGACCATGCAGCCGACGCTGTCTCCGAACTCCTGCCGCCGATCACCCTGCCGAGGGTGACCGAGGTCTCGGTCGATCCGGCGCGCATCGCCCACATCGTGGACGAGGTTCTGGAGCGGCTGAAGCCGGAACTGATCGCCGCCGTCACCCGCGAGCTGCAGAAGAAAGACCAGTAGCTACAGCAGTTTCATAATCGCGATCCCCCAGCTCAGCCTTGAAAGGGCGCGGCTTCCGCGGGATCGAGAATCACGTAGGCCCGGCCCCCCTCGCCTGAAGAACCGCTCTGCCACCCGTGCCCAGCAGTTGCTGGCGGAAAAGGCGCAGGGGTGAGACTGGCGTGCCGGTCATGTTACATTTCTGTCTCCCATGACCCGGCACATCTTCGCATTCATCCTTGTGGTCAGCGCCGCAGCCGCGGAAAATCCGGCTCCGGCTTCTCGCGCCGCCAACGCGCCCACCTTCGACGCAGCCGCTGCGCAGCGCTTCGCCGGCCTGGCTTTCGCCTGCGTGCACAAGGAGTATCCCAACAAGATCTCGCACTCCATGCTGAGCGACGCCGACGTGGCGCCGCCGCGCAAGCTCACGCCCGCCTTCTACGGCTGCTACGACTGGCACTCTTCCGTCCACGGACACTGGCTGCTGGTCCGCCTGCTGCGCACCTTTCCCGGCGCGCCTTTCGCAGCCGCCGCCCGTACCGCTCTCGGCGAGAGCCTGACCTCCGCCAACCTCGCGCAAGAGGCTGCGTACCTGAACGCCGACGGGCGCGCCAGCTTCGAGCGGCCCTACGGACTGGCGTGGCTGCTCCAGCTCGGGCAGGAACTGCGGGAATGGGAAAAGTCGCGCGGCTCGGCGGATCCCAGCGATCCCCTGCCCGCTCAACTCGCGGCCAACCTGCGTCCGCTGGAGCAGGCCGCCGCAGGCCGTCTCAAGACCTGGCTCCCGAAGCTTTCTTATCCGGTGCGCTCGGGTGAGCACAGCCAGACCGCCTTCGCCATGGGGCTGATGATCGACTACGCGCGCGCCGCCGACGACCGTGCCTTCCTCGATCTGCTCCTACGCAAAGCCCGCGACTACTACCAGAAGGACGAGAATTGTCCGCTTGCCTACGAACCATCCGGCGAAGATTTCCTCTCGCCGTGCCTAGCCGAAGCCGATGTCATGCGGCGCGTCCTTGTGCCTGAGGATTTCGCCGGATGGCTGCGCGGGTTCATGCCGCAACTTCCGAGCGACGGCTCCAGCAGCGCATGGCTGCAGCCGGCCGTGGTCACCGACCCCAGCGATCCCAAGCTGGCGCACCTTGATGGCTTGAATCTCAGCCGCGCCTGGATGCTGGAAGGCATCGCCTCGGGCCTGCCTGCGGACGACCCGCGGCTGGCGGCCTTGCGCGCTTCCGCCGCCGCCCATCGCGAAGCCGGCCTCGCCTCCGTGACCGGCAAGCACTACGAGGGCGGACACTGGCTGGGCAGCTTTGCCGTGTATCTCACCACCGGCCGCGGCCTCAACCACTGAGCTACATGCGTTCGAGCTGCTCCCGCGTGCGCTCGCTGCGCACGTTGCCGGTGTTGAGCGTGCTGCGCGGCTCGAACAGCACCACGTGTACCTCTTCCTCGGCCACTGGCATGTGCTCGACGCCGCGCGGCACGATGCAGAACTCGCCCGGGCCCATCCACAGGTCGCCGTCGCGGAAGCGTATGCACAAGCGGCCTTTCACCACCAGGAACATCTCGTCCTCGGCCTCGTGGTGGTGCCACATGAACTCGCCCTTGAACTTCACCAGCTTGACGTAGCTGTCGTTGACTTCGCCGACGATCTTGGGGCTCCAGTGCTCGCTGAAGTGGGAGAACTTCTCTGCCAGGTTGATCTTCTCTGGTTTCATGCTGTCATAGACTCCAGAGTCGAAGGTCGGGAAGCAAAAGAAAACTCACTCCCACCACGGAGACACGGAGATGCCTCTGTCGAGAAACTAGAAACCAGAAACCAGAAACCAGAAACTCCCTTCAATCCGCCGCCGGCTTCTTTTCCTCTGGCGGAGGCGCAAGGCCCAGCGCCTGCGCCGAGACCTGGTCCGCCGTCTGGGTGTGGAACCAGTTCGGGTAAAGCGGTGTGGGCTCGGTCAGCGCGTCGAGTTCCGCAACCTCTGCCGGCGTTAGCTCCACCTCCACCGCGCCCAGGTTGTCCTCGAGCTGCGCCAGCTTGCTCGCGCCCAGCAGGATGGTGGAGACAAACGGCTTGGCCAGCAGCCACGCCAGCGCCACTTGTGCCACCGTCGCCCGATGACGCTCGCCGATCACGCGCATGCGGTCGATCACGTCCCAGGCGCGCTCGCGGTCAAGCGGAAGGAAATCGCCGTAGGCGAGACGTCCCTTTCCGCCTCCGGGATCCTGGCGCGTGTA
>JAHFUA010000036.1:7521-27606 GCA_023265315.1 Acidobacteriota bacterium | reverse complement strand
CGGCGGGAGCTGTGGAGGACTGTGGAAAGACGAGCCGGCGGCAAAAATCTCAGAACTGCAACGGAAGCGGTGCAAACTCCGGAATCTCCGCAACAAAATTCCTGAAAAGCCGCACTCGGCGCGGATTTCCACCGATCCTTGCTTGACAAGCCCAGAGAACACGGGCTAAATACGCGATTGACTCTACGCTGCCGGGAGGCAGACCACATGAATAAGGCTGATATCGTCGACAAGATTGCTGGGGAGGCCGGGATTACCAAGACCCAGGCTTCCACAGCGCTGGATGCGACCGTTAGCTCTATCACCGCGTCCCTGAAGAAAGGGGACCGCGTGACGCTGGTGGGCTTTGGGACGTTCTCCACGTCCCAGCGCAAAGCCCGCACCGGTCGTAATCCTCAAACCGGCAAACCCATCAAGATCGCTGCCAAGAGAGTGGCCAAGTTCACCGCCGGCGCCGAACTCAAGAAGGCAGTCAACAGGAAGTAATTGTTACCGCTAATCCTCTGGCCGGCCCCGGCTCCTTGCTCGAGCCGGGGCTTTCGTGTCTCTGACCAGAATGACACCGGGGCGCCGCCAATTGAGTCATTGGGTCATTGAGTCTTTGGTTCATTAAGAACCGCAGAACAGCCTGACTTGGTTCTCAATGGCTCAATGACTCAATTCTTGGCGGTTTGCCGCATCCGCAGGCAGTCCTGTAGAATGACTGTTTCGGAAGAGAGGTTGTGACGAGCCATGAAGGCCGGTATTCATCCTGTTTACCACGAGGTGCGCGTGACCTGCGCCTGTGGGAATACGTTCACCACCCGTTCCACCCACAAGAGCGACATCCACCTGGAGATCTGCTCCAATTGCCATCCTTTCTTCACCGGCAAGCAGAAGCTGGTGGACACCGCCGGGCGGGTGGAGCGCTTCCGCCGCAAGTACGCGAAAGCGGAGAAGAAGGCTTAGCCGCGCCTGGAGCGCGGTCGGCACAGAGCCTCCGGCTTGCGGAGGCTTTTTTATTTGATTCGACCAGCGATCCTGCCACGCACAGCAGGTCCCTCGCTTCGCGCGGGATTTCCCCTCGGCTTCGCTCGGGGCAGGCTCAGCGGCCCTTTCGACTTCGCTCAGGGCTCGGCCTCGCGTTGCTCGGCCTCGGCTAACTCCCGCTGCGCTCACGCCCGCTGAGCGCCTCAAGTTACAATACTGCCGTGAACAAGAGGTGGGACAGCCCGGCCACGCCAGCCGCGCCGCCGAGTGGGGCGCGGGTGCCAGCGTCCATACGCATCGGCGGGGTCGAGATCCGGCCGGCCACGGTGCTGGCACCCATGTCGGGCGTCACCGACACGGTTTTCCGGCGGTTCATCCGCGAGATGGGCGGCTGCGGGCTGCTCATGACCGAGTTCACCTCGGCCGACGGCCTGCTCCGCGACAAGCGCGTGCTCGGGCGCTACTTGCACTTCTACGACGACGAGCACCCCATTTCGGCCCAGCTTTTCGGCAGTGATCCCCAAGTCCTGGCGGATGCCGCGCGCATGGTCGAAGACCTGGGCTTTGATCTGGTAGACCTGAACCTGGGCTGTCCGGCGAAGAAAGTCGTGAAGTGCAACGGCGGCTCCGGACTGCTGCGCGACCTGCCGCACATCGGGCAAATCTTCGAGACGGTGCGCGCGGCGGTGAAGATCCCGTTCACGGTGAAGTTTCGCGCCGGCTGGAATGACCAGGAGATCGTCTGCGTCGAGCTGGCGAAGCTGGCCGAATCCTGCGGTCTGGCGGCGGTGGCGCTGCACGCCCGCACCCGCGAGCAGGGATACGCGGGCACGGCGCGCTGGGAGTGGATCGCCGCCGTCAAGCACGCGGTTGGCATCCCGGTGGTCGGTAACGGTGACATCCGCACGCCCGAAGACGCGGCCGCCATGGTGGCGCAGACCGGTTGCGACGCCGTCATGGTCGGGCGCACAGCGGCGTCGAACCCATGGATCTTCCGTCAGATCGCGCAGTTCGGGGCGGGCGGCGGCTACGAGCAGCCCACCGAGGCCGACCGCTACCGCATGATCCGCACCTACTTCCGCATGCTGATCGAGGAAGAGATGCCGGGAGCGGCAGGCAAGATGAAGCAGTTCGCCTCCTGGTTCACGCATGGAGTCGCGAGCGGCGCCCACCTGCGCAAGGCCATCTACGAGGCGCGCACCGAGCAGGAGATCCTGGCGCGGGTAGAGGAGTTCTTCGAAAGCGCCGTCGGCTGTCGGCCTTCGGTCGTCGGCCAGAGCGCGGTGGCGCTCAGGAGCCCGTGACCAGCTCCACGCCGTACTTCCCAGTCCCCGTTTCCTTAACGTAGCCCCACGGGATCGCCGGATCGTGGGTGAAGATCACCAGCCAGCGACCGGGGACGGCCTCGTCGTAGAAGCGCTTCTTGTTCTCGATGGTCTCCATGGGGAACAGGTCGTAGGCCATGATCCAGAGCAGGTCGAGGTGCGCCGATGTGGGGATGAGGTCGGAGACGTAGCACGCCTTCTGCCCCTGGCTCTCGATCATCACCACCTGCATGTGGCGCGTGTGTCCGGGGATGGTCCTGACCGACACCCCGGGGATGATCTCGCAATCTTCTGTCACCAGCTTCATCTGGCCGCTCTGGATGAGCGGATTGTAGTTGTCGCTGATGTAGCTGACGTGGTCGCGAAGGTACTGTTTCTGCCCGTGCTGCCACTCGCCCTCCGGGGCGTAGTAGGTGGCGCGCGGAAAGGTGGCGACCACGCGGCCGTTGCGGCGCTCGGTGTTCCATCCGCAGTGGTCGAAGTGAAGGTGGGTGTTGATGACCATGTCGATGGACTCGGGCCCCACTCCGGCGGCGGTGAGGTTGTCGAGCAGTTTGGCTTCCGGTTCGTAGATCTTGCGGATGCGCTCGTCGAACTTGTTGCCGATGCCGGTCTCGACCAGCACCGTCTGCCGGCCGCCGCGGATGAGCAGCGAGTTCTCACCCGTCACCACCCGGTTCTTCTCGTCGCAGGCGACCTTTTTCAACCACAGTGGCTTGGGGATGATGCCGAACAACGGACCGCCGTCGAGCCAGTAGTTCCCATCGGAAAACATGGTCAACTCGAAATCGCCGACGGTGATGCGCCGTCCGTTGGTGGTGACGGTGGCTTTCTCGACTGCGAGATCGACTGCGACTTGCGCCATGGATTCGGTCCTCGATCGCCGGCCTAGGGCCGGCTCAGTAATTCATGTTCGAAGTGCTGCTCCATGCGGGTGAACAGGTCCGTCCGCGCCGCCGTCCCGGAGATGGAGTGCAACTGGCGCGGGTAGAGCATGAGCTGGAAGCGCTTGCCGGCGTCGATGAAGGCCTGCGTCATCTGCATGGTGTTCTGCAGGTGAACATTGTCGTCGCCGGTGCCATGCGCCAGCAAGAGGCTGCCGTGCAGTTCCCCGGCGGTGGTCACGGGCGAGTTGCGCCGATAGCCCTCCGCGTTCTCCTGCGGCAGCCCAAGATATCGCTCCGTGTAGATGGAATCATAGTCGCGCCAGTCCGTGACCGGCGCCACGGCGACCCCGGCCTTGAACGCGGTGGAGCGGGTGAGCGCCCACAGGGTCATGCTGCCACCGTAGCTCCACCCCCAGAAGCCGACGCGGTCCTTGTCGAGCGCGGGGTAGCGCTGGAGCGCCTGCCCGAGGGCGGCGATCTGGTCCTGGATCTCGGTTTTGCCCAACTCGCCGTGCACCACGCCGGCGAAGGCACGGCCGCGTCCGGCCGAGCCGCGATTATCCACGCTGAGCACGGCAATGCCCTCCTGCGCCAGCACCTGATTGAACAGGAAGCGATTGCCGCCCCAGGCGTCGCGCACCAGTTGCGCGCCCGGGCCGCCGTAGGGATACAGAACAAGCGGGACCTTGGTCCCTGCCGAAAGATTCGGCGGCATGATCAACTGCCCACGGAGAACCGTGCCGTCGTCAGCCCGGAAATCCACGAACTGCGGCGGCGCCAGGTTATAGGCGGCCAGGCTGCGGGCCTCCCAGAAGGCGTGGCAGGCGCCATCGCCATTCATGCGACAGAGTGACAGCCGGGGCGGACTCATCAGGGCGGAGAACTTGTCCACATACCACCTGCCGCCGGGCCCGAACATGGGTTCGTGCGTGCCCGCAGCGCGCGAGACCTGCTCGAAGCCGCTGCCATCGAGGCGCACGCAGAAGAGCTGGCGCTGGCGATCGTCTCCGGCATTGGCAGTGAAATATGCCAGCTTTGCCGGCTCGTCCACATGGACCACATCGAACACTTCGAACTCACCGTGCGTAAGCTGCGATTCCAGCCTGGCCTCCTGGGCCGTGGGATCGCCGCCGTTGAAGCTGTAGAGGTAGAGATGCGTATGGCCGTCCCGCCAGCTCGTCCACAGGAAGCGGTCCTCGCCGACGGTGGTGAAGTTGTCATCCACATTCACCCAGGTGGGGCTGCGCTCGGAGAGCATCAGCCGGGCGGAGTTGGTCTCGACCGCCACGAAGTACACATCGAGCCGGTCCTGCGCTCGGTTCAGCACCTCGACCCAGGCGATACCCGGACGCAACCAGCCGAAACGGGGGATGTAGGACTCATGCGCTTGCGGCAGGCCGGATTGCTTATCGCCGGAGTCGGTGGGTACCTTCAGCCAGTGGACCTTCCCGCCATTCGCGTTCACCACGCCTAGCCGGACTTGCGGGTTGGGATCGCCCGGCTTGGGATATTTCTGCATGTCCACCGTGGGCTGGGTGGGGATCAGGTCGGTGAGGGGATAGGCCGGGACGGCGCTCTCATTCATCTGCAGGAACAGGATTTGCCGGCCGTCGGGTGACCAGAAGTAGTGGTGGCGGGCGTCGAGCTCCTCGGCATAGACCCAGTCCACCTCGCCGTTGAGGATGTCGTCCCCGGTGTCATGCGTGAGCTGGCGCAGGCCGCCGCCATCGCGGCTGGTGACGAACAGGTTGTGCTTGCCGAGGAAGGCGATGTGCGAGCCGTCGGGCGAAAAGCGGGGATCGCTCGCAAGCTCCGGCGAAGACGTGATCTCGACAGCAGTGCCGGTGTCCAGTCGATACAGCCAGAGCTGGCCGAGGGCGTCGAATAGGAGGTGTTTGGAGTCGGGCGCCCAGTAATACTGCGCGACCGAGTAGCGGGTGCGACGCTCCCTCTCCCGTTCGCTCAAGCGATCGAAAGACGGCGCCAGGCTGGCCAGTTTGCTTTCCGCGACCAGCACCGCCTTCTTGCCGCTGGAGATGTCCACGTACCAGAGCTCGCCGCGCTGGCCGGAGTCGTCCCGCAGGATGTAGGAAACCTTGGTACCATCGGGGCTGAAGCGGACATTCTCCGGAACCGGTCCGGTCAGCCCGCCGGGAGCGAAGATCGCCTTGACGGTGAGCTTAAGCGCCGTGGGCGCGGCGGGTTGCGGTTGCTGCGCCAGGACGGTTCCAGCGAGAAGACAAACCACGAGCAGGCGTCTCAAGGTGCCCTCCGGGTGAAGGCGAAAACTCGCAAGTTTAACAAAGAAGGCGAGAGTGGCGGCGCGGAAGCGGAAAACCCGGCGCTGACGATCAGTGACCGGCGAAACTGTTACAATTCTCAACAGGCCTGCCTTTTTCGCCATGAATCCAGACCTCGAAAAACTGATCGCGCTACAGGCTGCCGACGGCGAGATCGAGCGCCTTAACCAGGAGGTCGCGCTCCTGCCACGGCGGGTGGCGGCCATCGAGAGCAAGCTGGCCGCAACCCGCGCGCAAGTGGAGAAGGCGAAGGCCGCCATCGCCGCCATTCAGAAGGACCGCAAGAAGCTGGATACCGAGGTCCAGAACCATCAGCAGAAGATTTCCAAGTACCGTGATCAGTCGCTGGCGGTGAAGACCAACGAGCAGTACAAGGCGCTGCTGCAAGAGATCACCTTCGCCGAGCAAGCCATCCGCGCCTGCGAAGACAAGATTCTGGAAGGAATGCTGGCCATCGAGACGCAGGAAAAGAACCAGAAAGCCGCCGAGGCCGAACTGAAGCAGGAGACCGCCGAGATCGAGAAAGAAAAGGCCGAGGCCCGCACCCGCACCGAGGAAGACCAGAAGCAACTGGCCGACTGGGCCGCACGGCGCGACCGCCTGCGCTCGGAGATCTCGCCCGACGTTGTTCCCTACTACGACCGTGTGGTGAAGCTGCGCAAGAGCGGGCTGTCCGAGGTTCGCGAGGACGGCAAGTGTGCCGCCTGCAATGTCATGCTGCGGCCGCAGACCTACAACGATGTGCGCGCCAATGACCGGGTAATCGCTTGTGACTCCTGCGGCCGCATCCTCTATTACGTGCCTCCGCCCGAGCCGGCTCCCAGCCGCGC
Source organism: Acidobacteriota bacterium (assembly GCA_023265315.1). GTDB lineage: Bacteria > Acidobacteriota > Terriglobia > Terriglobales > Acidobacteriaceae > JAHFUA01. Next base: position 21,295 of record JAHFUA010000036.1, on the reverse strand, counting down.
TCCCGCCGAGACCTCCCAGCCCGCGGCGGAGAGCGCCAGCTAGCGGCCGCTTTCGTCTTTTTCCAACCGCACAGACTTTCCGTCCCCGACCCGCTAGAATCCACAACCGCGATGCCCGCCGAGAACTTCCTACCTGTGGTGGTGGTCAACTCCCGCGCGGTGGCACGGTTGCGCGCTGGTCACCCCTGGATCTACCGCTCCGACGTGGTTTCTGCCGAAGGCGCCAGCCCCGGAGCCCTGGTCGAGGTCAAGAACGAGCGCGGCAGGTTCCTCGGGAGTGCCTTCTACAGTACAGCTTCGGAGATCGCGCTCCGCCTGCTTTCCCCGGCAACGATTGAAAAGCTTGCTGAGCTGGTGCGCGAGCGGATACGCAACGCGGTCGAATACCGGAGAAACGTGGTCCGGGATACCGACGCCTACCGCGTTGTCTTCAGTGAAGCCGACGAGCTCCCGGGGCTGATCGTGGACCGCTACAACGACGTGCTGGTGCTCGAGGCGCTGACTCAGGCGACCGACGACGGCGAGCTGAAAAAGGCAGTGGTCGCGGAGCTGGTGGAAGAGTTTGCGCCGGCGGGGATCGTCGAGCGGGCTGAGCCCCGCATTCGCCAGCTCGAGAAACTTCCGCCCTCGGACGGCGGCCTTCTCTATGGCGGCAAGACCGAGACCACATTCACCATGAACGGGGTGCGATTCCATCACCGCGCGCTCACCGGGCAGAAGACTGGCGCCTTCCTCGACCAGCGGGAGAACTACGCCGCCGCCGCTGCCTGCGCCCACGGCGATGCCCTCGACGTCTTCTGCTACCAGGGCGGGTTCGCGCTCCACCTGGCGCGCGTCTGTCGGCGGGTGACCGCAGTCGACAGCTCGCGGCCGGCACTGGAGCAGGCGGAACAGAACGCCGCTCTCAACCCTGGCCTGCCGGAGATCGAGTGGATCGAGGCCAACGCTTTCGACCTGCTCAAGGACTACGCTGCCGCTGGCCGCCAGTACGACACCATCGTGCTCGATCCGCCGGCCTTTGCCCGCAGCCGGCGCGCCCTCCAGACCGCCCTGCGCGGCTACAAGGAGCTGAACTTGCGGGCCCTGAAAATGCTGCGTCCGGGGGGCATCCTGGTCACCTGCTCCTGCTCCTACCACGTCGGCGAGGGAGAATTTGTGGGAATGTTGGCTTCAGCCGCAGTAGACGCTCACCGGTTCGTGCGCATCTTAGAAAAACGGGGCCAGTCGAGAGACCACCCCGTCGTGCTCACCGTCCCGGAGACAAGCTACCTGAAGTGCGTGATTGCTGTTGTAAGCCGTTGATTTTAAAGTTTTAATAATTGTTGACTGTAATACACTCATATTTTATGATGCATATAGACTAATGTAGCATCCAATGCATTGACGCACCACTAGATCTTTTCAGAAGGAGAATGAAAACATGACTCTATTGACTCGTTGGGATCCCTTCCGCGAACTCAATGTGCTGCAGGACCGCATGAACCGCCTGTTTCAGGACTACGCCCCCCGTGGCGAGCAGGAGCTGACCGCGGGCAACTTCGTTCCCCCGGTGGACATTTACGAGGATGAGCAGAGCGTCACCCTGAAGGTGGAAGTGCCCGGGCTCGATCCCAAGGACGTGGATGTGCGCGTGGAGAACAACACCCTGACCATCAAGGGCGAGCGCAAGTTCGAGAAGGAAGAGAAGGAAGAGAACTTCCATCGCATCGAGCGGCGCTACGGCTCGTTCGTGCGCAGCTTCACCCTGCCCAACACGGTGGACACCGACAACGTAAAGGCCGACTACGAAAACGGCGTGCTGAATATCCAGTTGGCCAAGCGCGCTGAGGCCAAGCCCAAGCAGATCAAGGTCAACATCGGACAGAAAACCATCGAGGCGAAGGGCACCGGCAAGGCGGCGTAAACGCGCCCCGGTCGCATCGGCTGGCATTTGGCGGGAGAAGCGGGAATAATGCCCGCCTCCCGCTTTTTTGATGTTTCAAGGTTTCAAAGTTTCAAGGTTTCCGCTTGGCCGGGAGCGCGACCTTGAAACTTTGAAACATTGAAACTTTGAAACCGAGGATTTATGGCGATTCGCTGGGATAAATTTACCATCAAGGCGCAGGAGGCCATCCAGGCCGCTAACGAACTGGCCTCGCAGCATGGCAATCCCGAGTTGCTGCCGGTGCACTTGCTGGCGGCGCTGCTCGAGGACCGCGAGGGCATCGTGGTGCCGGTACTGGACCGCATTGGCGCCGACAGCCCGGCCATTCTGGCCGACGCGCGCCGCCAGATCGAAGGGCTGCCCAAGATTTCCGGTGGCGGCGCAACCCAGGCATCGCTCTCGGCCGAGGCCGGCCGCGTGCTCGATCAGGCATTCAAGGAAGCCGGCAATTTCAAGGACGAGTACGTCTCCACCGAGCATCTGCTGCTGGCCATCGCGCAGGCGAAGGGCGATCCCGCGCAGGGGTTGCTGGCGCAACGGGGAGCAACCCATGACGCCATCCTGAAGGCGCTGAGCTCGGTGCGGGGCACGCAGCGCGTCACCGACCAGAATCCTGAGGCCAAGTATCAGGCGCTGGAGCGCTATGGGCGCGACCTGACGGAGCTGGCCCGCCGCGGCAAGCTGGACCCGGTGATTGGGCGCGACGAAGAGATCCGGCGCGTCATCCAGGTGCTCTCCCGCCGCACCAAGAACAACCCGGTACTGATCGGCGAGCCCGGCGTGGGCAAGACAGCCATCGTCGAAGGTCTGGCGCAGCGCATCATTTCCGGCGACGTGCCGGAAATCCTCAAGTCGAAGCGCGTGGTGGCCATGGACCTGGGTGCCATGCTGGCGGGCGCCAAGTATCGCGGCGAATTCGAAGACCGGCTCAAAGCCTTTCTCAAGGACATCGAGGAGTCGCAGGGGCAGATCATCTTGTTCATCGACGAGCTGCACACGCTGGTGGGCGCGGGCGCGGCCGAGGGCGCCATCGACGCCTCCAATATGCTCAAGCCGGCGCTGGCCCGCGGCGAGCTGCGCGCCATCGGCGCCACCACCCTGAGCGAATATCGCAAGTACATCGAGAAGGACGCGGCGCTGGAGCGGCGCTTCCAGATCGTCTTCGTGGGCGAGCCCAACGTCGAGGACACCATTGCCATCCTGCGCGGCCTGAAGGAGCGCTACGAGGTGCACCACGGGGTGCGCATCAAGGACTCGGCCATCGTGGCGGCGGCCACGCTCTCGCATCGCTACATCTCCGACCGCTTCCTGCCCGACAAAGCCATCGACCTGATCGACGAGGCGGCCGCCTCGCTGCGCATCCAGATCGACTCCATGCCCACCGAGATCGACCAGCTCGAGCGCCGCTCGCGGCAGCTGGAGATCGAAAAGCAGGCGCTCAAGAAGGAAGATGACGCGAACTCGCGCCAGCGGCTGGCGGCCATCGACAAAGAGCTGGCCGAGATCCGCGAGCGCGCCGATGCCCTCAAGGCGCGCTGGAAGCAGGAGAAGGAATTGATCACCCGCGTGCGCCAGCTCAAGGAGCGTATCGAGAAGCTGAAGCTGGAAGAGCAGACCGAAGAGCGCAAGGGCAACCTCGAGCGGGTGGCGCAGATCCGCTACGGCGAACTGCGCCAGGCCGAAGCCGAGTTGCAGAAGCTCCAGGCGGAACTGGATGGGAGCGCGGCCACGCGTGCCCCGCGCATGCTGAAGGAAGAGGTGGACGAAGAGGACGTGGCGCGCATCGTCTCCAAGTGGACCGGCATTCCGGTCTCGAAGATGCTCGAAGGCGAGGTCAAGAAGCTGGTGGCGATGGAGGACCGTCTGCGGCAGCGCGTCATCGGCCAGGACCAGGCGCTGGAGCGCGTGTCCAACGCCGTTCGGCGCTCCCGCGCCGGGCTGAGCGACCCCAAACGGCCGATCGGCTCCTTCATCTTTCTCGGGCCGACCGGCGTGGGCAAGACCGAGCTGGCGCGGGCGCTGGCCGAATTCCTGTTCGACGACGAGCGCTCCATGATCCGCATCGACATGTCGGAGTACATGGAGAAGCACGCGGTGGCGCGGCTCATCGGCGCGCCCCCGGGATACGTCGGCTACGAGGAGGGCGGGCAGCTCACCGAAGCCGTGCGGCGGCGCCCCTATTCGGTCGTGCTGTTCGACGAGATCGAGAAGGCGCACCAGGAGGTGTTCAACGTGCTGCTGCAGATCATGGATGACGGCCGCCTGACTGACGGCAAGGGCCGCACCGTCGACTTCAAGAACACGGTCATCATCATGACCTCGAATATCGGCTCGGCGTATCTTTCGCCCGAGGCCATGCGCACGCCGGACGATCGTGAGCAGGCGCGCAAGCTGCTGATGAACGCGTTGCAGGCGCACTTCAAGCCGGAGTTCCTCAACCGGGTGGACGATATCATCCTGTTCAACCCGCTGGGCAAGGAGCAACTGACGAAGATCGTGGAGCTGCGCCTGGAAGACCTGCGCCGGCTGCTGGCCGACCGCAACATCAGCCTGGAGCTGACCGATGCGGCCAAGGAGCTGCTGTTCACCGAGGGCTACGACGTGAACTACGGCGCGCGTCCGCTGAAGCGCGCGATTCAGAGAATGATCCAGGACCCACTGGCGCTCAAGATCCTCGACGGCGAGGTGCTGCACGGCGATCACGTGGTGGTGGACGCCGACATGCGGGAGCGCAAGATGACGTTTACCGTCTCCCGCGCCGCGGCCGGCAAACGCCCCAAGCAGCCCGCCGACGCCCGGTAAAAGGAAACGCCACGGATTCACGCAGATAAAGGCAGCTCAATGCAGGTCACCCGCTGATAATCCGCGATGGTCCGTGGCGGGGTTTTTGTTAGGCTGCGCTGCGGGCAGTCTCGTTCTTCAGCATGGAACGGAGCTGTTGCCGCAGTTCGGAAGTATCTTCGTAGCCATGAGCTGTGGTCGCGTGCAGCACGGCCAGCTCAATCACTTCCTCTTCGCTGCCAGACATTGCCAAGGTGCAGGTGCCGGCTGTCGGGTGGTCCCGACAGTCGATCACTTTCCTCGTGTCTGCCATTGTTCACCCCCAATGGATGGTTTCGATCCCAACCACGATAGACCTCTTCGCGGGTGGATTCAAGCGGCAGCCCCGGCAGCCGCGAAAAAGAAGCAGACTCTCACGCTGTGACGCCCGCGCCGCTGCGCAGCAATCGCTCCAGCGTCACCGAGGGGCAGATGGCGTGGTGGATGTAATTCATCAGGTTGCCAGCCACGCCGCGGATCAGCTTCTCGACATTGGGATCGAGACAGCGCCCGTCCTTGTCGAAAACTTTCTGGACGTTGGGCACCGAAATCGGCAGCGGCAGCACGATGGCGCCGATGTGCGCGCACACGCTGCGCAGTTGCTCCAGCGATTTGATGGCGCCGATGGTTCCCGCCGCCACACCCAGCAGCGCCACCGGCTTAGCGGCGAGTACGGAGGGGAATCCGAGGTTCTCGATCACCAGCTTCATCACGCTGGAGAAGCCGCCGTGATACTCGGGCGTCACCAGCACCACGCCGGTGGCGTCGCGGACCAGCTTTTGCAGCGCGCTAGTAGCGGTTGACTGCGGGTCGGTGCCGGGGAAAGGCAGATGCCATTCCAACGGGTCCACCACATCGACCTGCACCTTGGGATCGGCGTGTTTCTTGAGCTCATCCACCACCAGTGCCGAAGCCATCGCAGTGTAGTTGCCCGGCCGCACGCTGCCGTTGATGACCACGATGCGAATGCCGTTCTCCGCCATTGCGCCCTCCTTCCCCAAAGGACCCGCGTTCATCCGCGTTGACCCGCGGCGCGTGTTCAATGTGCTACGCCAAATCGAACAGCAGGATCTCGGAGCCATCCTGCGCGCCCGCGATGGCCAGCTTTTGCTCGTCGCTCACAGCGGCGCCGTCTCCCTGCTCGAGGCGCGTGCCGTTCAACTCCACCGCGCCGCGCGCCACCTGGAGCCAGGCATGGCGTCCGGGGGCAAGTGAGTGCTCGACCTGCTGCTGCTTGTCGAGCAGGGCCACGTAGAGCGAGACATCCTGGTGGACGGTTACGGCGCCGTTCTGGCCGTGGTGCCCGGCGATCAGCCGCAAGCGCCCGCGCTTCTCCGCTTCCGGAAATGCTTTCTGCTCGTATCCGGGTTCGATGCTTTTACTCTCGGGCATGATCCAAATCTGCAAGAGGTGCACGGGCTCGGTCTTGGAGGCGTTGAATTCGCTGTGCAGGATGCCGCTGCCGGCGCTCATGCGCTGGCCGTCGCCGGGGCGGATGACGGACCCGTTGCCCAGGCTGTCTTTGTGCTGGAGCGCGCCCTCGAGCACGTAGGTGATGATCTCCATGTCGCGATGGGGATGCGTGGGAAACCCCGCGCCGGGCTGCACCACGTCTTCGTTGATCACGCGCAGCGCGCGAAAGTTCATGTGGCGCGGGTCGTAGTAGCTGTCAAAAGAAAAGGTATGCCGGGTGTTGAGCCAGCCGTGGTCCGCGCCTCCGCGTTCCTGGCTCCGACGGATAGTGATCATGTTCTCGCTCCTCAGCGGTTAGATTCAAGAAGGGCGGGGAAAGATTCATGACGGTCTATTCTTTAATATGAGTGTGGTCCAGAGCGAGAGCGCCTGAGTTTGGCGCGCGCGCGAGTTCGACGGACCCCTATTGCAGGAGCCTTAAGGAGATAGGGGTGCTTCGACTCGTGCGGGCAAAAGCGGCCCGCTCTCGCTCAGCATGACAGTCGAGTGGATCTCTAGATTTTCGCGGCTGTCGCACGCAGTTCTTCCGAGGTCATGCCGTAGAGCGGGGGCGTTTTGACGCCGCCGAGCAGGCCGAGATAGGCGTAGATCTCGCCGCGGTGGTGGATTTCGTGCTCGACCATCAGCCGCAGGGCTTTCCAGCGCGTGATGGGCGAGCCTTCGGGGGTGAGGCACTTGGCGGCGAGATCTTCCGGCGTGAAGCGGGAAAAGATCTTCATGGACTCCTGGTGCAGACGCTCCATCAGGGCAAGGACGTTTTCCAGACCGTCGGCCCACTCGCGGCCGCATCCGTTGTAGCGCTGCGGCCTGCCCTGCACGCACTCCGCCCAGGTATAGCGCTCAACCACGGCCAGATGCCGCGCCAAATCGCCGAGGGTGAAGCGGTCCTCGCCAAAGCTGTGCTCCAGCTTGTCCGGCGGGATGCACTGGACCACGCGCATGGTGCGCGCGCGCACCTTGTCGAAATATTCGATGAAAGGCTCGATGGTTCGCAGTTCCATGGCTACTTCTTCTTATGCTCGGATTTCGGTTTGGGTTCCGTCTTTTCCTTGGCCGGCGTGGTGCTGCTCTCGGCGGCGTGGCCTTCCTTTTGGGGGGCCTCGGCTGCGCCTTTGCGCGCGTAGTCGGTGACGTACCAACCCGAACCCTTGAACTGCACCGCCGGGGCGTGCAGCAGCCGCTTGAGCTTTCCGGCGCCGCACTGAGGACACTTCCTGGGATCAGAGTCGGAAAACTTCTGGATGCGCTCGAACCGATGTCCGCATTTCGGGCACTGAAACTCGTGGAGAGGCACAGTGGGGATTGTAAGTTTCGTGCGCAGCGCGGGTCAATTTGGCGGATTGACTCATTGATTCATTGAGCCATTGAGGCGCGATTGCCCGTGCCGCACGCGAGGTATAGACTTTCCGTAATGAAAGCCGACGGCCAGCCCGTGCGCGGCGGCGAAACAGCGCGCGGCCCGTGCCTGTACGTGGTGGCCACTCCCATTGGCAATCTGGAAGACATCACGCTGCGGGCGTTGCGCGTGCTGAAGGAAGTGGACGTGATCGCCTGCGAGGACACGCGCCAGACGCGGAAGCTGCTGGACCACTACGGCATCCCGACCCGGACGATCAGCTACCACGAGCACAACGAGATGACGCGGGCCGCGGAACTGATCGTCAACCTGGAGCAGGGCGGCCGTCTGGCGCTGGTTTCCGACGCCGGCATGCCTTCCATCTCCGATCCCGGCTACCGGCTCATCACCCTGGCCATCCGGCATCGCGTGCCGGTCGTGCCCGTTCCAGGCGCCTCGGCCTTCGTGGCGGCCCTGGCGGCCAGCGGCCTGCCCACGGATTCCTTCAAGTTCAACGGTTTTCTTCCCGCCAAGCGCGGCGAGCGGCGCGACCAGCTGGAAAGAGTCCGCGACTCGCCCCGCACCGTCATCTACTATGAGGCGCCGCGCCGCATTGTGGAGACGCTCGCGGACATTGTCGCCATCATGGGCGGCTCGCGCCACGTGGTGATCGCGCGCGAAGTCACCAAGCTGCACGAGGAGTTCCTCCGCGGACGCGCGGACGAAATCCTGGAGCAGTTGCGCGAACGGGGTGAGGTCAAGGGCGAGATCACGCTGCTCATCGGCCGCGCCGCAGAGGCCGGCGAGCGCGCCGCTCCGCTCCGGACCGGGACCAAGCTCCGCCAGCGCCTCGAGCAGGTGATGGATGAGCGCCAGCTCGACGAGAAAGCGGCGCTGAAGGCGATCGCGAAAGAGATGGGCGTGTCGCGCAGCGAAGCTTATCGCGAGTTGCAGCGCGCGAAACGATGAACTTCTTCGCCGCGGATTCACGCGGATGAACGCAGATCAGAACTGAAAACCACAGAGGCCACGGAGGCGCGGAGGAGTCAGACCCCGGGTGGCTTTCTTCCAATCACCAATTGCAAATCACAAATAGCGCTAGGCTCGGCGCTTGCCGCCAGCCGGCTCCGGCTTCACTTCCCACGGACGCTTGGGGCGCTGGGTAGCAGGCTTGTCGCGCTCCTCGATGCGGTCATAGACATGGGTGTCGGTGACGGTCCCCAGCGATTCGTTATACAGGCTGGGTGAGCCGGTGGCTTCCTTCAGTTCTTCGGTGAACTGGTGGATGGCGGCGAGGTGGTCTGCGGTGGCCGGCACTTCCGTCTTGGTGGTGCGCAGGAACTTCTGGTAGCCGCGGTCCACGAGCTTGGCGATCTCGCCGCCGATCAGGTAACCGGGGCGGGCGAAGACCTTCACCCCGCCGTCTCCCGTCTTCTCGATGGCAGCCGAGACGTTCAGCTTCTTCAGGAAAATGCGGTTTTGCGTGGCCGGGGCTTCGAGGATGTCGAAGCCGTGCTCGCGCAGCCACGCGATCGCGTCGTCGTAACTCTTCTGGGTGATGTTCTTGGCCATAGATCTTGCTGGCGCCGCCTCGATATCTGTTGAAGCCTGGTCGCGGCGCGTGAATCTAACTCCTTAAGATGCCGGCCAGGCCGAAAGCGGCGCAACGGCAGGCGCGGCTGGATTACCATACAACCAATAATGGGTTTGGTTGTGGCAGCGCAACCGATTTCTATAGACTAGGGCCTTAGACGGGTGGGGGGAATCCGCATAAGCCTGCTCGGCGCAAGTGCTTAGGGCGGATTTGCAGAATGGATCCACGTTTCCAATCGAAAGACCTGCTGAATCGTCCTTTGGTAACAAGGATGGCGAACATGCTCCACGCCGCCCGCCCGAAGGAACCAGTTCGCCCCGGCGAGAGCGCGTTGGAGCGCATCGGCAACACCCCCTTGATCCGGCTGGAGCGGATGGCGCAGGGCCTGGCTGGGATCGAGATCCTGGCCAAGGCGGAGTGGTTCAATCCCGGCGGCTCGGTGAAGGATCGCGCGGCGTACAACATCATCAAGGAAGCGATGCGCAGCGGCAAGCTGGCTGCCGGCAAGGTGCTGCTCGATTCCACCAGCGGCAATACCGGGATCGCTTACGCCATGATCGGCGCGGCCCTGGACTTCCGCGTCACACTCTGCATGCCGTCCAATGTTTCCGTGGAGCGCAAGCGTACCCTGAACGCCTACGGGGCGAACATCATTTATACCGATCCCGGCGAAGGTTCCGACGGGGCCATCCGCAAGGCGCGGGCGCTGGCCGCGGCCGAGCCGGACAAGTATTTCTACGCCGACCAGTATTCCAACCCCGCCAACTGGCAGGCCCATTACCAGACCACCGCCAACGAGATATGGCGGCAGAGCGGCGGACGCGTGACCCATTTCGTCGCCATGCTGGGCACCAGCGGGACCTTCGTCGGCACCAGCCGCAGGCTGAAGGAACTGAACCCGAAGATCCGCTGCATCTCGCTGCAACCTGATTCGGCGTTCCACGGGATTGAGGGCACCAAGCACATGGCTACAGCGATCGTCCCCGGGATCTACGATCCCAAGCTCGCGGACGAGGATCGGGCCGTCACCAGCGAGGCCGCCTATACGATGGTGAAACGCCTGGCACGCGAAGAAGGGCTGCTGGCAGGGATCTCGGCGGGCGGGGCGGTGGCGGGCTGCTTGCAGATCGCGCAGGAACTCACCCACCGGCGCCAGAAGGCGGTCATGGTGACCATCTTCCCGGACTCCGGGGACAAGTATCTGAGCGAGAGATTCTGGGACGAGTAGATTGAGTCATTGCTTCATTGAGTCATTGTGCCATTGAGGCCTGCGCCACTGTTTTTCAATGACTCAATGTCCCAATGGCACAATGGCTCAATTCGAAGACATGCTCACCATCCGACAGTCCGAGCTCGACGCTCTTCGCCGCCACGGCGAGGAGACCTATCCGTACGAGTGCTGCGGGGTGATGCTGGGGCGGACGGAGGGGGAGGAGCGCGTGGTCGAGGCGGTGTTGCGCGCGGGCAATACCCGGGTCGATTCGCCTCACAACCGCTACCATATCGACCCCCGGGAGCTGGTGCGCATCCAGCGGGAGTCGCGCGAGCGCGGCTTGGACATTGTGGGGTTCTATCACTCGCATCCCGACCACCCGGCGCGCTGGTCGCAAACCGATCTCGCCGAAGCCCACTGGATCGGCTGCTCGTACGTCATCACCGGTGTGGAGCAGGGGCGGGCGGCGGTGACCAACTCCTTCCTCCTCGAGGGCACGGGGGAAGAGGACAAGCGCTTCGTGGATGAGCCTATACGGGTATTGGCCGCGGAAGCGGCCTACTAGGATTGAGCCATTGAATCATTGAGTCATTGAATCATTGCCGATGGAGTGAATCTCAAGCGCCTTTGCCATCATCCTTAGTGGGTAAGAACGCGGCATGAGAATCCTGATCCCAACACCGCTGCGGCCGTACGCCGCGAAGCAGGACGCGGTGGAGGTGCCGGCCAAGACGGTGGGCGAGGCACTTTCCGGCCTGACGTCGCAATACTCCGACCTGCGCCGGCACCTCTACACCGACGACGGCAAGCTGCGCGCCTTCGTCAACGTGTACCTGAACGACGAGGACATCCGTTATCTCCAGAAGGAAAACACACCGGTGCGGGACGGCGACACGCTGTCCATCGTCCCATCCATCGCCGGTGGCGGTTGCCGCTGCTTGGGCGGCTGTTGTTGCTGTCCTCGCTAGCGCCGCCGTTTCGGATCTCCCATCGCAAGCACAGAGGTATTGGTTATGGCAACCGTTGCTGAAAACATTCAACCCGCGACGCTCTCCAACGAAGAAGTGCTGCGCTACTCGCGCCACCTGATCATGCCCGAGGTGGGCATGGAGGGGCAGCTCAAGCTGAAGGCGGCCAAGGTGCTGTGCATCGGCGCCGGCGGCCTGGGCTCGCCGCTAGCCCTGTACCTGGCCGCAGCCGGGGTGGGAACGCTGGGCATCGTCGATTTCGACGTGGTGGACTTCACCAACCTGCAGCGGCAGATCATTCATTCCACCGACGACGTGGGGCGCAAGAAGCTGGAATCCGCCGAAGAGAGCATCAAGGGCATCAACCCGTTGGTGGATGTGCGGAAGTTCGAGACCAAGCTCACCAGCGACAACGCGCTCGCCCTCTTTCGCGATTTCGACGTGGTGGTGGACGGCACCGACAACTTTCCCACCCGCTACCTGGTCAACGACGCCTGCGTGCTGGCGGGAAAGCCCAACGTCTACGGCTCCATCTTCCGCTTCGAAGGGCAGGCCAGCGTGCTGGCGACCAAAGATGGTCCGTGCTACCGCTGCTGGTATCCCGAGCCGCCGCCGCCGGGCCTGGTTCCCTCCTGCGCCGAAGGCGGCGTGCTGGGCATCCTGCCGGGGCTGGTGGGCGTGATCCAGGCTACCGAGGCGATCAAGCTGATCCTCGGCAAGGGCGAGCCGCTCATCGGACGCGTGCTGCTCGTCGACGCTTTGGGCATGAAGTTCCGTGAGCTAAGATTGCGCAAGAATCCCGATTGCCCGGTGTGCGGCAAGCACCCGACCATCACCCAGCTCATCGACTATCAGGAGTTCTGCGGGATCCGCGGCGAGGAGGCCCCGGCGACCACCAAAGTACCCGAGATCCAGGCCGAGGAGCTGAAGCAGCGCCTCGATGCCGGCGACGACATTTTTATCCTCGACGTGCGCGAGCCGCACGAATATCAGATCTGCAACCTGAACGGATATCTGATCCCACTGGGCGATCTGCCCAAGCGGGTGAACGAGCTGGACTCCAGCCGCGACATCGTCGCCCACTGCCGCTCCGGAGTGCGCAGCGCCAAGGCAGTGGACTTCTTGCGCCAGGCCGGCTTCCGCAAGGTGAAGAACCTGGTTGGCGGCGTGCTGGCATGGTCAGACCGGATCGATCCCAAGATGCCGAAGTATTAACAGCAGTGGCAAGTGGTAAGTGGCCAGTCTGAGATCATGGGGAGCCAAATGGCTCCCCATTTGTTTGTTCCGGCAGAGACATTGCAAGCTACGTCTCTACTGTTCGTTCGACGCCTGCGAGGTGTTGTCGAACACCAGGACCTGCTTCTTGCCCCGAAACTGGATTTCGGTGATCGACGGGACGCTGCTGCCGTCCATAGCCTTGGTGACGACGGCGTCAAAGGGGGCCTTTTTGTTTAGGTCCTTCAACGTCGCTTTAGCGGTTACGACCTCGGTCTTGCCGCGCAGGAATGTGACGTCGCCGTTGGCGCTGACCTTGACCTGGTACTCCCCCGCCGCCAGTTGCTTGCCGCTGACCATTGCCGCATGGTTGAGGGTGATGGTATTGGCTGCGTAGGCGCTGACGGCCAATACCAGTAAACCGGTGATGACCACGGCTTGCAGAATCTTTCTGTCCATTGTGCTCTCCTTCGTGCTCGGCATGAGCTTGCCGAATCGCTAGCGGTTGCGGCGGGCGGCCAGCTTCCACCGGCTTGCGCCGGGGAAGGCGGAGGGCACCGGGTTCATCTCCTGCTTGATTTTCGGCGCAGAGCTTCTACAATGTGCCGCCGGGGGTTAAACGGACGTCGGCCCGCAAGGACCGTTGCGTTCCCGAGATCGCCTCGCCCTGGCCGCCAATCCGCGGCGAGACAATCTGTTTAACCCCTTTATTCCACTTCTCGCTGGCTCCCTCCGTCGGAAGCCTTCTTCAGGTACGCTCCACCGCCGCCCAAGGTTCCCCAGACAACAATGCGACGCGCTTCAAGAGATTAGACTGACAGGTAATGCTTTGGTTAGCTGCAGGGTGAGCGGACGCTGTGGTAAAAGCGTTCCGTGTCCTCCCAGCGCTTCGGACGGCCGCAGTGGTTCGCCTTGCTGCTGCTATCAGCCTTCGCGCTGGAATCCCTTTGGGTCATCCACCGCATGCCGCTGCGCCGGGCGGAGGCCGCCTACGCGCAGGCCGGCCTCGATCAGCTCGCGGGGAAGTTTCTGCCACGCGACATGGGTACGCTGCCCGTCCCGGCGGTGGTCAGCGCTGCTCCCATCCTCGTCACCCGCGATCTCGTTTCCTCGCTCTCGCCGGATAGTGTGAAGTGGCTCCTGCGCCTGCCCTTTGTTGGGATCGGCTGGCTAGTGGGCGCGTCCATCTGGTATGTCGCGCGACGCCTCTACGGCAATGCCGGTGGATATA
>JAHFUA010000036.1:0-7421 GCA_023265315.1 Acidobacteriota bacterium | reverse complement strand
TCGCTCTCGCCGGATAGTGTGAAGTGGCTCCTGCGCCTGCCCTTTGTTGGGATCGGCTGGCTAGTGGGCGCGTCCATCTGGTATGTCGCGCGACGCCTCTACGGCAATGCCGGTGGATATATCGCGCTCACACTCTATTGTTTCTCGCCCGCAGTGTTCTTCCCCTGGCCCGGTCCCCTGCTCACCGGCAGCCTGGGAATCTTTGGGACCGTCTTCGTCGCCATCGCCGCGGCCCACACACTCTACGCTCCGGCGGGGGCGGCGATCTCCGAGCTACGATCGCGCCAGCGGCGGATCATCCTGCTGGGCCTGGCGATCGTGCTGGCCGTGGGCTCCGGTTATTGGGCGATCAGCCTCGTCCTGCTCGGCCTCGGGTTCATGCTCTACCTGGTTCCCGAGCGCCGCTTAGCTTCGCTGGGAGTGGTGCTGTCCTCCTGCGTGGTCGCCTCTCTGCTGCTGCTGGCCTGCTTCGGATTCCACGGGCGCGCTCTCATCGCAGCCCTCACCCAGACGCACTTCTTGCCGACCCATCCATTCCATCGCGGGATAATCGCCGGCGAGGTGCTGCGCGCCTACCTGACCGGCATCCGTCACGGGGAAAACCTCATCTTGCTCGTGCTCACAGGAATCGCATTGGTTGCGTACTTTTCCTGGGACCGCTGCCGCTATTTCGGGAACACCGCCCCGCTGCTTTCCTTGCTGGTGCTCACCGCCCTCGGGTTGGGCGCCTTTGCCGACGTTTTCGTGGGACCGTTTCCCTTGCGTGCTACCCCGTTCCTGTATGTATTCCTGGGCGGGGTGTTCGCCGACTTGCTGGAAAGCCGCTGGCGCAATGCCTTCGGCATCTTATTGTTAGGGCTGCTGGTGGTTTACGCGACGCTGTCGGTCCTGGCCGTCGCTCGCCTTCGCGCCAGCGTGCTGTACTGAAAAATCCCGCGTCCCGAAAGCGAAAGGGACGTGTTGGTTGGATTCCGACCGAGGGGGCCAGATCCCTCGCTGCGCTCGGGATTTCGGCAGCGGGCTCCCGCTTCGCTCACGCCCGCTAGGCGCCTCAACTTTCTCCCCCGGTTTGGGTTATCATATTTAGATATGAAGCGGGGGTTGGCGCTCGCGCTTTTGACCCTGGCCACGTCCGTGGTGGTGAGCGCGCAGATTCATGGCGTTCCCCCTTCGGTGACGTCCTTGGGCCCAGGTCGAGGCCCTAATCCCGGAGTTCCGGCCAGCGTCACTTCACTCGGTCCGCGCGGTTTCGCCGGAACCTTCTCCAGCAGCCGGGGTCGTGGCGGGATCGCTTTCGGACACCATCCAGGGTTCATCACCGGATTTCGTAACCGCCAGTTTCACCGCCACTCCTTTCCGGTGATTGTCAGCCCCTACTATTGGCCCTACTATGGATGGAACTACCCATTCGACGGCTACGACCCCAGCGCCTATCAGCAGCAGCCC
The DNA here is from genome assembly GCA_023265315.1 of Acidobacteriota bacterium. GTDB lineage: Bacteria > Acidobacteriota > Terriglobia > Terriglobales > Acidobacteriaceae > JAHFUA01. Next base: position 5,975 of record JAHFUA010000036.1, on the reverse strand, counting down.
TATCCGCAGCCAACCCAGCCGATCGTGGTGGTGGTCGATCCCAAGTCGAGCGACGATCGCTACGGCGATCACAGTTTCAACGAACCGCGCAGCTCGCCGCCGCCGCAGGCCCAGGCCCCGCCTGCTCCCGCACCGGAACAGGAGCCGACCGTGCTGGTCTTCCGCGATGGTCGCAAGCAGGAAATCAGGAACTATGCCATCGTGGGGCCGATGCTGTGGGACTTCGGCGCCAAGGGCACGCACAAGATCCCACTTTCCGACCTCGATCTCGACACCACCCGCAAGCTGAACGACGAGCGCGGCGTGGATTTCGTCCTCCCCAAGACATAGCGCTCGCTAGGGTTTCGGCACCTTCCGGACGACGCCAGTGCCGTGCGGGATCGCGTCGCGCAGCTCGCGCATGGTCCGCTTCAGCACGGGATGGCGGACGTCGCCGGCGATCTCGCTCAGCGGCTCCAGCACGAAGCGGCGCTCATGCAGGGCGGGGTGGGGGATGGTGAGCTCGCGAGTGTCCACCACCGAGTTGCCGAACAGCAGGATGTCAATGTCGATGGCGCGCGGGCCCTTGGGGTGAAGCCGCCGCCGGCCCATCCCCTGTTCAATGGCCAGCAAGCGGCCCAGCAGGCGGCGCGGCATCCTCTCCGTTTCCAGCGCCACGGCACAGTTCAGGAACCAGGGCTGAGCGGCTAGTTCCACCGGCTCCGTCTCGTAGAAGGACGACACCGCCTTCACCTCGCCCAGTTCGCCCAGACGCGCGATCGCCGTCTCCAGGTTCGCGCGGCGGTCCCCTACGTTCGACCCCAGGGAAAGGTAAACCGTCTTCTTCACCAGGTGATGGTAACGCAGAGCCGAGTGCGGCGATCAGGCGAGAGGGGACGCGGTAACCGGAATCTGCGACTGCGGTTGATCGGCGGTTTCGTCCACCGTGGCTTCTTCCCACAACGAGCGGTCCCGGAGCAGCAGCGCGACCATGGCGGTGTGCATGGCATGGCCGGCGCGGTCGGCGACCACGCGGCCCAGGATGTGGCGCCCCAGCAGTGCCAGGTCGCCGATGAGGTCCAGCATCTTGTGGCGCACGAATTCGTCCGGGTAGCGCAAGGGACCGTTGATGACCGAGGTGTGGTCGAGCACGATGCAGTTCTCCTGGGAAACGCCGCGGATCAGGCCCATGTTGCGCAGCGCGCGCTCTTCCTGCAGCGAGCCGAAAGTGCGCGCCGGCGCGATCTCCCGCCGGAAGACCTCGGAAGTAAGCTCGGCCGTGTAGGTCTCCGCCCCGATCAGCGGATGAGGGAAGTTGATGCTGTAGGAAACGGAGTACGACTCGGCGGGATAGAGGGCGATGAACTTGTTGCCTTCGCGCAGCTCGACGGCACGCAGGATCCGCATGTACGTCCGTCGGCGGCGTTGCTTGCGGATGCCGGCTCGCAGGATCATCTCGACAAAGGGCTGGGCGCTGCCGTCCAGGATGGGCAACTCCAGGTTGTCCAGCTCCACGATGGCGTTGTCGATGCCCATGCCCACGAGGGCAGCCAGCAGGTGCTCGGTGGTGGAGATCAGCACGCCTTTTTTCATTAGACTGGTGGCGTAGCTGACGCGGGCTACGTTGCGGCCGGTGGCCTCGACCTCGAAACCCTCCAGATCACTGCGGCGGAAAACCACGCCGCTGCCTGGCGGCGCTGGGAGCAGGCGCAGGCTGACTTGCACCCCGCTGTGGAGCCCCACCCCCGCGCAGTCCACCGAGCCGCGAATTGTCCGCTCGTGTACCAAGGCTTATGTGATTGTAGATGAGAAGATTACCAGCAAGGCTGCGAGTCAGGATGTGGCGAATTTGCCACATTTCGTGGCAAGAATGGCCGGAATCAAGTTCTCAGCGCTTCTTGGGTACATACGTCGCGGTTGCCGTGAACTTCGAGTCCGGGATCCCCTGGTTATAGATGACGCTCTGAATGAAACGCTGGCGGGTGATGTCCCCGTTGTGCATGAGGACGATGGTGTGGGGCGTGTTGATGCCCTGCTCCGGACGCCAGTTGTCGTACACCTCCGCCTCTTCGTCCCTCTCTCGTGATTGCGGGTCGCGCACGAAGTAGCTCTTCTTCACCGGCAGGTGGGTAAGCTGGTCGATGGCGAGCGTAACCGCCTTGTCCTTGCCATTGATAAGCGTGATCTTGTCGACTTGTTTGTCCTGCGTGATGCCAGTGCCTTCATAAAACAGCGCCGTATCCGGCTGCTTCAGCCAGCGACGCAGCACGTTCTCGAGCGTGTAATTGCGCGCCCGCAGGTATTCCTTCAATTCGTCCGGATCCTCGGCCCGTGTCCCCTTGTAGGTGATCTCCCAGCCCTGATCGCCGTTGTAGATGTAGATCACGTCGCGCTGCTTGGTGAGCTCGTAGCGGTCCTTGTCCGGCCACTTCCAGAAGCGCCAGAACACCGAGCCATGGCCCGAGGGATTGCCATGATAGAAGTTGTAGGAACGGCCCTGCTGCTCCATATCCTGAAGGTTCATGTAGGCCTGCCCACCCAGCGCCTGGATCATCTGATCGAGCAGCCTCCGGGCCTTCCCCACACCAGGATCCTCGCTGATAATCTGCTGGACAGATTTCTTCCCCTGGTTCTGCGCTGGAGGATTTTGTCCCACCGCCGAAACCACCAGCATCCCCGCCACGATCAATACGCGAAATCTCATCCCCACCCCTGGTTGTCCAAGTTCAGCCTTTGGGCGACGACCAACGACCAACGACCGACGACGGGTTTATCCCACCAGCACCGCCCCGCCATTCACATTGAAAATCTCGCCGGTGATGAAGCCCGCGTGCGCGGTGCACAGAAACAGGATCGGCGCCGCGATCTCTTCCGGCCTGGCCACCCGTCCCAGCGGGATCTTTTCCAGCACCCGGCGGCGCATTTCAAGATCGTTGAGCGCCGGGGCCGCCATGTCGGTATCCACCCATCCCGGCGCGACGCAGTTCACGTAGATGCCGTCCGGCGCCAGCTCGGTCGAGAGGCCTTTCACCATGCTGATCAGCGCGCCTTTGGCGGCGGCGTAATCGCAATGATAGGCTTCGCCGCGCTGCCCGGCGGTCGAGCTCACCAGCACCACGTGTCCGCCCGAGCGCTGTTTCCGCATCTGCGCCACCGCGTATTTCACCAGGCCGAAGACGCTGTCCAGGTTGATGGCGATGGTGCGCCGCCATTGCGCGTCGCTCATCTCGCTCACCGGCACATCCTGCGGCGGCCAGATGCCGTGGTTGGCGACCAGGATGTCCAGGCGCCCGAAGCGCCGCACCGCCGCTTCGATCAGCTTCTTTGCGCCCGCGGTGTCGTCAAGCGTGACCTGCAGCGGGGAGCAGTTCTCGCTGCCGGCGGCACGCACGACTTCATCGGCGGCGCGCTTGTTCTTCTGATAGCTGAATACGACCCGTGCCCCGGCAGCCGCGAACATCTTCACCGTCGCCGCCCCAATGCCGCGGGAGCCCCCAGTGACCACAGCTACTTTCTTCTTGAGCGACAGCGTGATTCCGTTGTGTGCCATTGATCCTGGCAATTTCCGTTTATCCGCGTGCATCCGCGGGGCTGTAGTTCCTGGCCGCCTCGACCAGCGCGCGAAAGATCGCTTGGGAGTGCGGATCGTCATCGCACGATCTCTCCGGATGCCACTGCACCGCGATCACCCAGTGGTCGGGCGAGACCCCCTCGACGGCCTCGATGATGCCGTCCTCGGGACAGCGCGCCACCACGCGCAAGCCGTCGCCCACCACGTCCGCCGCCTGGTGATGGCTGGAGTTGACCGTTAACTCCAGCGGCCCGATGCCAGTTTCTTCCTGGCTGACCAGCAGGCCGGCCAGCCGCGAGAAGGGATCGACCTGCACTTTATGCGCCTGCGGCACGCTGCGGCCGGCCGCGTGGTTCACCGACGATTCGGGAACGTGCTCGGGGACATGCTGGATCAGCGTCCCGCTGTTGTACACGTTCAGCATCTGCATGCCATAGCAGATGCCCAACACCGGCTTGCGCAGGTTATAGGCATCCTGGAGGAGCAGTTCGTCGGCGGTATCGCGCTTGGGATCGGCGGCCTCGGTCTTGGGATGCTTTTCCGCGCCGTACTTCTGGGGATCGATATCGGCCGCGCTGCCCGGCAGCAGCACCGCCTGGCACCCGGTAATTTTCTTCGCGATCTCCTCCGGCTCCTCGTGGAGCTGGATCACCACCGGCTCTCCGCCCGCCTGCTCCAGCGCGCGGACGTACTGCGGCAACGAGCGCTGCGCGTAGTCTGGCTTGCCCGAATGCGGCACCGGGATGGCAATGCGTGGCTTCACCGTACCAGTTTAGAAGAAGCGGCCACGGATTTTAAGGATTGAGTCATTGTGCCATTGAGCCATTTTAAGAACCAGAAACTCAATTGCCCAATGCCTCAATGACCCAATGACTCAATTCTGTTTGTGTCCTCTGTGGTTGAGGCCTTTTCCGGTCGCGGCACTTCTGCGCGCGAGTAGTACAAATCCTCGACCGCCTTCTGCACCGTGGCCGCCAGCTTGTCCATGTCGCGCGGGCCGTATCCCGCCGACGGCACCGCATCGCCCACCAGCAACTCCAGCGGTCGCGGCTTGATGTGGAAGGTGTTCATCGGCAGCAGCTCGTAGGTCCCGACCAGCGCCATGGGCACCACATCCACGCCCGCCTTGATGGCCACGTAGAACACCCCCGGCAGGAACGGCTTCACCTGCCCGGTAGCCGACCGGCCGCCTTCGGGAAACGCCACGAGCGGCTGCCCACCTTTGAGGATGGCCGCGGCACGGTTCAGGCTGCGCATGGACGCGAGGGCGTTCTCGCGCTCGATCGCCACCTGCCCCGAGCGCCGCATGTGCCATCCCATGAACGGATACCGGAACAGCTCCTCCTTGGCCATGATGCGGAAGTGGAAGGGCAGTGCAGCGTACACCGCCGGGATGTCCAGCGCCGAGAGATGGTTCACCGCGTACAGATGCGGGTGAGTGGTGTCGATCTTCTCCATCCCACGCACCGCGAGCGGCACCCCGATGGTCTTCAGGATCATCTTCGACCAGGTCACCGCGAACCACTGCTGGATGCGCCCGTCGCGGTCCACGAACGACGACAGCAAGGAGAGCGTGCCCATGACCACCGTGTACAGCCAGATCAGTGGGTCGAAGATCAGATACGACCGCAGCCGGCTCAGCAGGTGTTGGGATTTGGAATTAGGCTTCACAAGTAGCGCCGCCGTCTCGCCTGCGCGCTGAGGCCAAGATGGCCTCAGGACAGCCGGCTTCGCTCAGCCGCGCCCTTGGCTGCTTAGAAGGGATAGGCCACACGCAGGTCACGGCTTCATCACGAACCAAATGCCGACGATAAAGCAAACAATCATTGAGACCTCGCAAATCCTAACCGCGAAAATCAATTTGCTGTCAGGATAAAGCAGACGGTACCGCTTCTTGATTCCGCTACTCCAACCGAAATATCCGACTCGTTCGCTCTCGGGGACCTTTTGGTTGATCTTGCCGATCATGACCAGGGCCAGCATATTGCCAATTACGGCAAATCCGCCACCTAATAAACCGACGACAAGCACTCGCGCTGGAATTCCCATTAGTTGCATAGCTGCCTCAGCCGGCGGGACGCCGGCGTTACGAAATTGCTCTCAGCGCTTCTCCTACGACGTAGATCGAGCCGGTGATCACTATGATCGCGTCCGCGGATGCCAATTGGCGTGCTCGCACCAGCGCAGCCGAGACCGTCGGAGCTACTTCGACCTCCGCCCCGGTGCGTGCCGCGGCTTCTCGTATCTCCTCCGGGCTGGCGGAGCGCGGGTTCTCCGCCCGCGTGGCGATCACGTGCTCGGCCAGCGGGAAGAGGATCTCCGCAATCTCTGCCACGGCTTTGTCGCGCATGACGCCGAACACCAGAACCAGCGGACGTTCGCCCGCATATTCCGACAGCGACGAGCGCAGTGCCCAGGCGCCAGC
>JAHFUA010000137.1 GCA_023265315.1 Acidobacteriota bacterium | reverse complement strand
GAGATTTCCAGAGTCTCCCGAGGTCAGCCCCGCCGGAATGCCAGCACGGCATTGAGTCCCCCAAAGGCGAACGCGTTCGAGAGCGCGTATTCCACCTCAGCCGCCCGCGACTGGTTGGGCACCACATCGAGATCGCACTCCGGGTCGGGCGTGGTGAAGTTGGCGGTGGGAGGAAGCACTGCCTGGCGCAGCGCCAGGACGGTGGCGACCGCCTCCAGCGCGCCGGCTGCCCCCAGAGCGTGTCCGTGCATGGATTTGCTGGAGCTGACAGCCAGCTTGCCGGCGTGCGCGCCGAACACCTGGCGGATGGCGCGCGTCTCGGTGGAATCGTTGCTGGGCGTGCCGGTGCCGTGGGCGTTGATGTACCCCACGCGCTCCGCGCCGATATCGGCATCGCGCAAAGCGGCGAGCATGGCGCGAGCCGGCCCGTCGGTTGAGGGCGTGGTGATGTGGCCGGCGTCCGCCGACATGCCGAAGCCGGCGATCTCGGCGTACACGGGCGCTCCCCGGGCGTGCGCCCGTTCCAGTGGCTCCAGCACCAGCATGGCTCCGCCTTCCCCCAGGATCAAGCCGCGGCGGTCGCGCGAGAACGGGCGGCAGGTGTCGGGAGCGACCACGCGCATGGCTTCCCACGCTTTCAAGAAGCCGAAGCTGAACGGGGTCTCGCTGCCGCCGGCGATCGCCAGTTCGGCGGCGCCGTCGCGCACCATCCAGAACGCCTGCCCGAGGGCGTGATTCGAGGAAGCGCAGGCGGTCGAGACGGTGTAGGCCGGACCGGAGATCCCGAACTCCATCGAGATGTGGCTGGCGCCGGCATTGGGCATGATCCGTGGAATGGTCAAAGGGTGGACGCGGGGGGAGTTGTTGCGGTACACGGCGAAGAACTGCGTATCCTGCGTGGACTGCCCGCCGACCGACGTTCCGGTGACGATCGCGGTGCGCTGGCGCAATTCGGGAGTGAAGACGATGCTGGCATCGCGGACCGCCTGGCGCGCGGCGATCAGCGCGAATTGGGCAAAGCGGTCAAGCAGCTCGGCCTGCGCGGGTTCGAAGTGCTGCGCTGGGTCGTAATCGCGCACCTCAGCGCCGTTCTGGAAGCGCAGCCCGCTCACATCCACGGATTCGATGCGCCCGATCGCCGGGCGTCCGGCGCACAGGGCATTCCAGAATGAAGCTGCGTCGTGGCCGAGAGCGGAGATCACGCCCAGGCCCGTGACCGCCACTCGACGCAGCGCCATGGGTCACGCCGCCGGCGTGGCAGGTGTTCTCGGGGCGCCGGCGACCAGCTTCCTTACTCCTTCGACCATTTCGCGCACGGTGCGGATGGACTTGGCTTCCTCGTCGGGGATGGAGATGTTGAAGTCGCTCTCCAGCGCGAACAGGAGATTGAGCTGGTCGAGCGAGTCCATGCCGAGGTCCTCGAGCGTGCTGTCAACGGTGACGCGCTCGCGGGGAATGCGCTTGCTGGTGGCGATCACCGACTGAACTTTTTCCGCCAGTTCATCGGACATGCTGGGGCGCCTCCGGCACGAATCACCTCGGGTATTGTACATGCCGAGCGTGGCATCTCAAGCCTGACTGCACGCACCTACTGCCTTACGAGCAGCGCCAGACGCGGGAAGGCGAAGCGCCCGGCGGCGTCATCGATCACATTCACCTGGCAGGTGTAGAAACCGGGCTTAAGCGACGTAAGCGCAACGTCGAGCTGGAAAACGGCGGCTTTGCGGTCGGGGACATTCAGTTGCTGGGCTTCGACCAGCGGGGTCTCGTAGGTCTTTACCTTGCCGGAAAAGAAGGCGACGTTGGTGAGCAGACGGATTCCCGGCTGTTTCTCCTTGCTTTGTCGCGCGGGATCGTACACCTCGTAATAAAGATAAAGGTGCTGCCCGGAGGAGAACACGTGGGTCACGTTGGGGATGAGCTCGGAGCCGTCGCGAATGAGCGGGTTCTCGTTGCGGCGTTTGGCCGCGGGCTGAAGCTGGCTGGCGAGCACCACCGAGCTCATCTTCAGCGGCACGGTCTTGAGTTCGGGGACAGCAAGGTCGGTCTCGAACGAGCCCAGACGCCCGCTCTGGTTCTCGCGCACCACGAACTTCAGATGGTACTTGCCGGCGGGCAGCACGAAGCCGCTGTTGTACTGCACGTTCTTGCGGCGGACCTCCTGCGAGCCGCGCACATTGAACTTGACCGTATCGCGCAGCGTGGTGATGGGACGCTTGTTCTCATCGGTCACCGCTCCGATCACGTCCAGTGTGGCGCGGTCCTGGTCGCCGCCGCGGGTGAACGGGATCTCCGAACCGGGGACCACCAGTGAGATCGGCACGAAGAACTTGTTGTCCGCCAAGCGGAAGTACCCGGTCGCGAGATACACGGGCAGATCGGTGGTGGGCAGCTCGGAGGCCAGCTCCTGGTCCAACTGGAGTTCGCGCTCTTCCCGCGAGGAGTGCTGGAAATCGGCGGGCGCGTAATATCCGCGGCGGTACTCGAGCTTGAGCCCGGGCCGCCGCATTTGCACCACGATGTGGCGAAACTTGCCGTCGCGCGCGGGATTGCTGCTGTGGTAGCCCAGCATGTAGTACGTCGAAGTGTCTTCCTGCACTCGCTTGAAGACCTGGCTGAAATCGTTGGTGTCGAGGAAGGCGCGGCCGCCGGTATCGCCGGCAAGCGTGACCAGGGTCTCCTGCGAAGAGAAGTTCGCGTTCAGCGCGTTCTGCGTGGCGCGGCCGGAGTAGGCAGCAGTGCCGCGCAGGCTGGCCGACTGGGCCTCGCCGCCGGGGACCAGCGCCTGCAGCCCGCGGATGTCCATGGTGTAGATGGCGAGGTTGGAGCGCACGGCGGCGTTGATGGCGGCGCGCAACTGCGATTGGTTCTCAATCCCGGTGCGGTTCATCCCGCTGGAGAAATAAATCAACGACTTCTTTTGCTCGATGCGGGAGACCGCGCCCGCAACCGACCGCAAGGCTTCCAGGCGGCGATCGGTGTTGAAAATGTTGTACTCGGTGTCGTCGGCGGTGAAGGGCTGGCCGGTATCGGGTGTGCCTTCGGTGGCGCCGGTGGAGCCTTCTTCGAAACCAGCGCCCGCCGCCGGATTCAGCCGGTTCAGCGCCTGCTTGAGCAGCGCGCGGTCGGAGGTGAAGTCCTGCTCCACGCGCACCGCGCTTCCCAGAGAGACCACCGACACCAGATCGGCGGGAGCCATCTGCTGATCGACATACTTCTGAGCGGCGGTGAGGGAGCGATCGATCTCGTCCGGCTGCATCGCGCTCAGGTCGAAGAACAGGATGACCAGGCGGCGGTCCTTGAGCGCCGATGGCCGCTGCGGCTGGGCTTCTGTTGGTTTCGCCTCGGCGCGGGGCTTGAGCGGCGCGAGCAAGGTGGTCTGCTCAGGCCCGGCGGCGGTCTCCGGCACGGCGTCGGTGTTCTCGATGTCGAACGACGAGACTTTCTGCTGCTTGCCGTCTTCAAGCACGGTGAAATCGGCAGCGGTGAGGTCGCGGACGAGCGCACCCTTCTTGTCGCGCGCGGTGACGTTGACCAGCACAAGCTCGCTGCGGGCCTTAAGGGTGTAGGGCGTTTGCGAGGACTGCTGCGCGGGAAGCGTGCCCGCCAGGAGCACAAAACAAAGCGCTGCGGCTGAGTTGATGTGCCCAGGTTGTGAAAGGGCACGGCTTCCAGCCGTGCCGTCAACGCCCACACACATCAACCGGCCTTTAGGCCCTGAGGGAGATTCCCTCAGCGGCTGAAGCCGGGTTTCTACCTGCCTTGTACGGCACGCCTGAAGGCGTGCCCCTTCACAAACCCGCATATACCGACTGTAGATCCGCTCTAGCACTATCCACAGCAGTCGAGTTGGAGTAAGCAGCTTCATATCAGAACCTGAAACGCGCCTGCACTTGGAACCGGCGCATGGAGCCGGCACTGATCACCTGCCCGAAGCTGGGCGAGTTTACGGTGGTGTCGATGGCGGTGAATTGCGGCATGTTGAAGATGTTGGTGGCCTGGGCGCGGAACTCGAGCATGCGCACATCGCCCATGGGGATCACCTTGGTGAAGGCCATGTCGAAGACCACGCTGCCCGGGCCTTCGATGATGTTGCGCCCGGCGTTTCCGAACTCTCCCGCGGCCGGGACGCTGAAGGCGGCGGTGTTGAACCACTCCGACACGGAAGGGTTGGGCAGGGCGATGGGCTGTCCGGGGACGAAGTTGGCGCGCAGCGTGCCGTTGGTGCCGGCGCTCACGTCGGTGAAACTCCCGAGCATGCGCGGCGTGAACGGCAGGCCGGAGGCGATGGTCCAATCGCCGCTCCATTGCCAGTCGCCGAAGAGGCTGCGCAGCACGCTCTTGCTCGAGAGCCAGCGCTTCTCGTGGCCGAAGGGGAGCTCCAATAGATAATCGGCCACGAAGCGATGCCTTTGGTCGAAGCTGGAGAGGCCGCGTTCGGCGGCCAAGTCAGCGGCGTTCTGGGCGACGACGGTGGCGCCGCCGCCGATGGTGGAGGCGTTGTCGATGGATTTGGAATAGGTGTAGCTGCCGCCGATGGAAACGCCGTGGCGCAGGCGCTTGCGCAGGCGTACGGTGCCGGCATGTGCGATGGAATCGGCCTGCGACGTTTCGAAGTAGAACGGCGATACGTCGGGGTTCAAGGGGCCGGTGGCGATGCGGTTGGGGGCTTCCAGAACATCCAGCCGGGTGCCCTTGGTGCCGGTGTAATCCACGTTGAGCAGGAGATCCGTCTTCAGCTCGCGCTGGATGTTGAGATTCCAGATCTGCACGTAGCCGAGACGATAGTTGGGGTCCACACCGTAATTGTTGGTGATGGTGCTGGGCGGCGCCGGCGTAAACCCGAGCGCAAGGTTCGACGCCGGGATGCAATTCACGTCCGATGGAGACAAACATTCGCGATTGGTCTGCACCACGGTGAACGGAGGCTGGAAGGCGAGCTGCTGGATGATGCTCGAGTAGGCGCCGGTGTTGTAGTTGATGCCGTAGCCGGCGCGCACTACGGTCTTGGCGAACGGCTTCCAAGCAATCCCCACGCGGGGCGCGAAATTGTTGCGATCGGGGCGGACGAGAGTGGCGGGCAGCGCTCCGGCGTAAGGGCTCGTCCCGATGGCGCACGGATAAACCGCGCAGAGCTGAGGGTTGCTCCCCGCGGGCAAAACGGGAACTACTGCCGTGAGCCCGGGTGCAAAAGTGAGATTCGCGATCAGGTTGTTGATCTCGCTGTAGGGCGAGACGTACTCGTAGCGCAGGCCGAGGTTCAGGGTCAGGTTGCCGCGCACGCGCCATTCGTCCTGTGCGAACAGGTCCCAGGAATTGCCGCGGAAATGATAATTGTTGGAGCCAAACTGGGGATTTACGGTCTGCACTGTGCTCAACTGCGGCAGTCCCAGCAGGAAATCGGCGAAATCGTTGCCCGTGTTCACCCCGGTGAAGGTGAAGCTGCCGCGCGGGTTGCTGGCGGTCTCGGTGTTGAGCTGGATGCGGCGGAAATCGCCTCCCCAGCGCCAGGTATGCTTGCCGTGGCTCCAGATCACAAAGTCGGAGATGGTGAAGGTCTGGTCGCGGCGCAGCAGAGGATTGATGTCGTTCAGGCTGGAGAAGCCGGGGAAGGAGAGATTGGGGATGCCCCAGTCGAAGGCATCCGGGGAAACGCCGGGGATCTTAGCAACGTCGCCAGCAACGTTGGTGATGAAGGCGTACAGATTCCTGGTCGAGATGCGGTTGCGGTTGAAGTCGAAACGCAGGATGTTGGTCAGCTTGCCGAAGGAGCGCACGTAGCCCACAGGTATGTCGAAGCTGCGCACCGAGGTCGTGCCGCCGACCGAGGGAAAAGGATTGGTCAGGTTGCTGCTCGTGGCGTGATAGTGGAAGCCGAAGTTCAGGTTGTTACGCCCGCCGCCACCCGGACCGCCCCGGCGCTGTGCCCCCAGTGTGGATTTGCCGAAGGCATGGATGATGCGCAGGTTCAGGTCGTCGGAATTGCTGGTGGCGGAGGTCACAAAATGGAAGTTCTTGACTGTGCCGGGCAGGTTGGGTTCGGGTATGTACTGCAACAGCGCCTGCGACACGGGGTTGAGGTTGTTGACGGTGAACCCGGGAAAAATTCCTTTACGCTCGTCTTCTGTGGGCACGGTGGAGAAGGCATCGAACGGGTTCTGGGAACGGGAGCCGTTGTAGTTGACGAAGAAGAATGTCTTCTGGCCGCCCTTGTAGATTTTGGGAATGTTGAGCGGGCCGCCGAGCGCGCCGCCAAAGCGGTTCTGCTGATACGAGGGCTTGGACTGGGGAGCTCCGGTGAGCGAGTAGGGAGCCGCATCCAGCGCGGCATCACCGGCCATGTAGTACACGGTGCCGTGTGGGCGGTCGAAGTTGAAGCGGCCGCGGCCGCCGCCGAGCATGAAGGGGCCTCCGCCGCCTCGGCCAAAGCCGCCCGGCCCGCGGCCCCCGCCCGGACCTCCGCCGAAACCACCGAAACCGCCCATCTCCCCGCCCTGGCGCTCACGCATCTCCTGCACGCGCTGGCGAAGCTCTTCGCTGCTCAGGCCGGTCCACCCGGCATTGGCGGTGTTGCCGGAGATGGAGACGGATTCCGTCGCCGATTCCGCCGACATGCCCGGCACCTGCAGGCCGGCAGGCAAGCTTTGGTCGGAGCCGTTGAAGCCGCCGCTTTCGGACTCCCCGCCCAGCGCGGACTGCATCACTGCCAGACTCTGGAACCCGCGGTTGGGCGCTGCCGCCGCCTGGCCTTGTTGCTGCTCTTCCGCGGTTTGCTGCTGCTGAGCGCGGGAGAGCAGCACCAGGTCGAGGTCCACACGCGCACTGCGGTTTTGGGCATTGATCACCACTTCGTGCGTCGTGGCAGCAAAGGCGGCCATTTCCGCGCGCATCACATAGCGGCCGTTGGCGGCGAGGTGCAGGGCGTAGCTGCCGTCCTCTCCCGTGGAAGTAACTGCCTTGTGGCCGGTCAGAGTATTGGCCGCGGAAACCGTGACGCCCGGCAAGGGCATGTTTCCGGACTTGACGACGCCGCTGATGTCGCCGCCGGCGGCAGGAGGGGTCTGCGCTGCCACCAGTCCGCAAGCAGCCAGCAGAGCCAAAGCAGCGGCAATCGCGCGGGCATTCACCCAAAGGCACCGAGGAACGTTTGGCCCGGAGTTTCGCATCGAAGACATCAAAGCGCGCTGTCAGAGTTAGACGAATTCCCCGGCATCCGGATGACCTCAGTGCCGATCGGGCGAGCCCTGGAAACGCGACGGCCCCATCTGCGGGAAGTCTCCCACATTCAGCACCGCGGCAACGAACGTCCCATTCTTGAGCTCGCCGCGGCCGAACACGTGGTCGCCAGGCTTGAAGTCGGCGAGGGTGATGCTTTCGCCCTGCTTGCGGAACGAGGTGTTCTCATCCACCTCGATGGTCTGGGTCACGCCATCCGGGCGCAGGATGGCCAAACGTGTGCCGTCAATCGACTTGATCTCACCGGCGATGAAGCGCTTGCCCAAAGCCTCCCGCATCATCTCCTGGTGCGCACCCGGGCGCGCGCGCGCGCTGACAGAGCGAGCGTCCCAAGTGTTCTCTCCGGCAGGGTCGCCGCTGACCATTACCCTGTCGCCCACCTTAAAGTCCGCGAGCGTGGCGGGCTGGGCGTCTTTGCGATAACGGGTTCGGGCAGACAGATTGACGGTCACGGCCTTGCCGTCCACAGCCTTCAAAAAGAGTTGCTCCTTCTTGATTGCGGTGATGGTGCCCGCCACTCCCCGGAACCAACCTTCCCCTTCACGAATCGGGCGGCCCTGCGCCTGGTCACCCGCGGGCCTTGGCGGATTGTCTTGTGCCATCGCCAGCCCAGCAAGCAACGACACAATGACGACCATCGCCAGGCGTCTTAGCATGACAAACCCCCACTCGATGACGGCCCGGAGCATCACACTATTCTAAACACGCGCCTCGGCGCAGGCGGGTAAAGACTTCGTAAAGAAACGTCAAAGGATGTGCTGGGGCGGGAGGGCGTCCTTGCCGCGTGGGACGGACCGATCAAGCATCAGCGC
>JAHFUA010000035.1:17442-27854 GCA_023265315.1 Acidobacteriota bacterium | reverse complement strand
GCTCCGATGCCCCTGCCGAATATGAAAACAGCAGCCATTTGGATTTCCCTCACTCTGTTATTCATCATTGTTGCAGCAGCGCTGCGAACGGTATTTCAGCGCCATCTTCTGTTTCTTCGTGAGTTGGACGCCAATACGCGACAAGCCTACATAGTGTTAGCGATTGCAGCTGCCGGGCTGCTCGCTTGGGCCGCTCTCCCCAGTCTGCAAATTGAGTCTCTGGACATTGCAGGCGTGAAAGCTACCGTTGGAAAACTGCAGCAACAAGTAGACACGCTGGAAGCGTTTTTTGAGCGCAAAAGAATCGAAGTCTTCGACCAGCACAACTGGGGTCGGGTACGTGTGGTGCGCAAGCCTCGCAAGGCCGATGATAATTTTGTCTTAGAGGTGACATTGGAGCAGGAGCCCATTCCTGGGAGTGTCGAGGTTTATGAAGGAGTGTTACTGATGCCCGAGCAGAGGTACGAGTTGAATGGCCGAGTGGTGCGATTTCCCGCGAACACACGTACGCCTGAAAACGTGTTGACTGTTAAATATTACCCCCGGCTCATCACAGGGGAACCTAAGGTCACCCAACACTGAGGCTACTGCAACGCTCTTTCGATTCAGCACACAGAAAACAGCGCACATCAATAGCGAACAAGAATGCTCCCGCCAGCCCGATTCTGCGGCGCCGATTGTCTCGTGAGTGCCCAGCCCAACGCGTATCATAATGTTTTCTAGTTTCGTGGGGGTCTCGATGGCGGAATTGCGAGTTCCGAAATTGGCGGCAGTTCTGGGACTGGTTCTGAGCTTCGTAACCGGCACGTTCCTAGGCTCGGGGGCCCTGTGGCAATGGAAGAAACACGAACTTGATGTGGTCATACAAACCACAGGCCTCCGCCAGCAGGAAATCGACCTCCAGGCGAAAATCATTGATTTGAGCAACGAGTATATAAAAGCCGGAGACCAGTACTCCACGAAACCCAGCTATGAGTTGAGCATCAGGATGTCTCAACTACAATCACAATTGGACGTCCTAATAGACAACTTCAAGGCCCTCGAAAATAATCTTGCACACTTAGAAGGCAGAGAGCCACGCAATATCAAAATAGCTTTCATCCCGCCTACTGCACCGACTGGGCTTTCAGTTCGCCCTCAGTAGGCAGGCCACCGGATTTTCATTTCGCGAGCCGGGCGTTGCGCAAATGACGCCCGTACCCTGAACCGCCGATTCCGGCGTCCTTTCCTGTTCGCGTATGTCACCCTCGTTCCCGCCAGGGATGGACAGTAAGCTCGGCTAAGTGCCCGCCGGAGCAGCCGCCTCGGCGGCAGCTACGAGCTGGTAGGAAATTTTGAATTCGATGCAGCGGTGCAGGGTGCGATACAGGGGACAGTGCATGGGGTAAGTGCGATGCACTTCCTCGACCGTGTTGCGGACGTCCTCGGGCGCGACCAGGCGATGGTGGACAAAAATGCGACGAATGACGAGGACGCCGTCTTCCGTCTCCACCTCGCCGCGTACGTCGCTGGCGAGCGCTCCCCGGCCTGTCCTGACGTTCCGCGCTGCCAGCGCGGTGGCAAACGTGCCCTGCAGTCAAGCTGCCGCGGCTGCGATCACGTAGTCGAGGGTAGCGGCCCGAGGTTCCTTGATGGTGGCAGGATTTAAGCCGTAGTGCTGGGCAATGGCTCCGTGAACGCCAAAGTAGACAGGCGCTGCTTCTGCCGGCAAGTTGGCCATGCGTATGGCGCCGGAGCCGCGCTCGATTTTTCCTTCGTACACATAGGTGGGCTCAGCCACTGCGTCCTCCTGTGGTGCGGGCCTCATTGTACGTCGCCAGCGCCGCATCGGCAAAAACAACGTGCGCGCGATTTGTGGTTGCGATTCACAGGCATTCCATCGCAGAATGGCGGAAAGATTTCCGGAACCATCTTCAGGTCACTCGCTCACATGGTCCCACGGGAGGAGAGGTTTGGCCGGGCCGGAACAGGCAATTCCCACACCGCACAATCACCACGGGCACCATGTCCGCATCCGTCGTCGCAAGAAATTCTGGCGCAGACCGTCCTGGTGGTCCACCGTCGGAAGATCGATCATCGTCGTGATGCTGGCGGTTACCGTGCTTTTCTGCATGTACCTGGTTTGGGCGGGGATAATCACCCGCCCGCAATAGCCGCGACGCAGTACACGACGATGGCATTCCCCCGGTGCCGGCACGCCGGGATTTCCCTCTGCCCGGTACAATACCGGTGTGAAGCCGCTCATTTTCCTGGTCGAGGACGACGCTGACATCAGCCGCCTGGTGCGCCACCATCTGGAGGCTGCCGGCTATGCCGTGCGGGCTTTCCCCGCAGCCGGCGCGGTGCTGGGCGAAGCGGAGAAGGAGCGTCCCTCGCTCTTCCTGCTCGACATCATGGTGCCGGGCGGAGACGGTCTCGATCTCTGCCGCCGCATCCGCCAGATGCCCGTGCTGGGCATGACCCCGGTCATCTTCCTGACCGCCAAAACCGGGGAAGCGGACCGCGTGCTCGGCCTCGACCTGGGCGCCGACGACTACATCACCAAGCCTTTCAGCCCGCGGGAACTGGTGGCGCGCACGCGCGCCGTGCTGCGGCGCTTCGAGAAGCCGCTGACGCCCTCGCTCGTGAAGATCGGCGAGATCGAGATTGACAGCGGGGCCATGATCCTGACCGTGCGCGACAAGCCCGTCGCCACCACCGCCACCGAGTTCCGCCTGCTGGATTACCTGGCGCGCCACGTGGGACGCGTTTTAACCCGCGACCAGTTGCTGGACGCGGTCTGGCGCGACACCGCCTACGTCACCCCGCGCTCGGTGGACGTGTACGTGCGCCGCATCCGCGAGAAGATCGAGCCCGACCCCGAGAACCCGCGCTACCTGCGCACGCTCCGCGGCACCGGCTACCGCTTCGAGTCGCCCAAGTGAGAAACCGCGTCTTCTTCAAGCTGCTGCTGATGTTCGTGGTGGTGATCGCCGCCGTCACCATCACCCTCAACCTCACGGTGACGCGCTCCTGGGAGCGCTCGCTGCGCGACCAGATCCAGCTTGCCCTGACCGAGAAAACGCGCATGTTCGCCCAGCGCGTCGCCAACGACCGCCAGCATTCGCTCCAGCAGGTAGTGTACGAGGAGGCCAAAGCGGCCGAGGCGCGCGCCACCGTGATCGGCCGCTCCGGCAAGGTACTGGCCGAATCGGAAGCCAATCCCGAAACCATGGAGAGCCACGCCACGCGGCCGGAGTTCATCGAAGCTCTGCAGCATGGCCGCGTCGGCAGCGCGGTGCGTTTCAGCCACACCATCGGAGTCCCCTTTCTGTACGTAGCCGTGCCGGTCAAGCAGCTTCCGGGGACAGGCGACGGCGAACCGGCGGCGGTGCGCCTGGCGTATCCGCTGGCCTCGCTCCACGAGACCACCACCCGCGTGCGCCACACGCTGCTGTGGACGTCGGGGCTGGCGGTGCTGGTCGCAATGGTGCTGTCGTTGATTGCGGCGCAGTCGGTGGCGCGCCGTTTGCGGCGGATCGTGGACTTCGCCGCTCGCATCGCTTCCGGCGACCTCACTGCCCGCATCGCCGAGGACTCATCCGACGAAATCGGCCAGGTGGCCACGGCGCTGGACTCCACCGCGCACCAACTCGAGCACAGCTTTCAGGACGTCCGCACCGGCCAGCAGCAACTGGAAACCTTGCTCAACAGCATGCAGGAAGCGGTGATCGCCATTTCCGCCGACGGCAAGGTGCAATGGGCCAATCGGGTGATGGCGAGGCTAACGGCCTCGGGAGTGCGGCTGGGAGCGCCGGTGGTGGAGACCGTCCGCGACCCCGACTTCCTGCGGGCGATTACGGAAGCCATCCACAGCGGAGGCTTGCGCACCACGCGCGCCACCTCCATACTTCCCGGCCGCTGCTACAACGTGACCGCCGCCCCCATGCCGGGAGCGGGGGCGGTGGCCGTGCTGCACGACGTCACCGAGATCGAGCGGGTGGAGAAGACGCGCCGCGATTTCGTGGCCAACGTGTCGCACGAGCTGCGCACGCCGTTGACCTCCATCCAGGGATACGCCGAGACCTTGCTGGAAGCGGCCCCGGCCCAGGGCCCGGAACGCGAGTTCCTGGAGATCATCCGCAAGAATGCCGTGCGCATGGCCACCTTGAGCGAGGACTTGCTTACCCTGGCCCGCGTGGAATCCGGAGAAGTGGCGTTCCGCTTCCGGCCGGTCGCTCCCGCGGAACTGCTGGAGGATGTCGCCAAGAGCTTTCGCGAGATCGCCAGGTTGCAGCGCGTGGAACTGGTGGCCGAATCGGCCACAGAACGCGCCGTGGAGGCCGACACCGATGCCGTCCACCAGGTGCTCGCGAATTTGATCGACAACGCCTTGAAGTACGCCTGCTCGGGCGGCAAGATCGTCCTGGGCGCGCGCGATACCGGCGCCACGGTCGAGTTCTACGTGCGCGACTTCGGACCGGGCATCGCTTCCGAACACCTCCCACGCCTGTTCGAGCGCTTCTACCGGGTGGACAAGGCGCGCTCTCGGGAGTCGGGCGGCACCGGCCTGGGGCTGGCCATCGCCAAGCACATCGTGCGGGCGCACGGCGGGATTATCCGCGCGGAAAGCGCCCTGGGGCACGGTTCGACCTTCCTGTTCACGCTGCCCGCCGCGCCGGTTGCTGTCACTGGACAACCTTGCTGATCACCGGCTGTTGTTCCTGCTGGTTTCCTTGGTTTCCCGGTTGAACACCAGGAGTTGGTTGAGCTGGCCTTGCGGCGCGGTGATCTGCCGCTCGATGGTGAGAGCCTGGCCGTCAGCCGAAAGTTTCCAGCGGCTGGTCCATTTGATGCCGGAAGCAGGATGCCCAGGGCGGGCCTTTTGCCGGGCTTCGAACACCAGCACCGGACCTTCCCAGAAGGCGCGCGTCCAGATCTCGGCCTCGTCGTTGGAATCGGTCATGCGCTCCTGGCCGTCGGTGGTGATCTCGACGCGCGAGGTCTTCGACTCATGGGTGTAGTCGAAGGCGAGCTTGGCGCCGATGTGCCGGATCACGTACCCGGCCGACTCCGGCACCGGCGCGCCCCCGAAGTCGCTCTTCTCCGGGTTCAGCTTCCAGTAGCCGGAGAAGTTGGGGGTGGGCTTGGTCTCGCCCGCAGCGGCCAGGGCCAGCAGCAGAAACCAGCACACTACCAGGCCCGACTTGCGGCTAACGCTCATGGCCTCCAATGATACTGCGTCGTCCGTTTACAATGCGACACCCGGGCAGGTCAACATTCTCATGATGGAAAAAGCCCGCCTTCTGCTGATTAGCAACTCGACTCTCCACGGCAGCGGCTATCTCGACCACGCCGAAGGCGAGATCCGCGATTTCCTCGCCGGCGTGCGTCAGGTGCTGTTCGTGCCTTATGCGCTGCACGACCGCGACGGCTATGCTGCCAAAGCCGCCGAACGCCTGGGGCGCATGGGATTCCGAGTGAGCTCGGTGCACCGGGCGCCGGAGGCGCGCGCTGCCCTTGAAAGCGCCGACGCCATCTTCATTGGCGGCGGCAACAGCTTCCGCCTGCTGAAGACGCTTTACGATCACAATCTGCTGGGCCCGATCCGCCGCCGGGTGGCGGAGGGCAGCCTGCGCTACATGGGCGCCAGCGCCGGATCCAATGTCGCTTGCCCGACCATCCGCACCACTAACGATATGCCCATTGTCGAGCCGCCATCGCTCCAGGCGCTTGGACTGGTGCCGTTCCAGATCAACCCGCACTACATCGATCCCGACCCCCACTCGACGCTCATGGCGGAAACCCGGGAAGAACGGCTGCTGCAATTCTTAGAAGAGAACGAGATCCCGGTGGTGGCTCTGCGCGAGGGCGCCCTGTTGCGCGTCGAGCACGGGAAGGTGACGTTGAAGGGGGTGGCGCGGGCCCGCATCTTCCGCCGCGGCGAGCCTCCCCGCGAACTTGCCCCGGGTTCGCGTATCGAGCTTTGATCCGGCTCCGGGCCGGCTGCACACGCCCGCGATCACACCGCAGGGTATGGGGAAGGGACGGTGCGGACACTCGCTGCCGGGCTCCGTGAAACCCGGGTTGCGGCTTCGTTCCCCGCGCTGTCGGCCAGGGCCGCGCTGGCGATCACCGCCAGCAGCTCCAGCACGTGTTCCTCGGTGTCGCCGAAGGCACGCGGCCGGGTGGAGAACACTTCCAGGACGCCGATGGCGGCATGCCGCCGAAGCAGCGGCACCAGCAGCATGGAGCCCACGCCGCCCAGGCGGACGCAGGCTTCATGGTTGACCCGCGGATCGCTCTCGGTATCGTCGCAACGCAGAGTGCGCCGGCTGCGCAGGCATTCTCCCGAAAGACCGGAATCGAGCGGCAGGGGGGCGCCCAGGGGAGGCGCCGTGGGCCCGCTCATCGCCCAGCAAGTCATCTGTTCTTGCGCGCCGATGGCGATGGCGGCTCCGGTGGAGCCGGTGATCTCCAGCGCGCGGGCGGCCACCAGGTTCAGAGCGGCTCTCAAGTCGCCGCACTCGGCCACGGCGCAGCGGGTTTCGGCGATGGCCGCCAGCCGTTCGCCTTCCCGCCGGCCGATGCGCAACCGGTTTTGTTGATGCAGAAAGGAATTGAAGAGCAGGGCGCGGAAGGTCTCCTGGTCCAGCCGACCAGTGAAGGCGCCGTCGCTGCTAGGGCCGCGGTTGAGGTTGGATTCGGACATGGTCACCCCCGAGCCCGGAACGCACCTGGCCGGCTTGCACAACCGGGTGCTGTAGGGAACAGTCACCTCCCCCGACCCGTCGAGCGGCGGGCGGAGGAGCGGGGGACTCGTGACAGTTCGCGGCGGCTATGGCCAAACTCGCGCGGACTTGCCGGTGTCGGCGGCGATCGCCGGTTCGTTGCTCGGCTGGGCCGCAGAATAGGCCTTGGCCGGCGAGAGAGAAGCGATCTCGCGCGCCGCTTCCTTCTCTTCCAGCATGGGAGCCACCACACGGAGCGCTTCGATCTCCTTCTTCAGGCGCTCGATCTCGAGCTCCTTCTGCCGCATTACGTCGTAAATATTCTTCATTTCTGAATGGCCTCGCTTTGGCGACTATAGCATTGCTTCTCCCAGTGTCAATACGGTTCAAGGGTTGGCCGGCAGCGGCGGGGCGGCTTGGCAATCGGCGCTGCACGGCTTCGGCGGGCTTGCCGGGCGCGGGCACCCAGGGAGTAAGCGAGCGGTTGGGCGCCCGGACGCAGCCGGGTGAGCCTCGCCCGCCCGTGATACGAAGGAGTCCCTCACCGTCCACTGCGGTTGCGCGCCCTCGAAGGTCAGCTTCAGCATCTGGAAGCGCAGCTCGCCATGATCCACGGTGAAGTTGCAGATATGGTAGGTCGGGCCGGGGTCGCGGTAGAAGTCGCCGGCGGAGCGCTGGATCATGTAGGGCGTAGCCCCTCCGCCTCCGCTCACGACGTAGGTTACCCCGCCGTGCTCGTAGCGCTCGTAGTTGTGCACGTGCCCCGCGATCACGATGATCCGCGCCCGCATGCTCTGCTGGTATTTTTCGAGCAGCGACGCAAGTTGCTGTTCTTGCGGGCGGGGCGAGTGACCACCGCCGAGCACCTTGTCGTGGGAGTGGGTGAGCGGCGGATGATGCAGCGCCACCAGCACAAAATCCACCTCCGGCGACAGCGCCTGGAGTCCCTGTTCCAGCCACTGCCATTGCCGGGTGCCGGGGCCATCCGCGGAATTGCTGTCCAGCGCGAACAGCAGCACGTTACCGGCGCGCACCGAGTACCACCGCCGGCCCTCGAGTTGGGGGAAGCGCTGGAAGTAGTTTTCGAGCGCCCGGGCTTCGCCGCCGCGGACGTCGTGGTTGCCCAGGGCGGGAAGCAGTTCGATGCCCGCCTGCCGCAGCGGTGCGGTCTCCGCGTCGAAAACCTTCCAGTCTTGCGCGGCGGCGCCGGTCAATACCAAATCGCCCGTGATGAGCACGAACGCCGGCTTCGCCTGCGCCATGCGGGCGATCTCCGCCCTGCGTGCAGCCGCATTGGAATGCTTGGTGTCCGCGGGATTCGTGAATCGCATGTCTCCATAGCCCAGAAACGTGAAGGGGTAGGCGGGCGCGGGCAGCACGATGTCTGGCTGCCACGAGCGCACGGGAGCCCGCGTTTGTGCGGGCGCGGCTAGCGCGGTGGCGAGCGCAAGAAGCGTGATCCAGCCGGCTCGCGCCGGTCGCAGGGGGCGGTCGGTCATGAGCATTTCGGATTAGATGCTGCAATCCGCTGGATCGGCGCGCAGGCGCGTGCGGCTAGCTCAGAAATCATGGGCCAGGATGTCGGAGGCGCGGCGGCACAATTCGCGCGCATACTCGGTCCAGATGCCCTGTCCCCAATAGCGATAACAACTGGTTTGCGTCAGCAGGAGATAAAAGAGCGCATTGCGGTAACGGGGTTCACGGGTGGAGACTTTCCCCAGCGCTCGTTCCGCAAACCGGGCGCTCACCGATTCCATGGGGCCGAGCACGTTTTCGTAGCCTCTGACCCAGGAGAGGTTGTTAGTCCAGCTTCCCCCCTCCATGTGAAAGCGATGGTCCTGGCTTCGCAACTCCGCGAGCACATTCTCCAGGCGCTCGCGCCCTTGGCCCGGCTGGAATCTCTCCCAGATGCGCTTCTGGTGAAGGGGCTGGAGGGGAGGGAAGTCGGTTTCCCGGATGCCGATCTCGGCCAGATACTCCAGGTATTCCGTGACGTTCATCGGCGGGGTTTCCGAGCCCGAAGCCTCGCGCATGACCTCCAGGAATTTGCTGGGAAACTCGTTCATCATCACCCCGCCGTTTTCCCCATCGCCGATCTGGGTCACCAGGGGTGGGACCTGCCGGCCGGCCAGCGGCATTCGTCCCAGGCCTTTGGCTTCGTAGTAGGGCTGCATCTGCGCCACCAGTTTGGTGTCACTGCCTTGGGTCTTGATGATGGCGATGATGCTGGCGCTCTCGCCTTCCGAATTCTTCGCCACCAGGCGGTGAGGAAGGTGGCGCTGTTGCAAGCTGCCGCCATCTTCCAGGCACTCCACCGAATGTTCCTGCACCAGGACCCAGCGATAACCGCAGTCCTTGAGCGTGCAGACAAATTCGTAGGCCACGTCAGGATGGTTAGGCAGGGCCATCTCCGGCGGAGAAAACCCCTTGACCCGCTCCAGCGCCTCCAGGCCAAAGATGGCGGCAAAATGGTGCTGCCACGCCTTCACGTGCAGACGAAAATCCTGCGCCGGGGTGCTGGGAGCGACGGCGTGTCCCCAAGCCGTCCCCAGCCACTCCGCGCAGCGCCGGTAGGCGGGGTCGCAGGTGATGCGCCGCAGGTTGTCAAAAACATCGTCCAACCCCATGTGCCGCAAGCCGTGCAACAGGCACCCGGAATAGTCGAGCATCACCCGCGGCTGTTTGCCGTCCTGGACGAGCTGCGGAATAAACTCGCCCATGCGCGTGTAACACCAATGGAATACCGGCGCGTTGTGGTTATCGCCGATGTGCGGGTTATCCATCATGTACTTCAGATTGCTGATCACCTCGGCGGCGCCAAGATCACCCGTCCCCGAAACAATGAGCGGCTGATGCATGTGCAGCGCGATGGCAAACGCGCTCTTGATCCTGGCAAAGTCGATGCCGCTCTCCTTCAGGTAGACCGGCCCCTTGTCGGCGGTGGCGGCGGCAACCTGCTCCTCCGCCCCACAGATATTGGGTATGCCATCCACGGATTCTGGGAGTTTGCTCATGCGCAGCTTGCTTTCCGATGCAGGCCTTCACTTGGATTATTCATGCCGGGGAGGGCACGGCTTCAGCCGTGCCGCTATCCGATCGCTCTAATCTTGGGCTTCAGCCCCTAAGGTTTGCCTGCCGGCGTCGTTACACAACGTCGAACCACCCCTCACCTCAGTGGCTAAAGCCAGCGTCATTGGAGCCCGCGTTCGGCACGATAAAAGTCGTGCCCTCCGAGGTTCGATCACTGAGTGTAAACGTTAACCACCCGGTCAGCGATGGCGTCCCAGGTGAAGCCTGATTCCACGGCCACTCTGCCGTTGCGCCCCATCCAGCGCGCCCACTCGAAGTTGGTGAACAGGGTGCCTATGCCCCAGGCCACGGAATCAGGATTCGGATAAATCTTCAATCCGTTCACCTCATGCCAGACGTACTCATCCGGGCCGCCGTTCTTGGTGGCGATGACGGGCTTGCCCGCGCTCCAGGCTTCCAGCACCACGATGCCGAAGGGTTCGTTGCGGCTGGGCACGCACACTACGTCGCAGGCTTTGTAAAGCTCGGTCAACTCTCCATTGTTTTTGAAACCGAGAAACCGGGTGGCATGCTCTACGCGCAGTTCCCACGCCCGATGCTGCACGGCTGCCCGCATCTCCCCATCTCCCGCGAAGACGAATTTCGCCCCGGGATAGTGCCGGAGGATGTGGG
>JAHFUA010000035.1:0-17432 GCA_023265315.1 Acidobacteriota bacterium | reverse complement strand
TCGCTCTAATCTTGGGCTTCAGCCCCTAAGGTTTGCCTGCCGGCGTCGTTACACAGCGTCGAACCACCCCTCACCTCAGTGGCTAAAGCCAGCGTCATTGGAGCCCGCGTTAGGCACGATAAAGTCGTGCCCTCCGAGGTTCGATCACTGAGTGTAAACGTTAACCACCCGGTCAGCGATGGCGTCCTCCCCATCTCCCGCGAAGACGAATTTCGCCCCGGGATAGTGCCGGAGGATGTGGGGGATGGCTTCCACCAACAAATCGGGTCCCTTTTGATACACCGCGCGCCCCGCAAACAGCACCGTCGGATCCATGGGCCCGATGCCATACCGCGCTTTGACTCCGCCCGGGTCCAGCCATCCGTCGTAATTGTGGAGGTTCACTCCATTGTAGACGGTGGAGATCTTCCACTCCGGGACCTCGTACATCCACATGACTTCCTTCTTCAGCGAGTGCGAAACCGTGATCACGCGATCGCACCAATAAGTGGTCGCGCGTTCCTGCCAGCGGACACGTTCCGAGCGGCCGTTATGGAAGTGGTTTCCGCTGCGGCCGTACTCGGTGGAGTGGATAGTAACAACGCTCTTCCGCCCTCGCCCCTGTTTGATGTAGATCATGGCATTGCCGGTCAGCCAATCGTGCGCATGAATCACGTCAAATGGACCGATGAAATTTTCCGTTTCGCACACGTGGTAGGCCATGGAGCGGCACATGTCGTTGATTTCTTCGACGAAGTCCGAGTTCAGTCGGAACTGACAACGATGGTAATGCACGCCCTGGATGCATTCGTAGTGCGGCTGCCAGGCTCCCATACGGGTGAAGACATGAACTTCATGCCCTTTCCGCTCCAGGGCGGCCGCCAGTTCGGTGACATGGGCCGCCACGCCGCCCACAGGAATGGAGTGAAGGGATTCCCATGCCAAGAGTGCGATTCTCATGAGCAGCCCGGAATGAAGACAGATTTCGTGCGGGAACTTGCCCTAACGGGGTTCCGGCGTGCAGCCTGCGCCGATCAAAGGTAAAAGCTGCTGTCTGTGGAAATCGCAATCGACATCAAGATTGCAGACTGAGAAGAATTCCTTTTTGGAGATCGCGTCTCTTCCATACCAAAACGGATCAATCACGGGCGACGACAACCTTATGCGGCTGACCCTCGGATAAGGGCTGAGCGCGCCTTCGGCCCGGTGCTGTCCAATGCCGGAGCTTGGGCGTGGTACGATCTACGGTTTTCCCAACCCACTCTGGAGGTTCCTGCATGAGTTGGAGACGGCTTGTTGCACTCTTGCGGTTGCTGGCTATCTTGGGAGTTTTCTCCATTCTCGGATACACCCAAACCACCGGCTATGACCAGAATCTGTTCCAGGAAATGAAGTGGCGCTTGATCGGTCCTTTCCGCGGCGGGCGGGCCCTGGCGGTGACTGGCGTTGCCGGCGAGCCGGGTCTCTACTACTTCGGAGCGGTGGCGGGCGGGGTCTGGAGAAGCGCCGATGGCGGCGCCAATTGGACCCCGCTGTTCGACAAGGAGCCGATCTCATCCATCGGCGCCATCGCCGTCGCCGATTCCGATCCCAACGTGATCTATGTCGGCACCGGCGAAGCCTGCATCCGCGGCAACATCTCCTACGGCGACGGCGTGTATAAGTCCACCGATCGCGGCAAGACCTGGAAGAACATCGGCCTGCGCGACACCCGTCATATCGGCGCAATAATCGTTCATCCCAAGAACCCCGAGATCGCCTTCGTGGCAGCCCTCGGTCACGCCTACGCCCCCAATGCGGAGCGCGGCATCTTCCGCACTACCGACGGCGGCAAGACGTGGGAAAAAGTCCTATACAAGGACGACCGCACGGGCGGCATCGACGTGGTATTCGATCCCAGCAATTCCAACATTCTCTACGCCGCTCTCTGGCAGGTGCAGCGCACGCCCTGGAGTCTGAGCAGCGGCGGCGCCGGCAGCGGTCTCTACAAGTCCACCGACGGCGGCGCCACTTGGAAGCGCCTGGAGGGTCACGGCCTCCCCGAGGGAATATTGGGCCGCATAGGGGTTTCGGTGTCCGGCGCCGACTCCAACCGGGTGTATGCGCTGATCGAGGCCAGGGAGGGCGGGCTCTACCGCTCCGACGACGGCGGTGACAGTTGGACGCGCGTCAACGATGACCAGCGCTATCGCCAGCGCGCCTGGTACTTCACCCACATCTTTGCCGACCCCAGGAACGTAGATACGGTCTACGTGCTCAACACCGGCATGTTCAAGTCCACCGACGGCGGCAAGACCTTCAGCCTTCTGCCGGCGCCCCACGGCGATCACCACGGATTGTGGATCGATCCCGCCAACCCCGACCGCCTCATCAACGCTAACGACGGGGGCGTCACCATCAGCCTGGACGGCGGCCGCACCTGGACGCTCCAAGACAACCAGCCCACCGCGCAGTTCTACCACGTCATCGCCGACCATCAGTGGCCCTACTATCTCTACGGGACGCAACAGGACAACAGCAGCGTCGCCATTGCCACCTATGACGATTCCGGCGTGATCGGCCGCTGGAGTTGGTTCGACTACGGCGGGGAGACCGGCTTCGTTGCCCCCGATCCCAGCGACCGCAACATCATCTACGGCGGGAACGAGGGCTCGGTGTTTCGCTTCGACAAACGCACACGGCAGATGCAGGACGTCTCCGTCTGGCCGCTGGACGTTTCCGGTCACGGCGCCAAGGATCTGGAGTACCGCTACAACTGGACCTCGCCGCTCGTGATCTCTCCCCACGATCCCGCGACCATCTACACCGCTAACAACCGCGTCTTCCGCAGCCGCGACCGGGGCATGAGCTGGGAGGCGATCAGCCCCGACCTCACCCGCAACGACAAGAACAAGCAGCAGCCCTCCGGCGGTCCCATCACTCTCGATATCACCAGCGTCGAGTATTACGACACCATCTTTGCTCTGGCTGAGTCCCCCAAGCAGAAGGACCTGCTCTGGGCCGGCGCCGACGATGGCCTGATCCAACTCTCCCGCGATGGCGGCAAGAGCTGGGCGAACGTTACCCCGAAGACCCTGCCGGAATGGAGCACCATCAGCCTCATCGAGGCGTCGCCCTTTGATGCCGGCGCCGCCTACGTCGCCGTGGACCGCCACAAGCTCGATGACTTCCGCCCGCACATCCTGAAGACCAACGACTACGGCAAAACCTGGACCGCAATCGCCAACGGCATCCCCGAGGGCTATTTCGTCCACGCCGTCCGCGAGGACCCCAAGCGCAAGGGCCTGTTATATGCCGGCACCGAAAGAGGTGTGTTCGTGTCTTTTGATGACGGCGCGCACTGGCAATCACTGCAATTGAACCTGCCTTCGACGCCCATCACCGACCTGGTGGTTCACGACGACGACCTGGCCGTCGCTACCAACGGCCGTTCCTTCTGGGTGCTCGACGACCTGGCGCCGCTGCGCGAACTCAATCCGCAACTTGCCCAGGCCGGCCTTCACCTGTACCAGCCCCAGCCCGCGACCCGCCTGCACTTTCCGGAGGAAGTCCACCGGCGGCGGCCGGTTGGGCAGAATCCTCCTGCCGGAGCCATCATCGACTACTACTTCAAGAGCAAGCCGGCGGGCGAGGTGACGCTCGACATCCTCGACGCCCAGGGCCGGCTGGTGCGGCATTACTCCAGCAAAGAGAAGAAGATCGCCGAGCAACCACCGGAGTGGCCCGATCAGGAAAAACCGAAGGAAGTCATCCCGGCCGAAGCTGGTATGAACCGCTTCCCCTGGGATCTTCGCCACCAGCCTCCGGTCAAGATCCCCGGCGCGTTCTACAGCGGGATTGGGCCGCAGGGACCGCTCGCCCTTCCCGGAAGTTACCAGGTCAAACTGACGGCCGGCGGGCAAAGCCGGACGCAGCCCCTCGAGCTGCGCCTCGATCCCCGGGTTACCGGTGCCTCCTCCGCTGACCTGCAAAAACAGTTAGACCTGAGCATGAAGATCCGCGAGGCGAACCAGCGCCTGCACATCGCCGTCAATCAGATCCGCCAGTTGCGGGGCGAGTTGGAGACGCTCCGCCAATGGGCCGGCGGCAGCCATCAGGCCCAGCCGGTCGTCGCCGCCGCCAAGCAGTTCGATGAGAAGATGACGCCCATCGAGGAGGAGTTGATCCAGGTGAAGATGAAGAGCTCGGAGGGCAACCTGAGCTTTCCCAACAAGCTGAACGAAGCTCTCGATTCGCTCAGCCACACCGAAGACAGTGCCGACTCCTCTCCCACCGCGCAGATGTACCAGGTCTTCGAGACGCTCAGCCGCCGGCTCGAGGCACAACTCGCGAAATGGCAGGAAATCCTCGCCAAGGATCTTCCTGCGCTTAATCAGCTAATGCACTCGCAGGGGATACCGAGCTTGCAGGCGCCGACGGGGATACCGAAGGAGTAGCGACTAGCGCCGCCGTCTCGGCGGCGAGGGCGGGACCAGCACCCCCCCAACGCCAAAACCGGGCGTGATGGGGACCCTGCAGAACGCCCTCGCGACAGCCGGCCAGAGGCCGGCGCTACAGGTCGCCGATCACCGCGCTCGCGCCAATACAATCGTGATGTCATCGGGCTGCTCGTTGGCGCCGATCCATTCGCTCACCGCCGAAGTGATCAGCTCTGAGATGCGGGCCAGCGGCAGGTGGCGATGGTCGCGCACGATCTCGATCAGCCGTTCCTCGCCGAATTCGCCAAACTCGTTCTCCGGCTCGGTGACCCCGTCGCTGAAGGCCAGGAAGATGTCGCCGGGCCGCAGAGCGATGGTGCGCTCCTCGTAGCCCTGGTCATCGAACAGGCCGATCACCAGCCCGGGCGTATCCAGCCGCCGCAGCGAGCCGTCATGTCCCAGGATGACCGGAGGCAGGTGCCCGGCATTGGAATAGGTGAACGCGCGCGAGCGCCCGTCGTACACGCCCAGAAAAAGCGTGGCGTACTTTTCCGCCGGGGTGCTGCGATACAACTGGCGATTGAGAAGGCTCAGCACCTGGGCGGGAGAGAACTCGTCCTCGCTCGCCGAGCGCGCTTCGAAGACGTGGGTGGGAGGGCCGGGGTTGCCTCCCGCCGCCACCAGGTGGGCGGTCATCGCCGGCATGCGTCCGATCTCGTAGGCGCGCACCGCGGAGTGGATGGTGGCCATCAGCAATGCCGCCGAGATCCCTTTGCCGCTGATGTCGCCCACCGCGATTCCCAGGCGGTCCGGCCCATAGGGCAGGAAGTCGTAGTAATCGCCGCTGACGGTGCGCGCCGGGCGGCAGACGCCGTGGACTTCGAGCGATTCCAAATCTGAGATCGCCTGGGGGAACAACTGTGCCTGCACTTCCTGGGCGATGGCCAGCTCGTTCTCCAGGCGCTGCTTTTCCTTCTGCTCGGCGATTAGCTTTTCCAGCGACTCGCTCATGGAGTTGAACGAGCTCTCGAGCGCCGCCAGCTGGTCCTGTGCCGTGACCTTGATGCGGTGCTGCAGTTCGCCGCGGTTGATGCGCTGGGTGGCGCCGTAAAGCTCGGCCACCGACCGCGTGATGGTGCGGGTGAGCCCCACGCCGACGATGAGCGCGATTAGCTCGATCGCCGCGAACACGATGGCCAGCACGATGAGCAGCGTCCAGATGGCGCTCCCGAATTCCACCATGGTCTGGAACAGGCGCGCGTACAGCAGCGACGGCCGGGTGGTGGCGCGCAAGGCGATGCGCGCCTGCTCCCCCGTCTTCCAATCCACGATCCTCAAGGGAGCGAAGAACGTGACTTCGCGGTCGAGGGCCCGGCTCTGCGGCGGCAGCGAGCCTCCCGCGATGCGGGCGAGCCGTGGCTCCGGCTTCGACTGGTCCCCGGTATCGATCGTGATCTCCTTGGTGCGGTCCCCGGCCGCGCGGCCGCGGATCACGCTGCCGGGATAGATCGTCACCTCGCCCAGGCCGCTGGCGATTCGCTCCAGCAGCGCGCGATCCACGGGCAGGCTGGAGAGCACGGTGAGGGGCGCGCCGTCGGCGGCCACCGTGTTCACCGCCCGCAGATAAAGCCCGGTCTCGTCACGGACGATCCCCTGGAAATTACCTTTGAGCCAGGCGGGAAGCTCGCCCACGTGCCGCTGTCCGCCGGGAGCATAGAGCTCAATGCGCTGCCCGCGGTACCATGCGACCACCTCGGCTGTCTTCAGGTGTTCGTCGGGGCGGAACTCGTGCGAGGCGAACAGGTCCTTGCTGCTGGGCGTGCCGCGGACGCGCGCCACTGTAGCCAGTTCGGTTGCCATGACGGAGTTGGCTGCCTCCAGCATCCCCAGCTCGGAGTCGAGGTCGGAACTCGCCAGAAAGGTTGCGAACTGTCCGGTGAACAGGTAGCCGGCGATCAGGGCCATCATCAGCACCAGCACCAGCGGGATCACGCCAATGAACGTGTAGGTGACGATCAGGCGGTTGCGCAGCCGCCACATGAACCGCCGCCGCAACCAGCGCAGGCCCAGGATGAATCCCAGCACGACCAGGGTGATGGTGAGCAGCAGAACCCATACATCCAGCGCTCCCCCGCCGCGTCCCCCGGAGCGCACCCGGTTCAGTCCGTAGATAAACAGGTCCACCAGCAGCAAATAGAGCGTGAAGCGGCCCAGCCCGCTCGCGGGAGCGAGGCGCGCCAGCTTGCGACGCAGAGGATGGTGGGAGGGACCTCTCATCAGGAGCTGTGCCCAGCCGAGCTTCGGTTGATTATAGACGTATGGGTGGCGCCCCTCCGACGGGTACGGCAGCCGGCTGCGGCGCCGCCGTCCTCACCAAGGATACGCACCCAACCGCTGCAAGGTTCGCAGTACAATCCTGTGCTTAGCACGTTCAAAACGCCGGATTTCACGGTGTTCAGATTGGACCTGCCGGTGGTGCGCCGATGACCGTTTGCGCCCGCAAGTATCGCATCCTGGTGGTGGACGACGAACCTTCGGTGCTCACCACCTACCGCATGATCCTGGAGCAGAAAGGCTACGAGGTCGTCGGCGCCCTTTCGTCCGAGGAGGCGGGCCGCGCCCTGGGGAGCGAGAAGCTCGATCTGCTGCTCTGCGATCTGTCGCTCGAAAAGAAGGACTCCGGCTTCGCGGTGCTCGAGCATGCGCGCCGCCTCCAGCCGGAACTGCCCTCGCTGCTGCTCACCGGTTACGCCGGCAGGGAGATCAGCGACCGCGCCCAGCGCCTGGGCATTACGGTTCTGTTCAAACCCGTCGACATCCAGGAATTTCTCGACACCGTCGCCACCCACTTGCGGAACGCCGATAAGCAGGCAAATGCCAGCCACCAGATCGCTGGCCCGCGGGAATCCGGGTGACCACCGGCAACTACCGGCCGGCGCCCGGCGACTGATTTACAATCGCTGCGTGTCCTTGCTGAAATCCTTCTTACTCCTGACCCTCTGCGCCGCCAGCGCAGCCGCGCAACAGCAGCCCAAGCCGGGCGATATGCAGGTGCGCATCAATTACCTGAACGTCTGCTCTCCCAGCGACGCCGACCGGCAGGAGATCGTCGCCGCGCTGGAGCGCATTCCTGCCGCTCCCCGCTTCGGGCCGGAGTTTGAGATCGCGCGCGGCCGCTCCACCGCCCCGGATGCGCCCATGGCTTCATGGGTGCGCGTGCGCCGCGAATTCCCGCCGGAGGCGCCGCTGACCAACGCCCAGTATTCCGTCAGCCTGGATGCCACGGACATCATCGAGACCGTGGTCCTCCGCTGGCGCGAGCCCAAGGACGTGATGCAGGTCTCGATCGAGGACAGCGTCTCCGCCGTGGCCAGTCCCGCCACCGTGGTTTCCAGCGACACGCCGGCCAGCCGCATCCGCATCGAACGCTTCGGCAAGCCTTCTCTGGGCTTGTCGCGCTGCGCCAAGGCCGATCAAAGCGCCTACGAGAAGGTGTTCGCGGCCGCCAGCCGGGTGATGAGCCGTTACCGCGCGGCTCTGGGCGTGCGCCAGAGCGTGCCCCCGGAGTTGGCGCGGCTGGGCCTGGGCAGTTCGCAGGCGCGGCAGCAGAAGGCGGCGGGGGACAAGAAGTGAGGTCTCCGTTTCCCTGTAGAGACGCAGCATGCTGCGTCTCTACAAGTTAATCCCAATACCCAATAGCCAAAAGCGGGCAGCCCAGCAGCCCACTTTGAATCAAACCTCCAAGTCATTAATCTATGTACCCATGGAAATCCGCAATACGGTGATCATTGGGTCCGGATGCGCCGGACTGACGGCGGCCATCTACGCCGCGCGCGCCAACCTGAAGCCGCTGGTGCTCGAGGGCCATGAGCCCGGCGGACAGCTCTCGCTCACCACCCTGGTCGAGAATTTTCCCGGCTTCCCGGAGGGCATCCAGGGGCCGGAGCTGATCGAGAACATGAAAGCGCAGGCGGCGCGCTTTGGCGCCGAGGTGGAGACCGCGCATGTCCACCGCGCCGACCTCAGCCAGCGTCCCTTCGTTCTGCATCTGGTGGGCGGCAAGCCGCCTATCCATACCCGCAGCTTGATCGTAGCCAGCGGCGCCACTGCGCGCTGGCTCGGCCTCCCCCATGAGCAGGCGCTCATCGGACACGGCGTTTCTTCCTGCGCTACCTGCGACGGATTTTTCTTCTCCGGCAAGGAAGTCGCCGTGGTCGGCGGCGGAGATTCCGCCATGGAAGAATCGCTGTTCCTCACCCGCTTCGCCACTAAGGTCACCATCATCCATCGCCGCGACCAGTTTCGCGCCTCCAAGATCATGCTCGATCGCGCCCAGAGCCATCCCAAGATCCACTTCATTACCAACACTGTCGTGGACGACGTCTATGACGCCGAGAAAAACGAGGTCACCGGCCTCAAGCTGCGCAACGTGCACGACGGACGCACCCACACGTTTTCTACCAGCGCGTTGTTCCTCGGCATCGGGCACGTGCCCAATACGGCGATGTTCGATGGCCAGCTCGATACCGACGCCGACGGCTACCTGAAGACGCGCGATTACGTGTTCACCGGCATCCCCGGGGTTTATGCCTGCGGCGACGTCGCCGACCGCCGCTATCGCCAGGCCATCACCGCCGCCGGCACCGGCTGCATGGCCGCCATCGAGGTGGAGAAGTTTTTGGAAGAACAAGGGAGATGAAGGATCGGGTGATTTGTCCCCGAGTACATCTAGGTATCTCACTTTGCTCAAGGTCGAATCAACGGACGTAGTCTCGGGAGAAATGACCCGAGGACCCGATCTCCCGATGACCCGATGACGGTTACCACCCCGGAAACTCCACCGTCCCCTCGGCTTCCATCGGGATGCCGTTGCACATGGCCGGCTTGTAGCGCCACTGGCGCAGCGTGTTGACCGCCTTGGAGTCGGCAACCCGGCCTGCACTGTTGAGCACGGCCAGTTTGTGCAAGCGACCGTCGGTGCCGATCACGAAGTGGATCTTCAGGTTCCCATGTCCGGCTTTGGGAAACGTCGGCAAAGGCGTCGCCAGGGGTTTGGGAGGAAGGACGGCAGGGCAGCGCGGGTGTTCCCTAGCTGCGTTCGGGATTTCAGCAGCGGGCTCCCGCTCCCCTTGCTGCGCTTGGGGTCGCTCACGCCCGCTAGGCGCCTCAACTTCGAAGCGAGGTGTCCAGTCCTCGTCGGACACCGCTCGCGGTTTGGCGTTAGGACCCAGTCTCTGCGGCGGCCGGGAGGCAGCGCACACGCACGCCAACAGCAGAATCGCGGCGACACTCCAGCGGGCTCGGGATTGCGCCATGAGAGACTCTCAGCAAAGCCGGACATCTCCTATTGCGCAATCGGCCTACCAGGAATGACGCGCGTAAGTGCCGAAAATGCGGTCCTTAGCTCATTTTGATACTTTGCCACACTGCAAGTTCTTGCACACCCAAGCCCACCGTTAGGGCACATTACATGTGTGACTTCCGCCACATGGCGGCCTGCCTGCGATGTGTTACAAAATCCTCATGGACGGTCCCGCACCGACCCCGCGTCCCGGCAGGCCACAGGGATGCTGAGGGCGCTTTTTATCTGGCTCTCCGAGAGCCGCGCCTTGCGCGCGGTGGCCGAGCGTTCCCCGATCGGACAACGCACCTCCAGCCGCTTCGTGGCCGGCACCACGGTCGAAGACGTGATGGCCGCCACCCGCCGCATGAATGACCTCGGTCTCACGGTCTCAATCGACAACCTGGGCGAGAACGTCGCCAACCCCGAGGAGGCACGGCAGAGCGCGGCGCGTTATCACCAGTTGCTGGAGGAGATCACCGCCCGCAGCCTGAAGGCGAACGTCAGCCTCAAGCTCACGCACATGGGGCTGGACATCGACGAGAAGCTGGCGCGCGAGAACGTCTGCGCCCTGGTGGCGCACGCCGCCCGCTGCCACAACTTTGTTCGCGTGGATATGGAGGGCTCTCCCTACACGCAGCGCACCCTCGATTTCGTACGAGAGCTGCACCGCGTTCCAGGGCACGAAGACGCCGTCGGCGCCGTGATCCAGTCCTACATGCGCCGCAGCCAGCGCGACGTGGAAAAGCTGCTGGCCGAGCGCATCCGCATACGCCTGTGCAAGGGCGCCTACAAAGAGCCGCCGGAGATCGCGTTTCAAAAGAAGCCAGAAGTGAACGCGAACTACATCAAGCTGATGAAGGTGCTGCTGAAGAGCGGCGTGTACCACGGCATCGCCACTCATGACGAGAAGATCATCGAGGCGACGAAGGCCTTCGCGCGCGCCGAAAAGATTCCGCCCGAGGCGTTTGAGTTCCAGATGCTCTATGGCATCCGCCGCGACTTGCAGCAGAAGCTGGTGCGCGAGGGCTGGCGCACGCGGGTGTATATCCCGTTCGGCACTGAGTGGTATCCCTACCTGATGCGGCGGCTGGGCGAGCGCCCGGCCAATGTCTTCTTCATAGCCAAGAACCTGTTCCGGCGGTAGCAGCGCCGCATCCCGGGCAACTTTCCCTGTCGCATCCTCTGTTAACATAGGCACATGTCGCGCAGCGCACTGTCCGGAACTTTCACGATCCAGAAGAGACCGTTTGGCAAAGTCCACGGACTGAAATCATGAAGTTGGAGCCCCGAACTGGGGTCCCAGAGGTCAATTCATATCTCGACAAAAGTGCCGTGCGCATGTGCCGATCGTGTTGCGCCGGCGCTGTTGACGTCAGCGGTTTCCCCTCCAACGTATTCCCCTTGATACACACGAATGTCCGTTATAACGATGTACGTCTTGGCCGGAACCTGATTGTCAGTTGCCGTGCCGCTTGTGTACCCCATGGCCGTGACACCGCGAAAATTGGTGATGCCGTGGGGGTCCGCATTCATGGGATCAAACGGGGGGGGTGCGTTGGGAGGGCCGGGAAAGAACTGGTTGAAAAGCCCGTAACCTTTAATTATGTCGCCACCAG
Source organism: Acidobacteriota bacterium (assembly GCA_023265315.1). GTDB lineage: Bacteria > Acidobacteriota > Terriglobia > Terriglobales > Acidobacteriaceae > JAHFUA01. The sequence continues at coordinate 6,075 of JAHFUA010000035.1, read as the reverse complement.
GAAGGGGTAGTGGTTCAACGGTTAGATTCGGTATTGGTTCGATTTGCGCCCTCAACGGGAAGCTGAAGGCTAGAAGAATGAACAGCACGTAGCCGAGCCTCGATCTCATTCCATTCACCTCCTGTGAGATCGATATCCCAGGGGAGCGACAAGCATCCAGCGAATGCGTGGAAAAATCAAGAACCTCGTCGTCCCACCCAATCGTTAACTATGGTCTGGGATTAACCCATTGGCAGGTGGCCCGCCCCTTTTTGAGGAACTAGCTATCACGGTCAAAAACGGGCTTCTGGGGAAATGACGTACGGGATTGTGGACACCGGATTGCCGACCATGCCCGTCCGGCGCCAAGTTCCGAGGGCCCCGTGACTCGGGCGAAACCCCGGACGCATCGATGATTGGACGCGGACGAGATCATATCGATCTGTGGCCTACTTCACTGGAAGGTGGTCTCAGGTAATCTTGAAATCAGGAACGCGGGACTTTTCAGGAACGATAGCTTACAGGTCTCCCAATTCGAGTGTCACATTCGAATTTTTCCAAGCGGCCTCAAATTCTCTTCGCACTTCTTCCACGTTGGCACTCTTCTTCTGAGCTTCCAAAGCTCTGAGAAGGCCAAACAACGACCGGGGGTTTCGGGGGTACTGTTCGAGGTCGGCACGAAACACGGCTTCCGCCCGCTCCGCTTGGCCGTTCAGCTGCAATGCGCCGCCGAGGGACTCCCGAACCGGATAAAACCACTCGGGCGGCTCGCCGTAATTCAGTCTGTCTTGAATTTGCACCCCATTCTCCCAATTCTTGATCGCCTGTTCATGGTCGCCCTTTGCAGCGGCAATTCGAGCATCCAAAATACTCTCAGCGAGGTCCAGAAAGGTTTGGGCCTTGTTGAAGAAGAAGCTGAACTCTAGATCGGCAGGCGTTTCTTTGCGCGCAGTTTCCAGAATTCTTCGCTCAGCTTCTGCCATCTCAATCTGACCCTTTGCGGCCAACGCAGATCCGCGAGCGAAATGCCAGAATGCGGTCGTCATAGCCAGCTTGGGGTTCGGTGGGGGCACCTTCAGGACTTCATCCCAACGATGGAACCTAACGAGTACGAAGATTGGAGTAGGTACGTATACCTCGGCTACAGGCATGTCGTGAACCATTGGGCCGACATGAGCTGCCAGTTCGTCGGCGGCCTGCTTTGCGTGGGTAAAGTCACCCGCCATGCTGTAGGAAGCGGCAAGGAAGTGAAGATTGTGGCAGTAATACATCATGTCGTACATGCTGCCCGTCGTATCGCTTTCCCGCAGATACACACGGTCAGTCTCGGCCGCGACCGCATTGCTGTGGGCTGCTGCCGAGTAGTCTCCTACACGCATGTAGGTGTGCACGGGCATATGCACCAGATGACCGGCAGCCGGTGCGAGGGTTTCCAAACGCCTCGCGCTCGCAAGGGCCCACTCGGGGTGGGGGGACGCCTCCACAGCGTGGATGTAATAGTGATTCGCACCAATGTGGTAAGGATCGCGGCGCAACACTGATTCCAGCACGGCCACGATCTCTTCAGTACCTTCGGTCGGATGGCCGTCCAGGCTCCAAAGCTTCCAGGGGTGGAGATCCATCAGGCTCTCTGCATAGAGTGTGGCCGCATCGAGATCGTCTGGGTAGCGCTTGGACAACTCCCGCATCGCGTGAGCGTACTCGGCGTCGAGCTTCCTCAAGTCGACCTTGGAGTCGGACGAGTAGCGTTTAGCCAAAGCCTGAATGTAGGCGCGCTCGCTTTCCGTCGCGCCCGGGGCAAGCGACAACGCCTTCTGCACGGCGTCGTACGCCGCCTCTTCGTGAGGGGGATCGACATCTAGATTGATGCATGGACCCAATGCCAACGCGACACCCCAAAACGCCATCGCTGACCGCGGGTCCAGCTCTGACGCTCGCCTGAACGCTCGAGCGGCTTCCTCGTGGTTGAAAGCGAAGACTAGTGTGAGCCCCTGATCGAAGAAACGCTGCGCTTCAGGGTTCTTCGTGGAGATCGTGTGGTGATGTTGGCCCAGACCTGGCATTAGGGCTGGGGGCTTAGACTGAGCAAACAATGAACAGACACCTGCAAGAAACACACAGACTGTCGCCAGAAGTGTCATCGGATTCTCCAGGCGTTCAGAGAAGGCTACCAAACTCCCCTGACGTACGAATCGCTCAAAATGCTTATATCACGTATGCGCTCAGAGGCCCGTTCGTCCAATGAACACTCGTCACCCGGCTGTCCAACGGGCCATCACGAAGAAGTGGCATTTGCGCCCCGATGATCCTCGTCATGCGCCTAGCTATGCTGGGGTCCAGATGACAAGCAGAATGCCGGGGACGGTACAGAGGGAGGGATTCAGCGGCTTGGGAGATACACGGCTCTTTGTCCAATATGACCGTCTCTACAGCCAAAACTCTCCAGGGGGCTGACGCGTCTGTCCGGTCTCAAGTCCCCAGCGGCGCAGCGCGGATAACGACCGGCGCCGTCGACCATCGGCAATCAGGTACACCTTCCGGTTGGTCTTCCGGCGCAGGCGCACTAGAGGACCGCCCATTTTGTTCCCGAGATCCCTCGCTGCGCTCGGGATTTCGACAGCCGGGTTCCGCTTCGCTCACACCCGCCAAGAGCCTCAAGCGCATCCTCTGTTAACATAGCGGCATGTCGCGCAGCGACCCAGCCACACTGGCTCAGGCCTTCGCCGCCCTGGTCGGCCAGGAGGTCGAGGACGAGCGCATCGACTTGGTGCGCGCCTCGCTCACCATCGCCCAGACCGAGTATCCCAATCTAGATGCGAATGCCTACTGCAAACGGATCGAGGAGCTGGCCCGGCGGGTGAAGCGGCTGGTCCCTGATCTCGGCGATCCCTCGGAGTCCATCACTGCGCTCAACCAGGTGCTGTTCGAGGAAGAAGGCTTTCGCGGCAACGGGGAAGACTATTACGATCCGCACAACTCGTTTCTGAACGACGTGCTTGACCGCAAGCTCGGCATCCCCATCACCCTGGCGGTGGTTTATATGGAAGTCGCCCGCCGCGTGGGTTTTCCGCTGGTGGGCGTGGGCATGCCCGGACACTTCCTGCTCAAGCACTACGACGTGGAAGGCTGCGAGATCCTCATCGACCCGTTCAATCGCGGCAGCATCCTCTCCGCGAAGGATTGCCAGCGCGCCCTGGACGAGATCTACGGCGGCCAGATGCCGCTCCAGCCCGAGTTCCTGATGGCGGTCAGCCGGCGCCAGGTGCTGGTGCGCATGCTCAACAACCTAAAGTCCATCTACCTCTCGGGGCGCAACTTCCGCAAGGCCCTGCCCATCGTGGACCTCATTCTGGCCATCTATCCGCGCTCCCCCGAGGACGTGAAACAGCGCGCCCTGTTGCGCTGGAGCCTGGGCCAGACCCGCGGCGCGCTTGCCGACCTCGATGATTATCTGAAGATGTCGCCCGATGCCTCGGATGCCGACGAGATTCGCCAGACCGCAGCCTCGCTGCGACGGATGAGGGCCACCATGAACTAGGTTGGTGGCCATTAGTCGTTGGTCGTTAGCAAACCTGGACTGGACGGCCGAAGGCTACCGGCTAACGAACTATCGACCAACGACCGAATTACCGTTGTCCGGGTTCCAACTGGGAGAGTCCGCGGACCAGATTCTGCTCCTGGGGAGAGAAGCGCCGCTGGAATTGTGGGGAATTCAGCATGCGCTCACGCTCAGCGGGACTCATGCCATTCAACTGCCGGACGGCCTGGCGCACGGCCATGCGGCGATCGTCAGGCAAGTCGCGCATCTGGCCGTAGAAGCTGCGCAAACGCTGCCGCTCCGGCTGCGGCAGGTGCTCGAAGGTTTCCATCCGCTCCAGGATGCGCTGCCGCTGCTCCGGCGGCCTGCTGTTGAAATCGCGCAGACGCTCCATGAGCCGCTGCTGTTTTTCCTGCGGAAGCTGCTTGAACGTGGGGTCGTTCCGCAGGGCTTTCTCCTGCTCTTGCGGAGGCAGGTTCTGGTTCTTGCGCAGCCATTCTCCGCGATGGGGACCGGGGCCCTTCAGGTGCTGGCCGCCCTGATCCCCGCCGCGGCGGCCCCATCTTCCGTCGCGCTGGTCCTGCGCCAGCGCCCGCGGCTCACCTGCCACCGTCAGCGCCAGGGCGGCAAGGGCCAGCATCGCCATGGATCTGATCTTCAGCACGTCAATCACGGATTGGCCGTCTCCGCCTCCCCTCCCAGATCATCCAGCATGTCGAAGTTGGCGTACATATCGCCATCGTGCTCGAGTTCCTGCAAGTCGCTGACGGCCGTGCCAGTCTGAACCACGTTGGGGGGATTGGGTCTCGGATTTGTGGCGACCTCATGGTTGGGCGCATTGCGGAACAGCGTGATGCTCACCACCATGAGCACCGCCAGGGCGAAGGCGATGGCCGGCCCGCGCAGCCATTCCGACCAGTTCCGAGTCTCAGCCGCGGCCTCGCGCACCCGCGCACGCAGTCGGGAATCGAAGTAGGGAGAAGGCTCGGGCGCTTCCCATTCGTCGAGCAGCGCCATGGTCTGGCGCATCGATTCCCATTCCTGGGCGCAGCTCGCACACCCGCGCACGTGCTCGTCTACTCCGGCGACCGTCTCTGGGGCCGCCTCCAGCATGTGTTCGCGTGCTTCCTTGCAGGTCATAACTCCCCCGTTACAGAAACTTCTCCAGCTTCACCCTGAGTGTTTCGTAGGCTCGGAACAGCAGCGACTTGGTCGCCGACTCGCTCAGCTTGAGCACCTCGGCGATCTGCCGGTAGTCCATGCTCTGGTACTTGTGCATGACGACCGCCAGCCGCTGCCGCTCGGGCAGCGATTCCACTTCCCTGCGGATCGCCACCAGCCGCTCCCGCCGCAGCAGCTTCTGCTCTGCCGTCGCTCCGGGATCGGCCACGTCGAGCGTCAATCCCGTCTGCGGATCGGCCTCATCCAGGCTGGTGCCCGCGCGCTCCGCCTTGGTGTCGCGGGCGTGGTTCACCGCCAGGTTGGTGGCGATCCGGTACAGCCAGGTGGTGAACTTGGCGTCGGCCGCGTAAGTCGTCCGCGAGCGGTACACCCGCAGGAATACTTCCTGCGCCAGTTCCTCCGCTACCCCTTGATTGTGCGTCATGCGATACATGAAACTCACCAGCGGACGCCGGAACTTCTCCACCAGATAGTCGAAGGCGGTGTCGTCCCCCGCCGCGACCCGCAGCATCACCTCGGCGTCGCTGAGCAGGTGCCAGGCCGCTGAGGATGCGGCCATCGTCCCCCCCTCCCCGGCCAGTCTTGGACGGGCAGCGGCGCCTGCCGGCAGTTCCTGGCTGAGCGCTAGGCTGCTCACACCCCTACTAACCCGCTGGCGGGACGAAAGTTGTGCCGATTCCGGGTTGGCGGGTGGCTCTCGGTCCGGGGCCATAGGGCTCGTGGTTCCAAGGATTTTCGCAGAGTTCCAGGGGTTTGGGGAAGGGGCTAAGGGAGGCGGCTTGTGCTGCATCGACAACGCGGCGCGTCGGCGCTATTACTTTGCGGTAACCAGAGAGTGGGTGATGGCGTGGACGGAGAGGGAGATGCGGTTCTGCACCCCGACTTTGCGCATCAGCTTGGCAACGTGGGCCTTCACCGTGCGTTCCGTGATGCCGAGCGCCGAGCCGATGTCCTTGTTAGAGCGGGCGGCAACCAGCAATTCCAGCACTTCCTTCTCGCGGTCGGTGAAGATCACGCGGCCGGCGGGAAAGATCCGCCCGGGCGAACTGGTGACACGCTCGATGAACGTGGAAAGAACGCCCCGGGGCGCCCACACCGATCCCTGGTGGACTATGTGGATGGCCTGGACGAATTCCAGAGGCGCGGCGGCCGCATCCACGTAACCTTTAGCGCCGGCGGCCAGGGCTTTCAGGATGGTCTCGCCATCGGCGTCCGAGCCGGTCACGATAATCTTCAGGTCGGGGCGCGCGGCCTTCAGGCCGGCCATGGTGTCGAACAGGTTCTGGCCGTCGCGGCTGCCCAGCAGTACCAGATCCACGCTGCCCAGCGACCCCAGTTCGGGGATGCTGGAAGTCAGGATGTCCAGGTCATTTTCC
>JAHFUA010000034.1 GCA_023265315.1 Acidobacteriota bacterium | reverse complement strand
GTATAGGCCTGCATTAGCACCACGATCCCGCTGGAATCGATGGCGGGGACGTGTTCCAGGTCCAGCACCAGCCGATCAATGTCACGCGCATCCAGCTCGCAGCAGCGCCGCCGCAGCTCATCCAGCGCCGGTTCCCCCAGCTTGAGCGCCCCGCGCACCTTGAAGAGGGTTACGCCGGAAACTGTCTCCACACTCACACCCTGCATGCTATCGGTCATCGTATTTTTAGCTTATATGTTTTCGCTGTGGAAATTCTCAGAGGTCACAAGCGGTTGAGCGAGCACGAGTTCCATGTACAGCGTTCCCTCCATGGGATTCGAACGGTAGGCAGGGATCTCGTAAAACCCCAACTCACGATAAAGCTGAACCGCTTCCCGCATGACGGGCGCGACCGTATCCAGCCGCATGTGTTGGTATCCCATAGAGCGCGCTTCCGCGATCACCGCCTCGGCCAGCCGGCGCCCGATCTTCTGTCCGCGGAATTCCAGACGCACATACAGCCGCTTCATCTCGCAGATGCCGTCCGCGAGGCGATGCAGCGCCACGCATCCCGCCCGCCGGCCGTTCGACTCGGCCAGCAGCAGCCTTCCGAAGGGCGGAGCGTAGTCTCCCGGCAGTGCGGCCAGCTCCTGGTCGAAGCTCTGGAAGCACAGGCTGAAGTTGAGCGACTGGGCGTATTCCAGAAAGAGTTCGCGCACCGCGGCGATTTGCTCAGGCGTGCAGGCCTGGACAATCTTCAGCGCGGACTCGGCAGCCGTACTCATGCCTACCCCATCAACATGCCGCCATTCACGTTGAGCACGTGGCCAGTAATGTAGGACGCATCGTCGGAAGCGAGGAAGCGCACTGCCAGCGCCACTTCGCGGTCGGCGCCCAAACGGCCCAGCGGCACCAGGTGCAACAGGTTCTGCTTGTGTTCGGCGGGAAGGCCGGCAATCATCGCGGTCTCGATGAAGCCGGGCGCGACCGCGTTCACGGTCACGTTGCGTGACCCCAGCTCGCGCGCCAGCGCCATGGTCAAGCCAATCAGTCCAGCCTTGGAAGCGGCGTAGTTGGCCTGCCCGGCCTGGCCCATCTGTCCCACCACGCTGGTGATGTTGATGATTCTTCCCCAGCGCTGGCGCATCATGCCCCCCATCACCTGCTGGATCAAGAGATACGCCGCGGTGAGGTTGGTGGCCAGCACCGTGTCCCAGTCGGCGCGCTTCATGCGCAGCAGGAGCTGATCGCGCGTGATGCCGGCATTATTCACCAGGATGTCCACCTTGCCCAACGTGTCCAACACTGATTTAGACGCAGTTTTGATCTGTTCGTCACTGGCCACGTCCATGGGGAAGGCCTGGGCCGTGCCGCCGGCCTGCAAGATCTCGTCCACGACCGCTGCGAGGTTGTCACGATTGCGCGCGGCTGCGGCTACGGTTACGCCGGCTTCGGCCAGCGCCAGCGCACACGCCCGCCCGATCCCCTGCGACGCTCCGGTCACCAGCGCCACCCGGCCTTTCAGGTCTGGCATTGCAGGAGTTTAGCACTCAGCACAGCCGCCAGTAGCCGGTCGTCAGTACCGAGTACCCAGCGGGTACCACAACCGGCGACTGGCTACCGGCTACTGGCGACTTCTTCTTCGGCGGGTACCCCACCCTTGGCTGGTGTTGCCGAGGGTGGGGATGTTCAGAATCCCAGCACGTGTGGGTCCTCTGCTCGGCCGCCTTTCTGCCTGCTACTTCAAAGCTGCGATCACCTCGACCTGATCGCCTGACAGCAGTCCGGCTTTTGCGTGCGCAATTAGGCGGTGCAATCCATCGAGGCACACCAGATGTCCAGGCCTCTCGACCACGTCCTTGTATGTACCCCACCATTCATTCCTCGGGATGACCTCTGAAACAAATAGGTGTCCCAAGGGTTTGCTGGCCAGCTTCATTATTCCCTTTGCAAACATCGGTGCATTGCTCTGGATGCGGCCGTCGAAATCGCTCACCACCTCTTTCACCAGCATCCCTTCTGGGGAAACGACCGCGTACCTGGTCGGATCTTCTTTGCTTAGGTGCCACCCAAGTAGGACCTCCGCAAGGTCGTGGCCGGCAAGCCGGATCGTGGCCCATCCACTGGTCCATGAGCTATCGACCAACTCCAATACGTCTGTGGTCCAGCGCTTGGTACCGCGATTCTCCGGGTAGTTCTCCTCGACACGGCGTTGGACTTCAGAAAAGTCGATGGTTTCGATAATGTCGTAGTTCAGGCTCCTGCCTCCATCAAGGGGCTCCTGACAACGGAGAAAGTGGGAATCTGTACGTTATGTCGTTATGCCATTGTCCTTCATCAGCTGGGCGTAACGCTCGTTGTACAGCTCTTTCACCTCGAAGACCGGCATGAGCGCATCCCAGACTTTGTTGATCCGCTCGTTAATGCTGGCATCCTATGCGCTATTCTAGTAATGTAGATGTTAGCTATATGAAATAGCAAGTTCCCTGTGGAAGTTGCCTCCAGGTGGGGACCGCCGTTCGCGGGCAAGAGTTTCTCCATCACCCAGTTACTAGAGAGATAACTTAGGCGAATCAGCGCTCTTTGACAAAATAGACGAGAAGGGCCGAAAAATGGCCCTAAGTCATTTGCCAATGAGACCTTACGCGTAAGTCCTTTGTTTCATCAGATCGCCATGGGATCTCATCGGATCAAACCCCGTAAGTCGTTGATTCGATCAGACCGAAGGGAAGGGGGGTGGGGTCGCCGCCAGAGTAAACACACTCTAACGAGAAGACGTAGCCTGGGAATTGCCTCAGTCGGCGGCTTCGGGCGCATCCCGCTTGAACAAATAGCGCAGCACCGGGGGAGCGATCAGCGTGGTGGCCCCGGTCATGAAGATGACGATGGCATACGCCGGCTGGGAGACCATCTTCATCTGCAGTCCGACCAGGGCGACGATCAGCGCCACTTCTCCGCGCGGCGTCATGCCTACGCCGACCTTCAACGCGCTCGACCAGCCTTCCCGCAGCACCGGCAGGCCACAGGCGACAACTTTCCCAATCAGCGCCAGGACCGTGACCACCACGCAGGCCACGATCACTTCCCTATTGAAGATGCGCAGGTCCAGCCGCGCGCCCATGGTGAAGAAGAAGAAAGGAGCGAGGAATTCGGTGATGGCGTTGATCCGCGGCGCCAGCTTCCACTCGACCGAGTACTCGGCAAAGGCCAGGCCGGCGAAGAACGCCCCGATGATGGCGGCCATGCCAATCCGCTCGGACGCCACCGAGAGTCCCAGGCAGAGGGCCAGCGCCAGAATCAGCGGCGCATTCTGGGTGGAGAGGCGTTCTACGCCTGGCCGCATCCTGTGGATCACCTTGGATGCGAAGAACACCATGAAGACGGTGAAGGCCACCGCTTCCACCAGCAGCACGACGAGTTGCACCCACTGGACCCCGGCGTTCGAGCCCAGGCCGGCTACCACCGCCAGCACGATCATGCCCAGAATGTCGTCGGCCACGGCCGCTCCCAGGATGATGCTGGCCACCCGGGTGTGCAGCACGCGCAGGTCTCCCATGACCCGGGCGGTGATGCCGACGCTGGTGGCGACCATAGCCGCGCCCACGAAAATGGCTTCGTGGGTGGGGTCGCCACGCACCAGGCGCAGGTACCCAAATCCCAGCAGGAAAGGCGCCAGCACTCCGGCCAAGCCCACGCCCAGTGAGGTGCGGCCCACCCGGATCAACTCCTTGGGACTGGTCTCCAGACCCACGGTGAACAGCAGGAAGATGGCGCCCAGCTCGGCGATCGAAAGCGTGGTCGCACCCGGATTGACGAACTTCATAGCGTAAGGACCGAGGACGACTCCCGCCAGGATCTCTCCCACCACCGCCGGCAGTCCGAGCTGCTCGAAAATTTCCCCGAACACCTTCGCACACACGAAGATGACGAACAGTTCCAGCAAGAGTGATTCGGCGTGCGGCATGGGAATTGAGTAGTTGAGCCATTGACCCGTTGAGTCATGGGGTCACTAAAAACCAAGGAATCAAGGATGTCATGATCCAATGGCTCAATTTACTAAATTACCAATTACCCGCTTGGTGCATCCAACGAAATTCAGCTTTCCCAGGCTGGTGAGGCACCCCTTCGAGGAGGAAAATGTTTTCATGGCCACGGCGGAGATGCCCGCGGTCGCGCGCCGATGGGCGGGGGCACCCTTCTATTTCAACTCGGCGGCCCATCTCATCCGCATCGGCCGGGAAAAAGCCACCAACCTGGCCGAGTTGCTGGAGGCGCTGAAGGTCTGTCCCGACCAATCTATTTTCCAGCACACCTTCCAGACTCTGCGCGAGCACCACTTCATCCGTGAGGGATTCTCCAACGACTTCGCCCACTGGGCCTTCTCCGCCTGCAACGAAGTGGGGCTGGCGGAGCGGCTGGCCGGTATCGACGTGCGCGAGTTCACCTCCATCGCCACTCTGCGCCAGCGCCTGGTGGACATCGTGGATGCCTATCTCAAACACAACCCGCGGGCCCGCGAGCGGTCCGCCTTCGAGCCCTTCTACTTCTCGGCCGCGGAGGTGATCGTCATCCCCACTCCCTTCGTGGCCCGCAATCTGGCGGAATTTACCGACGGCATCCGCCAGGTCAGCCTGCACAGCATCCACTACCATTTCATCGACGCGCGTCTGCGCCTGAAGCTGAACTCGAACGATTTCTCCCTGTGGCTGGAGAACGAACTCGGCCTCGGCCGCCTGGCCGACCGCATCAACCGCATCGATATCTACACTTCCACCCTGCACGATGTGCGCCGGGCGATCCTTCGGATCGTCGAGAGCAGGCTGGGATAAAGGCGAGGACACGAGCGCGATGAGCGAGGGGGAGAAAACCAAGCCCGAAGCTACCCTGACCGACAATGGCCCCGGCGGAACCGGGTCTACGGTGTCAGCCCCGGGCGTGCCTGAGGTGGAGCGGCGCCAGCGGCCCCGGCCGAAGATCTCCACCACGCCGCCAGCTCCGCCTCCGCCCCCCAAGCTCGATGACTACGCCCCCATCATCGGCAAGCCGGAACTGGACGACCTGCGCTTCCTCGCCCGCCAGCTTCGCGGCAAGACGGTGAAGATGGTCAACTCCACCGCGGTCGGCGGCGGTGTAGCCGAGATCCTGAACCGCCTGGTTCCCCTGATCAACGAACTGGAAGTCGCGACCAAGTGGGAGGTCATCACCGGCGGCAACGACTTCTTCGAGGTCACCAAGGGCTTCCACAATGCGCTGCACGGCGGCGAGTACGCCGTCACCCAGGCGGTGAAAGACATCTTCATGATGTACACGGAGCAGAACCGCCAGCGCATGCAGTTCGTCGAGGACCTGTTCGTCATCCACGACCCGCAGCCGGCGGCGCTGATTGCTTCCAAGGAGCGGAATCGCGGGCGCTGGGTCTGGCGCTGCCATATCGATCTTTCCAACCCTCACCCCGAGGTCTGGAGATTCCTCCGCCCCTTCATCGACCAGTACGATGCCGCCGTGTTTTCTTCGCCGGCGTTCAGCCGCCAGCTCGCCATCCCGCAATACCTCTTCTACCCCTGCATCGATCCGCTTTCCGAGAAGAACAAGGATCTGGACGAGAGCGTGGTGCAGAAGGTGTGCGACGACTTCGGGATCGACCGCAGCCGCCCCATCGTCACCCAGATTTCACGCTTCGACCGGCTGAAGGACCCGGTGGGCGTGATCCAGGCCTACAAGCTGGCCAAGAAGTATGTGGACTGCCAGCTAGTGCTGGCCGGCGGTGGCGCCACCGACGATCCTGAAGGTGCAGTCGTGCTGCAGGAAGTGATGGAGGAGGCCGCCGACGATCCCGACGTCATCATCCTCAACCTGCCGCCGTGGTCGGCCATCGAGATCAACGCCCTGCAGCGCGCTTCGACGCTCGTCATCCAGAAATCCGTGAAAGAAGGATTCGGGCTGACCGTCACGGAAGGACTCTGGAAAAGCAAGCCGGTCATCGCCGGCGCCGTCGGCGGCATCCCCGCGCAGGTGATCCATAAATTGACGGGTGTGCTGGTGCATTCGGTCGAGGGGTGCGCCTACCAGATCCGCTATCTGCTTACCCACCCGGAGTACGCCGCCCAACTCGGCAAGAACGGCCACGAGCACGTGAAAGAGAATTTCCTGATGACCACCAACGTCAAGCGCTGGCTACTCTTGTTCCAGATCCTGCTTGGGACTACCCGGCCGCATCCGCCGGAAGAGGGGTAAGGCGGGTTTTCAATCACCCGCTGTCCCGATTACCCGACGTCTTATTGGCTGCCGCCGGCGATGGGCGTTTGGGCCCTGGCGGTGGTAGAGCTGCTGAGGTCGTAATCGTTGGTGGCGATCTCGACTACGGCGCGTCCTACCAGGCGCGTCTTGGCCAGCGAGCGGGCGTGCACCGGCAGAGTGTAGCCGTCAAGGTCGGCGTAATCCTGGACGAACTCGATTTTCTTGATAAAGAAGGACTGCGTCTTCACCAGCGTGCCCTCGGCGCGGCGCAGGCTGCCGGTGCTGGCATCCAGGTAGACACGGCCCTTGAACAGTCCCGGCCGCTTGGCGCGGGGCTTGACCTGGAAGACGTGCACGGGGCGGTTATCGATCTCGTCCATCCCTTTGTAGCTGAACTTGTAGTTGGCTTCGCTGATGGCGGTCCGCGCACTCTCGCCCTTGTTCGCGTGATCGACTTCGGTCTGCAGCAGGCGGGCGATGATGTTGCTCTTGACGAAACTGTCGCCCACGAATCGCACCGGGGTGAACAGCAGGGTCTTGGGGGCGACGAAGCGGCGGCGCAACTGGAACTCGCCTCGTTGCGCGGTGTCCGGCAGCTCGGCGTTGACCACCGTGTTGGCGGAGTAGCTGATGGGTTCGTTCAACTGCCGCGCGGCGCGCTGCTCGAAGGTCGCAAGCGCCAGCTCGGGCGCCATGCGGGGCAGGCTTGCTTGCGGCGCCAGCACGGCCTCGCTTGCGTGGCCGGCGGCAAGCGTCCACACCGGAGGCAAACTTCCTTCGGGTGCGCTGTCCGCGTCCGGCGACATCGCTGCCCACAGCGACGCACCTAGCAACAGACTAGCCGCGAACAGAAAGATGGGAGCTTTAAGAAGGCGACACATGCGACAAGAACAAAATAGGATTTTACCTCGACTTCAGAAATCCGTCTGCCAAAAAACGCGTGACCAAGGTAACTCCGGAAGCGCTCTCTTGCGCTGTCATATAGATGCGCTATCCGCAACCAGGTGACAAACGGTTTTTTTCGAGTGCGCCCATCACCCCGCCCGGGATTCTTTCACCAGGGTGGCGGATCGGCCTTGCCCACGGCGGCGAGTCCGGAATAGCATCGCGCCATGTCCCACGAGAACCGACCGCCCGGCCCCAAGCCGGCTCAGCCTGCCTCCACTTCCGTGTATGCCATCTACGGCGTCGAGCCCGAGGTCCAGGCCTACGCCATGGCCAAGTATTCGCGTTCGGCGCTCTCCATGAAAGAGTCCTTGCGCGAGATCAGCGAGCAGAAGGCCGAAAAATTCCTCAACACGTACTACTTCCAGTACGGCCACCGTTCCATCGCGGATTTGGCGCACATCGCCCTGGCCATCGAGCGGCTCTCGATCCTGGCCGCCATCGCCGTGGTGGACGAGCAGCGCTGGGATGGGCAGGAACGCTCGACGCGCTATCAGGACTTCTCTCATCCCGACTACTACCTGCCCGAGTTCGGCGGCAGCGGCCCGGCGCGCGCGCTCTTCAGCGACACCATCGATTTTCTTTTCCCGGAGTATCAGGCGATCTCGGCGGGCATGTTCCGCCACTTGGCGGAGCGCACGCCGCGTCCCATCGACATGAAGCAGGAGGCGTATGAGCGCACCCTGCACGCCCGCGCCTTTGACATCGCCCGCTACCTGCTGCCGCTGGCCACCAACACTTCCCTCGGCCAGATCGTCAATGCGCGCACCCTGGAATCGCAGATCTCGCGCCTGCTCTCCGACCGCTTCCCCGAGGTGCGCGCGCTGGGGCAGAGCTTGAAGGAAGCGGCGCGCAATCCCGCCTACAATGCGAACGATCGTGCGTTCCGCGAGCTGTGGGAAGAGATCCGCGCGCGCGATAAGGGCTGGGGCAGAAATGCTTACGAGGTGCTGCTGAAGGAGGTCCGGCCGGCGCCGACCCTGGTCAAATATGCGGACGCGAGCCCCTACCTGATGCGCAGCCGCGAGGAACTGGAAGCCGCAGCCGCTGGGCTTATGGCCGGAGCCGCCATCGCGCCCGCGCCCGCGGTCGATCTGCTGGACGACGAGCCGCTCGAAGTTGAGATCGCGGCCACGCTGCTCTACCAGCACTGCGCGTATCCCTACCGGCAGATTCGCGAGCGTGTCGCCGCGCTCGGCGCCGGCGAACGCCGCGAGATCGTCGACCTCGGAGTGAAGCACCGCGGCGACCACGACGAGCTGCTGCGCGCCTTCTGCGCCGGACAGCCGTTGCGCTTCGACATCCTGATGGACATCGGCGGCTTCCGCGACCTGCACCGTCATCGCCGCTGCGTGCAGATCCACCAGGCGTTCACCGACGCGCACGGCTACGAAGCGCCCGAGGAACTCGCCGCCGCGAACCTGCGCCAGCGCTACGACGATGCCATGGAGCGCGTGCAGGGCGCGGTGGCGGAACTCAAGCGCACTGCCAGCGAGGACGCGCGCACCGACGCCGTTTACCTGCTGCCCCTGGCCTTCCGCAAGCGCACCCTGTTCAAGATGGATTTCGCCGAGGCCGCCTACATCTCCGAGCTGCGCACCACCGCTGCCGGACATTTTTCCTATCGCCGGATCGCTTACCTGATGTACGAGGCGGTGGCGCAGCGCTATCCCACGCTGGCCCGCCACTTCCGTGTGACCGACGTGCGCGAGCCGGTGGATCTGCTCAAGCGGTGACTCTGTTGGATGGCCGGGGTTTGAGAGGGCGCGACTTCTAGCCGCGCCGTTACCAAACTTTTTCAAGAACTGTCATCCCCAGAAAGCGCAAGCCGAGCTTGTCGAGGCGAGCGCAACGAGGGATCTTGGTTTTCCCCGCTTAGAACCAATATCCCTCTCAAGCCGCTCGGGATGACATGGATCAAACAGAATTTTCTGAGTTAGACTGGCGGCATGCATACCCACGCCCAGCAGCGGACCTCCAAGGTCCTGCGCTTCTCGCTGCTGGCGACCCTGATCTACATCATCCTGCTGCTAGTGGCGGGGCTGCGCGCGCACAGTCTGGCGCTGCTCTCCGAGGCCGGACACAACCTGTCGGACTTTTTGGCGCTGCTGCTCTCCTGGTTCGCGGTGTACATGCAGGGGCTGCCGCCGAGCGCGACCAAGACTTACGGCTACCAGCGTGCCGGGGTGCTGGCCGCCTTCGTCAATGCGCTGGCGTTGGTGGCGGTGGCATTCTTCATCTTCTGGGAGGCGGGACACCGGCTGTACGCGCCGGTGCAGGTCGCGCCCCGACTGATGATCGGCGTGGCGGCCGCGGGCGTGGTCATGAACGGCGTGATCGCGGCGCTGCTGTGGGCCTCCAGCCGCGACCTCAACATACGCAGCGCCTTCATCCACGAACTCGGCGACACGCTCTCCACTGCCGCCGTGATCGTGGGCGGCGTCGGCATCATGCTAACTGGCCAGACCTGGATCGACCCGGCGCTCTCCATGGCCATCGGCGCACTCATCCTGTGGTCGTCGTGGGAGATCATCCGCGAGACTCTGAACATCCTGCTGGAAGGCACGCCGCGCGGCATGGAGCTGGAACGCATCACCGCCGTGATCGCCTCCATCCAGGGCGTGAACGGCGTCCACGACTTGCACGTCTGGAGCCTGGGATCGGACAGCCATGCGCTTTCCTGCCATATCTCCATCCCGGACATCCCGCCCTCGGAAAGCGAACAGATCCTGCGCCAGGTCAACGAACGGCTGCGCGCGACCTTCCGGATCGACCACACCACCATCCAATTCGAGCACGTGGTCTGCGAGGTGGCGCACGGCTGCGTGGCCGCGGCCGAGGACAGCCACTCGCACCCGCACTAATCCCATGCCAGGTCGCCGTATTCCGAGGTTCGTACCAGGGCACGACTCTAGTCGTGCCAAGAGAACGCAGAAATCAAAGGGGCTTCAGCCCCTGGAGCGAAGCCTTCTAGCCCTGCTCGCCCTCGCGCTGCTGTTCTGTGCCGGCTGCAAGAAGAAGGAGTCCGCGCCGCCGAAGCCGCGCGAGAAGAGCGCCATCATCAGCACGCAGGCCGCGCCTGGTTCGGCGTTCATTATGTCGCTGGCCATGGACCCCGCCCAGCCCAAGTTCGGCAGCAAGACGAATTTCCGCGTCACCTTGAAGCAGACGCTCGGCAGCCCGGTGGAGGGCGCTCATGTCGAGGCCTCGCTCGTCATGCCGCTGATGGACATGGGCAAGAACCAGTTCGCGCTCAAGCCGGCGGGCAATGGCGAGTATGCGGGCGCGGGCGAGTTCACCATGGCCGGGGAGTGGGAAGTGATCGTGACTGCGAACACGGAGGGCAAGACGGGCAAGACGACGTTCAATGTGAATGTGGGGGAATAGCACGGGCTCGATGGGCTGCTGGTTGCCATTGCGGTAGCAGTTGGCCAACCATGGTTCTATGTGACGCCTGAATTACGGCCGTCCTACTCCACTTCCTGCTTGGCCTTGTAGCCCTCGCGCGCCACGATCACGTACTTCACGTCTTTGCCCTTCTGGTCGTGGATCTTCAGCGGGTGTCCCTCGCCGTCGGTGAGCTCGACCTTGATCTTGCGATAGGTGCCGTCCTGCTTGGCGTTGCTGGGGTGGTAGGCGAGGATGTACTGGTTGCGGATGGACTGGGCGATATCAGCGAACACCTCGGGGAACGCCCCCTGGAACCTGGGAAAGTACGCTTGTCCGCCGGTCATGTGGGCGATGGTGTTCATCTGGTTGTCGGCCTGGAGGTAATCCATGCGCACATCGGAACAGCGACTGATGACGTCAATGGAAGTCCGCGGACAATCGGTGAACTGGCGCACATACTGCCCGGTGCCGATGGCGAAGATGGTGATGTTGCGTGTCTCCTTGAGCTGCTTCAGGATCTGGTCGTAGTTCAGCTTGCTGAAGGTATCGCGGCCGCTGGAGATCAGGATGATGTACTTGCGGCCCTGCAACCGGTCCAGCCGGTCCACAGCGTCGTAGAGAGCGTCAAAGAGGTTGGTCTCGTGCCAGGTAGGAATGGAGAGCTGGCGCAGGGCGCCAAAAACCTCGCGCTTGTCCTGGGTGAAGTCCACCAGGATGTGCGGTTTCATGTCGTAGTACATCACCGCAATCCAATCGTTCGGTTTCAGCGAATTGGCGAAGGTGTAGGAGGCGTTCATCGCGTCGTAGACGAAGTAATAATTGGTGGCGGCGAATTCAGTCAGCAGCACGGCGGTGACGGGCGCGTTCCTGGCCTGGTCGAAGCCAGAGATCGCCTGCGGCACGCCATCTTCCAGGACACGGAAATTCCCTGCCTTCAGCCCGGGAATAAACTGGCCTTGCTTGGTGGTGACCAGCACCGGAACGTTGACCAGCGGCACATCCACGCGCAGCGAGTATTCCGGCATGCCTTCCGGTTTCCTGGGCGGCTTGGGCTTCTCCGGCGGCGGCTCCTCCTTCTTCTTGGGGATCGCCATCGGTCCCACGTCGTTCTGCGGGCCGCCCGCTTCGGCCGGCGGAGGCTCGGCCGGTTGCTGCTGGGCGGAAGGGCTCGACTGCGCCAAGAGTGGCGGCAGGAAGACTCCGGCGGCCACAACCCCGGCCAGCAGGACAGCCAGAATAACGGCAAAAGACCTAGTCCCTCTGCGGTGGAGAAAGTCTGCATTGAACGACATAGCTGCGATCCTGCCGCGCGTCTCTATGCTAGTATAGATGCTCAATTCCAGACTTTCGACTTCCTTTCCACACAATCATCCCCCGTTGTGAACGGAAGGAAGTGTAGCCAGGTGGTATGAAACCGAGATTCCTCTGCGCACTGCTTCTCTCGCTGGCCGTCACGACCACAGCCTCAGCAAGCTCCGAACCGCCCAGCGCCGCTCCCCTGAATGCTCCTCTGATGACGGTGGACCAGGTGCGTCCGGGCATGAAAGGCGTCGCCTACACCGTGTTCCAGGGCACGCAGCCGGAAGCGATGGAAGTCGAGATCCTGGGGGTGCTCAAGGACGTGAACGGCCCCAAGAGCGACATCATCCTGGTGCGCCTACGGGGCGAGAGGCCCGAGTATAGCGGCGTAGTTGCGGGCATGAGCGGCAGCCCGGTGTACGTGGATGGAAAGCTGCTGGGAGCGCTGGCGTTCCGCATCGGCCAGTTCTCCAAGGAGCCGATCGCCGGCGTGACTCCCATCGCGGACATGCTGGAGATCAGCGAGCTCGACCACAGCCGGCCCGCGGACGCGCAACCGGCTTCGACCAAGGCGCGCGCCGAAACCTCCAGGACGGCCACTCCGGGCGATTCAGCCGGCCTCGATCAGTTCGATCAGTATCGCGACTTGCTAACCCCCATCGACACGCCGATGGTGTTCAGCGGCTTCAGCGAAGAGACCCTGCGGCGGTTCGCGCCGCAGTTCGCCGCCGCCGGCGTGGTGCCGGTGAGCGGCATCGGTTCCGCCGATCCCAATGCGCATGATCCCGGACCACTGGTGCCGGGCTCGGCGGTAAGCGCCGTTCTGATCCAAGGCGATATGAATGTAGCTGCGACCTGCACGGTTACCTACGTCGATCCCGAGCGCGTGCTGGCCTGCGGGCATCCGCTGCTGCAGTTCGGCATGGTGGACCTGCCCATGACCAAGGCGGAGGTGGTGGCCACGCTGGCTTCGCCCCTGAACTCCTTCAAGATCGTGAACACGACTGAGGAGGTGGGTTCATTCGTGCAAGACCGCCATACTGGCATCCTGGGCCGCCTGGGCAAGACCCCGGAGATGATCCCGGTCACGCTGACCGTCCGCGGCGGCTCCAAGCCCAAGCAGTTCCATTACCAGGTGCTGAACAACGCCAAGCTCACGCCGGTGGCGGTCATGGCTACCGTGTTCAATTCGCTGCAGGGCGTCAACGAATACGGCGAAGAGATCACCTACCGCATGCAGGGGACGATTAGGGTGCAGGGCTATCCGGATGTCACCCTGCAGAACATGTTCGCGCCGCTGGAGAGCAACACCCCTACCGCCGCGGTGGTGGCGATGTCTCTCGGCGACCGCTTCGGGCGCATCTTCGACAATCCCTACGTCCGGCCGGGGATCACCGGAGTGAACCTGGAATTCGACCTGGCGCGCGAGCGCCGCTGGGCGCGGCTGGAAAGCGCGCGCACCGACGTGACCGAGGCGCGGCCGGGTGACGACATGGTCATCGAATCGGTGCTGCGTCCTTACCGCGGCGAGCGCATCGTGCGGCAGATCCCCATCAAAGTGCCAACTTCGACTCCCAAGGGGACGCTTCGCATCCTGGTCAGCGATGGGGATACGCTGGACCGCATGCGGCGTATTGCGCCCGCCTTGTCGCGCAGGATGGACCTGGCCACCACTATCGCCATGCTCAACAAAGAGCACAGCAACACCCACCTGTACGTCTCGCTGCTCGAAGCCAACCCGCAAGCCATGGTGGAGGACAAGGTCATGCCCGCGCTGCCGCTCTCGGTCATGAACGTGATGGAGGGCATGCGCGGCACGCAGGACATGGTGGTGATCGGCGAGTCGGCGGTAAACGAGGCCTCGGCGGCGATGGATTATGTGGTTTCGGGCGCGCAGGTGATCAGCGTAACGATAAAGTGAACGCGTGTTTCCGCCTGAATTATTACAGGATGTCGGAGCAATCTGGGTGGCGCAGGGCTTCAGCCCTGCATAATCGCGGCATCGCCGGGGTTTGGCTTTAGCCGCTGAGGTGCCTGTTCCGTGTATGGCATGCTCGCTGTGGTCATTAAAGTACCTCAGGGGCTGAAGCCCACAATTCAAAGTGGCATGAATGCAGGCCTGAAGGCCTGCTCCACCCTGGTGAATAATCCAGGATTCCGGGCGTCCACCGCACCGCAGCCGATGTTTCTCTTCTGGTAAGCTATTTTAAGAATCCCATGAAGCGGTTCATCCTGGTTGTTTCCGTTCTGATCCTTGTCAGCGCGCAGTGTCTGTTTGCCGAAGGCACGCGCCTGTGGAAGCAGTCGAGCTTCGAAGACTTCGAAAAAGGCACCGCCAAAGGCGTGGCCATCACCAGTGATGGCGCGCTGAAACTGGCCCCCGCCTTCAAGCCGGTGTACACCACGCCCTCGACCTACATCTGGTCAATCGCTGCCGATGGACAGGGAAACGTGTTTGCCGCGGCGGGCTCGCCGGCGCGGGTGTACCGGGTTACGCCGGACGGCCAGGCCAGCGTGGTCTTCGCCCAGCCGGAACTAGAAGTGCAAACCTTGGTGGTGGACACCAGCGGGGTGCTCTACGCCGCTACTTCGCCCGACGGCAAGGTGTACAGGATCGAACGCTCCGCCACGAACGGCAAGAAGCCTGAAGCGTCGCCGACCAATGAGGCCAAGATCGGCCTCGATCCCAACTTCAGCTCTTCGGTCTTCTTCGATCCCAAGACAAAATACATCTGGGACCTGGCGCTGGATGCCAAGGGCCAGCTCTACGTGGCCACCGGAGACCAGGGGCAGATCTTCCGCGTGGACCGCAAGGGCAACAGTTCGGTGTTCTTCAAGAGCGACGAGGCCCACATCCGGGTGCTGGCGTTCGACACCCGGGGGAACCTGATCGCGGGCTCCGATGGCAGCGGGCTGATTTACCGCATCTCGCCGGCCGGCGAAGCTTTCGTGCTTTACAGCGCAGCCAAGAAGGAGATCACGGCCCTGGCCGTGGATGCTGCCGGCAACATCTATGCCGCGGGCGTGGGCGAGAAGCACGCCTTCCAGCCTCCGCCGATGAACATGCCGCAGCCCCAGGCAGCTCCCACCACGCCTCCGGGGCATGGCGGCATGACGCTGGGTTCCCAGGCCGTGGCGCCCACCAAAGCGGCAGGGTTCAACGTCGCCGCTACCGTGCCCCCCTTCCCCACCACCCCGGGTTCGGAGGTGTACCAGATCGCCCCGGACGGCTCGCCCAAGCGCATCTGGTCGTCCCGCGAAGATATCGTCTACGCACTCAGCTTCGACGAACGGGGCCGGCTGCTGGCCGGCAGCGGCAACAAGGCGCGCATCTACACCATCGAGAGCAGCGGCGATTACGTGGACCTGCTGAAGGCCAGCGCCACCCAGGTCACTGCCTTCACCACGGGTCCCAAGAACGGCCTGTACGTTGCCACCAGCAATCTGGGGAAGATCTTCCTGCTGGGAGCGCAGCCGGATTCCGAAGGCAGCTACGAGAGCGACGTCTTCGACGCCCACATCTTCTCGCGCTGGGGGCGGCTGGAGGTAATGGGCACAGGCAATTACGACCTCTACACCCGCAGCGGGAATGTAGATAACCCCGACCGCAACTGGAGTCCCTGGAAAAAGGTGGAGGTGGCGAAGGACGCGTTCACCGACGTGCCCGCTGCGCGCTTCATCCAGTGGAAGGCGGTGCTGCGTCCGGGCCCGACCTCGGCCCGCATCGATGCGGTGAACGTCAACTACCGGCCGAACAACGTCGCGCCCGTGATCGAGGACGTGACGGTGCAGGTGGGCGTGCGGTATAACGTGATGCCCATGCCGAAGACCAGCGGAGAAGGCTCGCCCCTCACCACCGGCCCGCGCTTTGAGGCGCCCCCGCAGGCGATCCGCGACCACGAGTCCATCAGCGCCCGCTGGACCGCCCACGACGACAACGACGATGACCTGGTGTACTCGGTCTACTATCGTGGCGACAACGAGACCCAGTGGAAGCTGCTCAAAGACAAGATCAGCGAAAAATATCTCACCTGGGACGCGGGCCTGTTCCCCGACGGCGGCTACACCATCAAGGTGGTCGCCTCGGATGCGCCGTCTCACTCTCCCGACGAGGCCCTGAGCGACGCCAAAGAGAGCACGCGCTTCGAGGTGGACAACACTCCGCCACGCATCGAGAACCTGAATGCCGCCATGGAAGGCGGACAGGTGCACGTCACCTTCCGCGCCGCCGACAACTTCTCGCCCATCAAACGCGCCGAGTATTCCGTGGACGCAGGCGACTGGCACTTCATCGAGCCGGTGGGACTGCTTTCCGACAGCCGCATGGAGAACTACGACTTCAGCATCCCGGTGCCTGGCGAAGCGGGCGGAGCGGGGCCTGTGGTCAAGGGGAAGCAGCATCCTAAATCGGAGCTCCCCGCCGAGCACGTGATCGTGGTCCGCGTGTACGACCGCTTTGAAAACATGGGCGCGGCCAAGACGGTTGTGCGCCAAGGGACGAAGTAGCCGCAGTCGGATTGGGTCATTGATTCATTGGGTCATTGAGGCATTGGGCCTAGGTTCAATGAATCAATGATTGAATGGCACAATGGCTCAATTCTCAGATCCCTAATCTGCGGCTAAAATCAACCTATGTTGACGTTCCTGCGGACGGTCGGGTGGCTGTTCGCGATCGTGCTCTCGACCGTGCCCTCGTACTGGCTGCTGGTCCATCCCCGGGCGGAATCCTGGCGCAGCCGCCGCGGCGCGCGCTTCCGTATCCTGGGACCGCTGTGGATCGCCATCTGGGTAGCGGTGGGCGCGATCACCTGGCCTTGGCGGCACATCGCTTGGTACAGCAACCCACTCTTCTGGCTGGCCGCCGCGCCCTTCTTCGCTATCGGGTTCTACCTGTATCATCGCGCCCGGGCCACGTTCAGCTTCGCGCAACTGACGGGGCGCCCCGAGGTCGAGGGCGATATGTTCGAGCAGCGGCTGGTGAACAGCGGAATCCATGCTCGCGTGCGTCATCCCGTGTATCTCGGCCATTTGTGCGAGTTGATCGGCTGGAGTCTGGGGACCGGTCTGGCCGTGATCTATATCCTGACCGGGTTCGCGATCATCACGGGCGCCATTATGATCCGCATGGAAGATGATGAACTGGAACGCCGTTTCGGCGAGCCGTACCGGCGGTACCGCAAGGCGACGCCTGCGGTCATTCCCCGTCTGGTTTCGCGCGCTGCCGACCCTACAACGACAGAGCTAAGAGCTAAAAGCTAATGGCTGAGAGCCGCTTCTAATGCGCTTTGAACTCTTTGTCGCCTCCCGCTACCTCCGAGCTAAGAGGAGACAGGCGGTGATCTCCGTCATCACCGCTATCTCGATCATCGGAGTGGCGGCCGGCGTAGCCTCGCTCATCATCGCGCTGGCCATCAACAACGGCTTCCGCCAGGACTTGCAGGAGCGGCTGCTGGGCTCGACCGCTCACATCAACCTGATGCGGGTGGAGAACGACGGCATCCGCGACTGGCGTCCGCTGCTCGACCGCCTCTCGAAGGAGCCGCATGTGAAAGCCGCCGCGCCTGCGCTGTTCGAGCAGGTGCTGATCTCGCGCGGCGCCCGCGCCCGCGGAGGCATTCTGAAGGGTGTGCTTCCCGACTACGAAAAGAAGGTCAGCGAACTGCTCCAGACGGTGAAGTTCGGCTCCGTCGAGGAACTAAATCCCGAAAAATTACAAATCACAAATCACAAATCACAAATCCCGCCCGATTCGCCGTCTCGCATTGCCGCCATGCCTCCCATCATTCTCGGCAAAGACATGGCCGACGAACTGGGCGCGACCGTGGGCTCGGTGGTGCTGGTCACCAGTCCGCAAGGCGAGCTGACACCCTTTGGCCTGGTGCCCAAGTACGCGCGCTTCCGCGTCGCCGGAATTTTCAAATCGGGATTTTACGACTACGACACCGGCTGGGCCTTCATCCGGCTGGCCGACGCGCAACGGCTGTTCGGGCTGGGCGACGTGATCTCCGTGATCGAGTTCAAGGTGGACGACATCTACCAGGCCGGCGTGATCGGCAAGGCGCTCGAGCGCGATGCCGGCAAAGGCTTCATGGCCACCAACTGGATGGAGCAGAACCGTCAGCTTTTTCACGCCTTGAAGCTGGAGCGCGTGGTCACCTTCATCACCATTGGGCTGATCGTGCTGGTGGCCGCGCTCAACATCCTGATCTCGCTCATCATGATGGTGATGGAGAAGACGCGGGACATCGCCGTGCTGATGTCGTTGGGCACGCGCCGGGCACAGGTCCGCAACGTGTTCATCTTCCAGGGAGTGCTGATCGGCGTAGTGGGGACGGCCATCGGCCTGGTGCTGGGATACATCCTCTCCTGGACCGGCGGGCATTACCGGCTGGTTTCCCTCTCACCGGAGGTGTACTCCATCGACTTCGTCCCGTTCGCGGCGCGGGCGCTGGATGGCGTGGTGGTGGCGGTGGTGGCGCTGGCGGTGTCGTTCGTGGCCACCATCTATCCCTCGTGGTCGGCCTCGCGCATCCTGCCGGCCGAGGCGCTGCGCTATGAATGAAGCTCTGAAGGAAACGGCGGGAAGCACCGTAATCTACAGGAAACGACGCGGGAAGGCAGTAACTCCGGTTATCCCCCGGCAAATCCTTCGGGGAGGTACTTTGGTGATGCGCTGGCGGAAGATTTAGCTGGAATGGGCCCAAGGATGGCGGGATCATCCTTCAAAGCGCCGCATGGGCGAAGGTTGCAAGCCGATTTTGGAGGGTGACTTGCTAAATTGTGACCCGGGAGTGAACGCTTGCATCCAAAAGAAGTGGCGGAGATCCTGCGCGTTGAGCGGCTGATGAAGGTTTTCCGCTCGGGCAGCACGGATTTAGTGCTCTTTGAAAATTTGTCCTTCCGGGTAATGACGGGAGAGATGCTGGCCATCGTGGGAGAGTCGGGCGCGGGCAAGAGCACTTTGTTGCACATCCTCGGGGCGCTTGATAGGCCTTCCGAGGGTAACGTATACTGCGGTTTGATGCCGCTGTGCTCGCTCTCAGACGACGCTGCGGCTGATTTTCGCAACCGAGAAATCGGTTTCGTGTGGCAGTTTCACTATCTGCTGCCGGAATTTACCGCCGCAGAAAACGTCGCGATGCCCTTGCTGGTGCGGGGGCAGGAGCCGGGTGAAGCCGAACAGCAAGCGGCGCTCTGGCTGCGCGAGGTCGGGTTGTCGGACCGGGGGCATCATCGCTCGGGCGAGCTGTCGGGCGGCGAACAACAGCGCGTCGCGTTGGCCAGGGCGCTGGTGACGCGGCCGCGGCTGCTGATGGCCGACGAGCCCACCGGCGACCTCGACAACCGTACGGCGGAGTTGGTATTTACCTTGATCGCCAGGCTACATCGCGACTATCGGCTGACCTCTCTTCTCGTCACCCACAACCTCGATTTTGCCCGCCGCTGCGATCGCGTGCTGCGCATGCATCAGGGCCAGG
Organism: Acidobacteriota bacterium; assembly: GCA_023265315.1. Classification (GTDB taxonomy): domain Bacteria; phylum Acidobacteriota; class Terriglobia; order Terriglobales; family Acidobacteriaceae; genus JAHFUA01. The sequence continues at coordinate 8,754 of JAHFUA010000034.1, read as the reverse complement.
TCGAGGAGGTCGAGCCGCAGTCGCTCCCCGCATGAACGGAGGGCGGGACGGGAAGACGTCCACGGTGGTGGACGGAATCAGGAAGCGATCGTCAGGGTAAGAGCCCGGCGGCGCCAAAGGGCAAGATTGCTTGGCTGCCTCCCCCCAGGCAGTTTGGGCAAGGGGAGAGAGTCCAGGAGGGACGTGAGGCAGTCCCGCGAAGGGCTTTCCGGCGAGGGAACATGTTTGAACGCTACACAGAAAAAGCTCGACGCGTGATCTTCTTCGCGCGCTACGAGGCCAGCCAGTTCGGTTCTCCGTATATCGAGACCGAACACCTGTTGCTGGGCCTGTTGCGCGAGGACAAAGCGCTGACCAATCGCTTCCTGCGCTCGCACGCCTCGGTGGAATCCATCCGCAAGCAGATCGAGGGGCACACCACGATCCGCGAGAAGGTGTCCACCTCCGTCGATCTCCCCCTCTCCAACGAGTGCAAGCGTGTACTGGCCTATGCTGCCGAGGAGGCGGAACGGCTCTCGCACAAACACATCGGCACCGAACACCTGCTGCTGGGTTTGCTGCGCGAAGAGAAGTGCTTTGCCGCCGAGATCCTGCACGAGCGCGGGCTCCGGCTGTCCACCATCCGCGAGGAGCTGGCGCGCAGTTCGCAGGAAAAGGCGCAGCCGCAGCGCGCGCGCGAGTCTTCCCTGCTCAGCGAGTTCTCCCGTGACCTGACTCAGGCCGCGTTGGACAGCCAGCTCGATCCGCTGGTCGGCCGCGAGCAGGAGCTGGAGCGCGTGGTGCAGATTCTGTGCCGGCGCACCAAAAACAATCCTGTGCTGATCGGGGAGCCGGGCGTGGGTAAGACCGCCATCGTGGAAGGCCTGGCCCAGCGCATCTCCGACGGCGACGTGCCCTCGTTCCTCGCCGACAAGCGCATCCTCGCCCTCGACCTCTCCTTGATCGTCGCCGGCACCAAGTACCGCGGCCAGTTCGAAGAGCGGCTCAAGACCATCATGAAGGAACTGATGGAGTCGCAGAACGCCATCATCTTTATTGACGAGCTGCACACGCTGGTGGGCGCGGGATCGGCGGAAGGGTCGCTCGATGCCGCCAACATCCTCAAGCCGGCGCTTTCGCGCGGCGAGATCCAGTGCATCGGCGCCACCACCCCCGGCGAATACCGCAAGTCCATCGAGAAGGACCGGTCGCTGGAGCGCCGCTTCCAGTCCGTCAAGGTGCCGCCTCCGGGCGAGACCGATGCCGTGCGCATCCTGAACGGGATCAAGGACCGCTACGAAAAATTCCATGCCGTGAGCTACACGGACGAAGCCATCCAGTTCTCGGTGGCGCACTCCAACCGCTACATCCCGGACCGCTTCCTGCCGGATAAGGCCATCGACCTGATCGACGAAGCCGGGGCGCGCGTGAAGCTGCGCCAGACCTCGCTGCCGGAAGAGATCACCGAGGTGCAGAAGCGGATCAAGTTCATCGTCCACCGTATGGAGAACGCCATCGCCAACCACGAGTTCGAAAAGGCGCGCTTCTACTCGGACGAGGAGCGCAAGGAGCGCGAGAACCTGCGCGCCCTGCGCGAAAAATACCACCTCGACGACTCCACCACCGGCGTGGTGGGGCGCGAGGACATCGAGGAAGTGGTTTCGCGCTGGACGGGCGTGCCCGTCACCTCGATCAAGGAAGAGGAATCGCAGAAGCTGCTGCGCATCGAGGAAGAGCTGCACAAGCGCGTGATCTCGCAGGACAAGGCGATCACCGCCCTGGCCCGCGCCATCCGCCGCTCCCGCGCCGGCCTCAAGAACCCCAACCGGCCGGTGGGCTCGTTCCTGTTCCTCGGCCCCACGGGCGTGGGCAAGACGGAAGTGGCCCGCACCCTGGCCCAGTTCCTGTTCGGCAGCGAGAAATCGCTCATCCGCTTCGATATGTCCGAGTTCATGGAGAAGCACTCGGTCTCCAAGCTGATCGGCTCGCCTCCGGGGTACGTGGGATACGAAGAGGGCGGCCAACTCACCGAGCGCGTCAAGCGCGCCCCCTATTCGGTCGTCCTGCTGGACGAGATCGAGAAGGCGCACCCGGACGTGTTCAACATCCTCTTGCAGGTGTTCGAAGACGGCCAGCTCACCGACGGGCTGGGCAACACGGTGGACTTCAAGAACACCATCGTGGTGATGACCTCGAATATCGGCGCGCGTCACCTGATGAAGCGCACCGGCCTGGGCTTCCAGAGCGAAAAGGAAGAGACCATCTCCGACAAGGTCGAGGAGATGGTGAAGAGCGAGGTGAAGCGCACCTTCAACCCCGAGTTCTTGAACCGGCTCGACGAGGTGATCCTGTTCAACGCGCTGACCGAGCAGGACTTGATCCAGATCGTGGAGCTGATGGTCCACCAGCTCAACCAGAACCTGGCGCAACGCCACATCTCGGTCACGGTGACCGAGGAAGCGCGCAAGTGGATCCTGGACAAGACGGTCGCCGACCGCAACTATGGCGCGCGTCCGCTGCGCCGCGCCCTGCAGAAGTACATCGAGGACCCCCTCTCGGAAGCGCTCATCCAGGGCTCCATCACCACCCGCCCCGCGTTCCTCGAGGTCTATCTCGAGAACGGGCGGCTGTTCTACCGCCAGATCGGGGAAGGCGCCGAACAGCAGGAGGGCGTGCTGCTGTACTCCTAGCCGATTCTCGCAGTGCGATCTTCAGCAGTCAGCACCCAGCATTCAGCCCGCCGGCGCAAGCTGGCGGGCTTTGTTTTGGCCAAGCTGACGCAAGGCACCCTGCTAAAGAAAAAACCGGCGGACGAGCCGCCGGTCTCCTTTGTCGAGCGTTGCAGCTTTCAGCGCTTGCTGTCGCTCTCCTTCATGGCTGCCGGTTGCACAGCAGACTTTTTCTTCGTTTTGGCGGCTACCGCCGACGCTTCCTCCGTCACCGTCCAAAAGCTGGGGTTGGCCGCAAGCAGCGCCTGGGGGGGACGGCTCAGGTCAGGCCGCACCGTGAGGATAGTGCTCTGCTCGAAGTCTCCGGCATCTTTAAACACGCGGATGAACTGCCGGCGTACGGCTTCGGTGAACACCGCCTCGTGCGCCGCCTTGCGGTCCACGTCGAGGTCGGCCAGCGACTTCAGCGCCGTCAAGTAGATGAAGCTAGGGGTCTGAGCGCCATATTGCACCTGGTACACCACCCAGTGTTCGTCGATGTTGCCCTTCTGGTGCAGCTCGATCGCCTGCTTCTCCAGGTCTTCGAAATCGCGGGAGTAACCGGGCTTGAGACGCACGAAGGACAGTTCCCAACTGGTGGCGTTCGCCAGATCCAGTTTCTGCGGGTTGTAGGAGAGGTCGGGACGGAACTTGGCGATGATGCCGTGCGACCCCTGGATGGAATCCGAGGCGCCACGGTTGAACTCGGCGTTCTTCATCAGCGCGCCCGTGCTTTGGGCGAATGACTTCATCGCGGTTTCGATCTGGCCGTAGTTATCGTAGAAGCTGACGATATCCACCAGCCCGCCGGTTCCGGCGATGGGCGTGGCCGCCACGTAGTGATAGCTGGCGTCGCCGTTGTTGAGCGCTTGCCGGACCTGCTGGTTGAGATTGGCGAATTCGCCGATCTTGCCCATCTTGACCTCATACTTCGAGAGGCGGATCAGCTTGGGCACATTGCCGGCAGTGTCGGAGCTGTCTCCGGCCACAGCCACCATGCTGCATGCCACCAACACCGCCAGGACCCATACCAAGGTCTTCTTCATAACTGGCTCCTTAAACTGATGTGGTTGAGTGGTTGTTTTGGGCGGCGTCGAGAGGGCGCCGTCGAGACCGGGGCGAATCTACACCCTGGGTGGCAGGGGCGTCAAATCCAGACCGCCGGCGCCCGCGCAAATGAAAACCGTCCCCGTTTGTTCGGTTCCTGAAAGGGCACATCCCGATCCCGGCCGCAACTCACAAGATACTTGCGAAGACCTGCGAATCGAGGCGCAATGGGCTCGAGTGAGACATCGGTTCGCTGTGCTGGCCGCGAAGGTCCGTCAAGCAAACGCGCGCCGAACTGCGGCCTTCTTCCTCCTGCTGACCCTGTTTGTAACCTTTCGTTCCTCCCCGCCGGCTGCAACTTCGCCGGAACTGGCCGGGCACGTCGCCAGGCTCACCGCGGAGGTAGAAGCCCTCAAGCAGGAAACCTCCATGCCGGGACAGATCCTGAACCGGCACCGCGACTCCATCTGCTATATCTACGGGGAGTACAGCTTCACCGGCCCGGCCCGGGCCCCCGGAGGCACGGCGCGCCAGCACGCGCGCTTCTCGGGGACCGGCTTTGTAGTGGCGCCGGGACTGGTCGCCACCAACCGCCACGTGGTCGAGCCCTGGTTCGAGGATGCGGAGGCCGATGCGCAGATTCGCACCGGCGCGCATCCGCACGTGGAGAAGATTCTGGCCTTCTTTCCCGGCCACGGCGACGGGGTGGAGTTGTCGCGCATCACCGTGGCGCCGGAAGCGGACGTCGCGGTGGCGCACTTCGACACCCAGCTCGGCAGCGACCTGCGCCCGCTACCCCTGGCTGACCATCCGGGAAGCCCCGGTGATCCGGTGGTGGTGGTTGGCTATCCCCTGGGATTGACGGCGATGGTCGCCAAGTCGCCCCGGCCGGTATATCAGCGGCTGGCCTATCGCCGGACCGACGTCAGCGTGGCACGCGAACTCGCTGCCCTGTCGCTGATCCGCCCATCGGCCACCCAGGGACATCTGGGAGACGTGGTAGGCGACAAGCTCATTTACGACGCGGCCACCGCCCACGGCGGCAGCGGCGGTCCGGTGTTCAACTATCAGGGGCTGGTGGTGGGCGTGAACACCGCTTATCTGGACGGTTTCTCCGGGAGCACGCTGGGCATCTCCGTCCTTGCCTTGCGTCCTGTCCTGGAAAAAGCCATGCGCCAGCACTAGGAAAAGCGCTTGGCAATCCATGTTCTCCGAAAAGCCGGCTAAGTGCTAAGTGCCACCTGCTAACTGCTTCCGCGGCACAGCTCGGCAACGGCGCCCTGCGTGCGCTCCGCCAGCGCGCCCACCTCGCCGGGCGTGTAGCCGGCGACTGGAATGGCGTCGCCGATGATCAAGTGCAACCGCCCGGGACGCAGGTGGGCGGAGCCGATGGGAAAAGCCTGGTACGTGCCCAGTATGGCCACCGGCACTACATCCGCCTGGGCTTTGATGGCCACGTAGAACGCGCCCCGGCGGAACGGAAGCATTTCGCCGCTTGGAGAGCGCTCGCCTTCGGGAAAAACCACCAGCGGCATGCCCTGCCTGAGCGTCCGGATCGCCTCCCGCAGCGCCTGGCGCGAAAGCGCGACACTCCCCGGATCGATCATCAGTTGTCCGGCTGCACGCAGGTGCCATCCCACCAGCGGCACCCGGAACACCAGCCGGTGAGCGATGATACGGAACTGGAACGGCAGATGGCGGTAGAGCACGGGGATGTCGAGCGCGGACAGATGGTTGGCGGCGTAGATGCGCGGGCGGCTAAGGTCGAGCCGTTCGAGGCCGGTCACCGTCACGGGCATGCTGTAAAGCCGCAGCAGCAGCCCCGACCAGAACGCCACCGTGCGGTGCTGCACCCGGCCGGTCTTGTCTAGGCGCGCAGCCACCAGCGAGATCGGCTCCAGCACCAGCGTGCAAACTATGGTCAGCGGCCAGAAGATCACCGCCGAGCGCACCATGCTCAGCAGCTCACGGATTCGCGTGCCCGCGCTCATCGCCGTTAAATCTAACCACAGACGACACAGAGGCCCAGAAGAGTCTGCTTTCTTGATTCCTCCGTGATCCTCTGTGCCCTCTGTGGTTATCTTTTACGCCGCGAAGTTGTCGTGCCGCGCCGCAGCGAACCGTCGCTGCCGGCGATGATGGAGTGCAGCACGCGCGCGAGCTCGCGCCCGGCGGTGCGCAGTTCGTCGCGATGGTGAAGTGAGAGTTCGCTCAGCAAGCGTTCCCCCTTAGGGGTCAGGTGGATGGTCACCTGCCGGCGGTCGATCCCGTCGCGCTGCCGCTCGACCAGCCCGTGGGCGGCCGAACGGTCAATCAGTTCCACCGCGCTGTGGTGACGGATCTGCAGCCGCTCCGCCACCGCGCGGATGCTGGGTTTGATCCCCTGGGGAAGGCCGCGGATGGCCAGCAGCAACTGGTGTTGCTGCGGGTCGATGCCGGCGGCGCGGGCCGCCTCCTGGCTGAAGGTCAGGAACTTCCGAATCTGGTAGCGGAATTCGGCCAGAGCCTGATAATCCACGCTTCCACCCCAACCCGCCCCAGCCCGCCAAAACCGGGCGGTCCGGGAGCCCCGAAGCAAAGGCGGCTTCGTTGGGGACCCCGGCCTGGCGGCTGGTTTCGGCACGGCGTAGATTTTACCCATTGACCACCGGAATGCAATCGCGCGGATTGTTTTTTGCCCGCAGTTCCCCAGCATTTAGAATCGAGGGTTCTCCGAAGGCTGATGGCGGCGCCCGGGCGTTCGGGCGGGAGGCAGAGGCTTGATCAAGCGTTACACGCGGCCGGAGATGGGCCACATCTGGAGCGACGAGAACAAGTTCCGCACCTGGCTGAGGGTGGAGATCGCAGCCACTGAAACTCTCGCCGCAGCGGGCCTGGTGCCCGGGAAGGCCGCCGAGGTTATCCGCCGCAAAGCGGATTTCGATATCGAGCGGATCGCCCAGCTCGAAGCCGAGGTGAAGCATGACGTGGTCGCCTTCACCACCGCAGTCGCGGAAAAAGTCGGCCCGGAATCGCGCTGGCTGCACTACGGCCTCACTTCCAACGACATCGTAGATACCGCTCAGGCACTGCAGGTGCAGGCTGCCTCCGCCCTGATCCGCGAAGGCCTGGAGCGCCTGCGGACCGTGCTCGATCGCCGCGCACACGAGTTCCAGCACACCCCCATGATCGGACGCACGCATGGCATCCACGCCGAGCCCATCACCTTTGGGCTTAAGCTGGCCAACTGGTACTCGGAGGTCGGGCGCGACCTCGAGCGCTTCCAGCGCGCCGCGGAGGAGATGCGCGTGGGCAAGCTCTCGGGCGCGGTGGGCAGCGCCGCACACCTCGATCCCGAGCTGGAAGAGAAGATCTGCGAGAGCCTGGGACTGGCGGTGGCGCCGGTGAGTTCGCAGGTGATCCAGCGCGACCGGCATGCGTACTACGTGGCCACGCTGGCGGTGATCGCCTGCACCCTCGACAACATCGCCACCGAGATGCGCCACCTGCAGCGCACCGAGGTACGCGAGGCCGAAGAGTTCTTCAGCGAGAAGCAGAAGGGCTCATCAGCCATGCCGCACAAGCGCAACCCGGTGAACTGGGAGCAGATCAGCGGGCTGGCCCGCGTGGTCCGCGCCAACGCGCAGGCAGCCTTCGAGAACGTCGCCCTGTGGCACGAGCGCGATATCTCGCACTCGTCGGTGGAGCGCGTGATTCTGCCGGATTCCACCATCCTGGTGGACTACATGCTGCACAAAGCGGCCGGCCTGCTGGAAACCGAGCTGGTCTATCCCGAGCGCATGAAGGCGAACCTGGAAAGCACGGGCGGGCTGGTGTTCAGCGGGCAGCTCCTGCTCGCACTGGCCGAAGCCGGCATGCCGCGCGAAGACGCCTATCGCCTCGTCCAGCGCCACGCCATGCGCGCCTGGAACGAAGCACTCAACTTCCGCGAGCTGGTCTTAGAGGACAAAGAGATCACATCGCGCATCCCGTGCAGCAAGCTGGAGCGCGCGTTCGACCTCAGCCGCCAGTTGCGCAACGTGGACCAGATCTTCGCGCGCGTGTTCGGGAAGCCATCTCGCCCCGAACGCCGGAAACCGGACCGAACGATTGATTCACTGCGAACTCCACGCGGACGGATGTTTTGATCAGGTTGTGAGTGTCATGCCGAGCAAAGCGAGGCATCTATGCATTTCCGGGCCAAAAACATAGATTCCTCGCTGCGCTCGGAATGACACTCTTCAGGGAAGCTCGGCTCTTTCCCACTCCGCCCTCGCGATTCCGTACACTCTGAGCTCCGGATAGCTGCCCTTGATCATCTCGCTGCGATCCGTTCCGTCGAACTTCATGCCGAGCTTTTCGATGACGCGTTGGCCGGCGGAGTTCTCGATGAAGCACTTGGCTTCGACCCGCTCCAGACCCATCTGCTCGAAACCGAAGCGCACCAGCGCCCGCGCCGCCTCCACCGCGTAGCCTTTGCCCCAGTACGGCTGGCCCAGCCAGTAGCCGATCTCGGCCGAGCGCCGCTCGCCGGCCTGGCTGACGAAGCCGCAACTGCCAATCAGCCGGTCATCCTCACGCCGCACGATGGCCCAAGCGAAGGGATCGCCGCGGCGATAATGCTGCTGAGCCAATTCCAGAAACGCGCGGGTTTCGGCGATGTCGCGATGCGCTTCGAAGCGCACGAAACGGGCGACCTCGGGATCCGCAGCCAGCGCGAAAACTGCTGCGTCATCATCGAGCATGAAGGGACGCAGGCGCAGGCGTTCAGTCTCCAGCACCGGGATTGACGCGACCGGCTTCACAGGCGGTTGATCAGCGAGGCGACATACCCCGCGCCGAATCCGTTATCGATGTTCACCACGCTGACGTTGGAGGCGCAGGAATTCATCATGCCCAGCAGCGCCGCCAGCCCTCGGAATGCCGCGCCATAGCCGACGCTGGTGGGCACGGCGATGACCGGCACACACACCATGCCGCCGACCACGCTGGGCAGCGCGCCTTCCATGCCGGCGCACACCACCACCACCCGTGCGTCGAA